>NZ_JCAFUK010000014.1:0-131070 GCF_059371235.1 Stenotrophomonas sp. YJH_SMC_29 | reverse complement strand
TTACGCTGGCCTGAAGGCCAAGGGCAAAGCGAGCAAGGTGGCGCTCGTGGCGGTCATGCGCAAAATGCTGGTGATCCTAAACGCCCGTAAGCGGGACGCCGAGGTGGCCCTCGGCTGCCCCTGACAAGACAGTTGCTACTGCTTCGCCCCGGTAGATGCCACCCCGGGTTGGCATGCCGTTCGCCGGGCAGGACCCGGCGCTGCCTTCAATCCTGCGGCGCAGGTTCGTCCGGGCGGGCCGCTTCCGGGCTGACCCGCTCGATGGTGTGGCGCAGCTCGCGACCCAGGATGAACTTGGCGTCCTTGGCCCAGGCGTCCAGGCGCTCGTCGAACAGCAGCTTGCTGTTCTCGTCCGGCCACACCAGGCGCAGTTCGCGCAGCTTCTGGATGAAACCGCGGAACAGGGCCTTGTCGAAGAACTCCGGCGCGGCCGGTGCATAGAGCAGGCTCAGGCGCTGCGCGGCCTGCTGGCACAGGCTCTCCAGCTCGGCGGCGCCAAGCACGCCCGGGCCGTTCTTCACCAGCACCGAAATGGCGATGTAGTAGCGCTCGAACGCCTGCTGCAGCGAATGGCCGATCGCACGCAGGCGGAACACCTCGTCGGTCTGCCCGGTGTTGCGCGCCAGGATGCCGCCATCGTCATCGTTGACGTTCTGCAGCAGGCCCTCACGCACGAACACGTCGATGGTGCGGTCGATGCGCTGGGCGAACTCGTCCTCGCTCCAGGGCAGGAACAGCTCCGCCTGCAGGAACGGGTAGACCGTGCGCCCCAGCTGCACCAGGCCGGTGCGGCTCATGCGGCGGTTGTTCTGGAAGCAGCACGCCACCCACGACGAGGCGGTGAACAGGTGCACCACGTTGTTGCGGAAGTAGCTGAGCAGCACCGCGGTGTCGCCGCTGACGCTGAGCACATCGCCCAGCGGGTGCTTGATGCGGGTGAGGACGTTGATTTCCTCGGCGTGGGCGATGATCCGTTCCGGCGAATGCGGCGTCACCGTCACCCGGTCCGAGTACGGCATCTCGGCCAGCAGGGTCTTGCACAGCTCGATCTGCGCGATCAGGTCGGCCTCGCCCATCGCGTGCTTCGGCGTGGACAGCAGCGCCAGTGCCAGCAGGTTGATCGGATTGACGTCGGCGGCGCCGTTGATGCGCACCTGGATGCGCTCGGCCAGCGTATCCACGGTGGTCGACAGCCAGGCCGGCTTCTCGTCCTCGGACACTGCCTCGCCCTTCCATTCCGGCGCCTTTTCGGCCAGCACGTCGTTCAGCGCGATCGGCTCGCCGAAGTTCACCACCACCTGGCCGTAGTTCTGCTTGAGCACCTTGGGGATGCCCCACAGCAGCGACCAGATCGATTCCTTTTCCTTCGGCCGGCCGGACAGTTCGTCCAGGTAGCTGCCGCCTTCCATCAGCTTCTCGTAGCCGATGTAGATGGGCTGGAACAGCACCGGCTTGCGCGGCTGGCGCAGGAACGCACGCAGCGTCATCGAGATCATGCCGCCCTTGGGCTGCAGCAGGCGGCCGGTGCGCGAGCGGCCACCTTCGACGAAGTACTCCAGCGAATAGCCGCCGGCCACCAGCTGCGCCACGTATTCACTGAGCACCGCCGAGTACAGCGCGTTGCCACGGATCGAGCGGCGGATGAAGAACGCACCGCCCTTGCGCAGCAGGGTGCCGACCACCGGCAGGTTCAGGTTGATGCCGGCCACGATGTGCGGCGGCACGATGCCACGGTCGTACAGCAGGTAGGACAGCAGCAGGTAGTCCATGTGGCTGCGGTGGCTGGGCACGTAGACCACTTCATGGCCCGGCGCGGCGGCCTTGAACTTGTCCAGGTGGTGTACCAGCACACCCGCATAGATGCGGTTCCACACGTGGCTGAGCATGAAGCTGGCCGAGCGCACTACCGGGCTGGAATAGTCCGCAGCGATTTCCCAGGCGTAGGCGTGGGCCTTCTTCCAGGCATCGGCTGGCTTCGAGTTGTCGCGCTTGGCCTGTGCGGCGATCGCTTCGCGCACCGGCTCGGCGGCCAGCACCTGGTCCACCAGCAGGCGCCGGGTCGACAGGTCCGGGCCGATGACCGATTCACGGATGCGGCGGAAATGGGTGCGCAGCACGCGCTGCAGCTTGCGCACCGTGCGTTCCGGCTCCAGGCCTTCGTCCACGGTGCTGCGCAGCGAGATCGGCGGGGCGAAGCGCACGATGGTATTGCGCCCGTTCAGCAGCAGGCCCAGCAGGCGGCGGAAGCGGCCGACCAGCGCCCAGTTTTCCGAGAACAGCACCGCGAACCAGCCGCTCTGCTTGTCCGGCGCG
This sequence comes from Stenotrophomonas sp. YJH_SMC_29, assembly GCF_059371235.1. NCBI lineage: Bacteria > Pseudomonadati > Pseudomonadota > Gammaproteobacteria > Lysobacterales > Lysobacteraceae > Stenotrophomonas > Stenotrophomonas sp. YJH_SMC_29. The sequence continues at coordinate 128,757 of NZ_JCAFUK010000014.1, read as the reverse complement.
CGGCCGACGAAGATCGACACCGGCACCAGGTGCACGTCCAGGTCATCGCGCACGCGGTGCGCCTGCAGGACCTTGGCCAGCGAATCGGAGTGGGTCTTGGCGCCGCGCTGCTCGGGAATCAGCGAATTGCTGGAACTGCGCCGCGACAGCGCCAGGTAGGCGCGCTTGCGCCCGGTCGGATCACCGGCCAGCGGCACCAGCGGCGACGGCAGACCGGCCTGGCGGCAGGCCTTGTCCAGGATCAGCGCGTTGGACAGGCCGTAGTCTTCCAGCACGTACATGACCGGACGGCCATCGTTGTACTGGCCCGGGTCTTCCGGTTCGATCTTCAGCGACAGCCACGGCTCGACCAGGCGACCGAGCAGGCGCGCCCACAGCGGGCGGCGGCCGGCCGAGCGCGCGTGCGCGGGCGGCGGTACCGGGTTGGGGCCGGTACCGGTCGAGGGGGACGCCGGCACCGTATCGGCGAGCGTCGACTGGGATTCTTCGCCGGGGAACGGCAGCGGGTTCTGTTTCGACATCGGCGCCATTATGGCTTAGGCGGCGGCGTTGCTGCTTCCCCACCCTCGGCAGGGGCCTCAGCCGGCGACGGCGAGGCCGCAGCGCGGGCCGCGTCGGCCTTGCGCAGCAGCGCATCGGTGTCGGCCAGGGTGCGGGTCAGGTACCAGTGGCCTTCGCGGCGGCTCAGCGGCAGCTGCAGGCTCATCTCACGGCCGGCCAGGTCGTAGTGCAGGCGCACCAGCGCGTTGTCGCCCTCCACCGAGAGCAGCTCGCCACGCACGCTGCGCAGCGCGTCGTCCACGCCCAGCCCGTAACTGCCGAGCACCGCCTTGAGGGTGTGGATGAACGGCGCCAGCTGCTGCAGGCTGCCTTCCATGCCAGCGGCCTGCAGGCCCGCCTCGTCGTCGAAACCGACCTTGCCGGCCGCGCCGACCAGCGCGGCGATGGTGCTGCGTGCACGGGCGCGGTCGCTGATCGGCGCGCCCTGCGCCCAGACGGCAAGGGTTTCCACCAGTGCGATGTAGTGCGCCTGCTGGCCGGGCGTGTAGCCCTTCTGATGGCGCAGGTACTGCACGCCGAAGTTGCCCATCGACTGTGCAGCCTGGCGCACGGCACTGGCCTGGCCGGCCAGCTGGCGGTCGAAGCTGCGCTGCAGCTCGGCGCTGGCCCCGGGCTTGCGCAGTGCGGCCAGCATCGGCAGCAGCTGGTCACCCAGCGGCAGTTCGGTCAGCGGCCACTGGCTGTGTCCCTCGGCCCAGGCCTGCTGCAGGCGCTGGTACTGGCCTGGCGGTACCGACAGCTTTGCGTAGCCGACCAGATCATCGTCGGCCAGGCGCAATGCCATCGCCTGCACGGCCGCCACCGGCTCGGCCGCCGGCCTGGCCGGGTCGTTGCCAGGCTCGCGGCACGCCGCCACGACCAGCAGCAGCATGGCTGCCAGCCCCCACCCACGCGCAGACCTTCCTCGCACCGCCACTCTCATGCACTCGGACTCCCCGGACCGGCCCGCATCTTGCGGCCTGCGACGTGACAGCAGCAAGCCGTGCGGTCACGTTTCCAACCACGGGGGTCAGGTCCCTTCTGCCCGCAGGCAGAAGGAATCTGACCCCAGAGCCGCCACCGGGATAAAAAAAGAGCCCGGATCACGGGGATCGCAGGCTCTTCAAGCCGGCACGAGGCCGGAGGACAGTGTTGTGGCGCATGTCCGGTCAAGGACCGGATGGCGGCGATCCTACGCTGCCGCCCAAGTTAAGGCAACACTTTACGTAATGCATCGTATCTACTTGATTTTAATGGATCAGTCTCGTTGCCAAACCGCCTCAATGAAATCTACGGCATGTTTTTCGGCGATTCGGGCATAAACCCCGGGATAGCCGGCCAGCGCGCACCCCTCGCCCCAGCTGACGATGCCGAACTGGGTCCAGCCCTCGCGCAGGCGCAGCAGCAGCGGGCCGCCGGAATCGCCCTGGCAGCTGTCCACGCCTTCACGGCCAGCGCAGATCACCTTGCCGCGTGACAGTTCACCGCCGTAGGCCTGCTGGCAGTCGCTGAAGGACACGAACGGCACCTGCGCGGTCTGCAGCTGGGTGGGGTAGATCCGGCCATCACCGATGTCGGTGTCGCCCCAGCCGATCACGGTGAACTCGCGGCCCGGCTTGAGGTAGCTGGCGTCGGGCCGCAGCCGCAGTGCCACCGGCTGTGCGCCATCCAGGGGCGCGCTCAGCTGGACCAGCGCAACGTCGTGTTCGAGCGAATTGCCGCTGTTGAAGGCCGGATGGACGTGGATCGCCTTGACGTTGGACGGTCGCGGCGCGGCACCGGTGGAGAGCGTGGCCTGGCCCCCCAGCACCGCCAACCCCATCGGCTGCTCGCCCTGCAGGCAGTGCGCGGCGGTGAGCACCCAGGACGGTGAGATCAGCGTTCCGCCGCAGAAGTGGCGGTCATGATCCGAATCGCCGTCGAAAATGCCCTGGATGCTGACCATGAACGGGTACTCGCCGGCGAGTGCCGCTTCGCCGCCGATTACGCGCGGCGCATCGCGCACCTGTGGCGCAGCGAAGGCGGGTACGGCGGACGCGGCCAACAACAGGCCGATGAACAAAGAGGTGCTGCGATACATATCCCTGTACTCCTCTATCAATGGTTGGAACCGGCGCGGCCGCGGTCCGTGCCGGTGCATCGATTGGGGAGCAGGGATGAAGCCTGCAGCGCGAACGCGCGCACAGTTTCGGCGCAATGCGCTGCCTGCGACAGTCGCAGGCCGACAAATGCGAACGCCATCCCGCATGGATCGGAATGGCGTGCGTGGTGCCGGCGTGACCGGCGTCAGCAGTGGGCTCAGCGTGCAGCCAGAGCCGACGCGATTTCCTGCTGGATCGCCCGCGCTGCCGCTTGCGGATCGGCCGCCAGACGGATCGGGCGACCGACCACGATGGCATCGGCGCCATCGGCAAAGGCCTGGGCCACGCCGACGGTGCGCTTCTGGTCATCGCCAGCCGGACCACCGGGGCGGATACCCGGACAGACGATCGAGAACCCGCTACCGGTCGCGGCGCGGATCGGTGCAGCCTCCTGGCCCGAGGCGATCACGCCATCGACGCCCGCTGCCTGGGCGGCCAACGCGCGTTCGACCACCACGTCCACCGGCTCGCGGTCGATGCCCATCTGCGCCAGATCGGCGCGCCCCATCGAGGTCAGCACGGTCACCGCCAGCAGGCGCATGTCGCTGCTGTTGGCGGCCGCGCAGGCCTCCATCATCGCCGGGTGCCAGCCATGGATGGTGGCGTAGCTGACCGGCCACTGCGACAGGCGCTTGATCACCGCCGCCGCGGTGGCTGGAATGTCGAAGAACTTGAGGTCGACGAACACGCGCTTGTCGCGGCGGGCCAGCTCGTCCAGCACCTGGAAGTACTCGCCGGAGGCGAGCAGTTCCATGCCGATCTTGTAGAACGCCACGCTGTCACCGAGGCGATCGACCCAGTCCAGTGCCTGCACGCGATCAGGCACGTCCAGTGCGAAGATCAGGCGCTCGTCATCGCGCAGCGGCAGCGGTGCGCGGCTCACGGGGCGTAGTCCAGGGCGGCGCGCTTGGCGTCGTGGCGGGCCTGGCGCGACTGGCTGTAGTCGTTGTTGAACTGCGCCGGCTCGAAGCCGCCGTAGGTCGGGTTGGGCAGCATCCACCAGCGCTCGCCGAACCAGTCGTGATACTGCTGCAGCAGCGCGTCGCGGCCTTCATTGGTATTGGCGGTGACTTCGACGAAGTCACCCAGCTGGTCGCCGAACTGCATCAGCACGCGGTACTTCTGCCCGGCCAGGCGGCGTCGGCAGTTCTTCTCGCTGCCGGCCTGCTCGCACCCCGGCACCACCGTGCCCAGGCCCAGGAACACGCTGTCATCGGCCACCGGCAGGCCCTGCTCGCGCAGGTTGGCCAGCGTCGCGTCCTTCAGGTGCACGGCGCGGTTGGAGATGTACAGCAGGGTCACGCCCTTGGCGTTGGCGGCCTTGGCGAAATCAACCACGCCGGGAATGGCCTTGGCCTTCTTTTCAGCCACCCACTGGTCCCAGCTCAGCTCGTCGTATTCCTTGCCATCGCGCACCAGGCGCGCCTGGTAGGGCGAGTTGTCCAGCACGGTTTCGTCCACATCCAGCACCACCGCCGGCTTCAGGCCCTTGGCATCGTTGCCGCGCTCTTCCGGCACCAGCGCATCCCAATGGGCTTCCTTCAGCGCCACATCCAGATGGTCGGCGGCGGCACGGTAGGTCTGCTCGGTGATCGCCTTGTACTCCTGCGCGCGCTGCATCCACAGCACCGCATTGAGGTTGTCGTTGGCCGTGGCATCGAGCGCGCCTTCGGCCTTGGCAGCGGCAGCGGGCGCCTGCGGGGCAGCGGCTTCGGCGGCAGGCGCCTCCACGCGCTTGCAGGCGGACAGGCCCAGCGCCGCGGTAGCGAGCAGGGTCAGGGACAGGGAAACGGGACGACGCATGGATTCACCGGCAATCAGATATACCGGCGCATTTTACCGGCAAAGGCGGCCCCGGGACGGCTATGCTTGGCGGTTGACCCGTTGCCCTTCCGGAGGCCGCCATGACCGATTCCAGCCAGACCCCCGACGTCCCCCTGCTCGACGCCGTGCAGGCCCGCCTGCTGGGCTGCCTGGTGGAGAAGGAGGCGACCACGCCGGACACCTACCCGCTGACGGTCAACGCCGCCCAATCGGCCGCCAACCAGAAGACCGCCCGCGAGCCGGTGATGAACGTTGATGCCGGCACGGTGCAGCACGCGCTGCGCCAGCTGGAGGCGCTGGGGCTGGCCCGCCAGCACTTCTCCTCGCGGGCAGACCGCTACGAGCACCGCCTGCAGGCAGCGCTGGACCTGACCCGGCAGCAGACCGTGCTGCTGGCACTGCTGCTGCTGCGCGGGCCGCAGACGCTGGGCGAGCTGGTCACGCGCAGCGAGCGCCTGCACCGCTTCGCCGACACCGACGAAGCCCGCCATGCCATCGAGCGCCTGCAGCAGCGCGCGCTGCTGGTGGTGTTGCCGCGTGCCAGTGGCCAGCGCGAAGACCGCTACATGCACCTGCTGTGCGGTGAAGTGGATGGCGCGGCGCTGGCGGCGAAGTACGCCAGCAGCAGCGGCAGCAGCGATGCGGCCGAGCCGGGCCTGGCCGAGCGCGTGGCCCAGCTGGAAGCAGCCGTGGCCGAACTGCAGGCGCAGCTGGCCGAACTGCGCGGTTGAGCGTCGACATGCGCAGGTAGTGCCGGCCGCTGGCCGACATCTGATCATGCCGGTTGCCGGCCAGCGGCCGGCACTACCCGACGTCGGCCGCACCCGGCGTGGCATACAGCCGGCTCGGGCTGTCCACGCCCGGCAGCTGGACCACCCCGCGCTCCTGCATGCCCAGGCCCAGCAGGTAGGCAAACACCGCCCGCGCCGCCTCACCGGCATAGCCCTGCCCGGGTGCGGCGGTAGTGCCGGCCGCACCCGGCGTGGCATACAGCCGGCTCGGGCTGTCCACGCCCGGCAGCTGGACCACCCCGCGCTCCTGCATGCCCAGGCCCAGCAGGTAGGCAAACACCGCTCGCGCCGCCTCACCGGCATAGCCCTGCCCGGGTGCGGCGGTAGTGCCGGCCGCTGGCCGGCATCTGGTCATGCCGGTTGCCGGCCAGCGGCCGGCACTACCCGACGTCGGCCGCACCCGGCGTGGCATACAGCCGGCTCGGGCTGTCCACGCCCGGCAGCTGGACCACCCCGCGCTCCTGCATGCCCAGGCCCAGCAGGATCTTTCCGGACACCACATTGTCCAGGTCGGTGATGCCATACAGATCGCGCAGGCCCAGCTCGCCACGCGCATAGGCAAACACCGCCCGCGCCGCCTCACCGGCATAGCCTTGCCCGGCGAATTCGGACAGCACCGCATAGCCGATATCCGGTCCCGGCAGGCCATCGCGCCGCACCAGCCCGGCGTTGCCCAGCCACGCGCCATCGGACAAGCGCTCGATGGCATACATCCCGTAGCCGTGCAGCGCATAGGCCGGCAGCACCCGCGCCGTGGCGTAGTCGCGTGCCTCCTGCGCCGTACGCACGCCGCGGTCACCGATGAAACGCAGGAAGCCGGGGTCATTCAACAACGCCAGCATCGGCACCGCGTCGCGGTCAGGATCGATCCGGCGCAGGCGCAGGCGTTCGCTTTCAATGGGATGCACGCGCGGATCTCCAATGGAAAAACCGATTGTAGGACCGTGAGCCGGGGTGCCGGATCAATCGAACAGCGCCTCGATCGCCGCCAGACCCGCCGTTGCCCGCTCCTTCTTGCGCGCCGCATCGGCGACCGGATCGGCACCATCGCGCTGGATCTCCTCGGCCGGAATTTCCTCGAAGAACCGGCTGGGCTTCAGCCGTACATGCTCACCGAACTTGCGGGTGAGCTTGCTGTAACTCATCCACAACTGGATCTTGGCGCGGGTGATGCCCACGTACAGCAGGCGGCGTTCTTCCTGCAGGTTGCCCTCATCCAGGCTGACCTGGTGCGGCAGCACGCCGTCTTCGCAGCCGACGATGAACACATAGGGGAACTCCAGGCCCTTGGAGGCGTGCAGGGTCATCATGCGCACCTGGTTGCCGCCCTCGTCCTTGTCGCTGCGCGACAACAGCGCCAGCTGGCCGGCCAGGTCGGCGGCGGTGGCACCGCGTGGGCCGCCCTCGAACCACTGCGCCAGTTCCTCGATGTTGTTGGCGCGGCGCTGGTAGCTGGCCTCTTCCTTGGCCTGCTGGCGCAGTTCGCTGAGCAGGCCCGATTCCTTGGCCACCTTGCGGATCATGTCGCCGGACGTCACCTGGCGCATCTGCGCCCGCAGGTCGCGCAGGATGTCGGTGAAGCGCGCCAGGCTGTTGGCCGCGCGCGGCGGCAACTGCTGCAGGGCGCCGATGGTCTCGGCCACATGCGCCATCGGCATGTCCTTTTCCTGCGCCAGCTCGGCCAGCCTGGCCAGCGTACCGGCCCCCACGTCGCGCTTGGGCGACTGCACCGCGCGCATGAACGCGGTGTCGTCGTCCGGGTTCACCAGCAGGCGCAGCCAGGCCAGCGTGTCCTTCACTTCCTGGCGCTCCAGGAACATCGTGCCGCCGGTCAGGTGGTACGGGATGCGCAGCAGCTGCATCGCTTTTTCCAGCGGCCGCGACTGGAAGTTGCCGCGGAACAGGATGCAGAAATCACTCCACGGCACCTTGCGCGACTGCGCCACGAAGGCGATCTCGGCCGCGACCTTTTCCGCTTCATGCTCGCTGTTGCGGCATTCCCACACGCGGATGCGCTCGCCGTCGGCCTGGTCGCTCCACAGTTTCTTCAGGTGCTCGTGCGGGTTGTTGGCGATCAGCGCATTGGCCGCGCGCAGCACGCGGTTGGAGCAGCGGTAGTTCTGCTCCAGCTTGATGATCTCCAGGGCGGGGTAATCGCGCCCCATCTGCTGCAGGTTTTCCGGGTTGGCCCCGCGCCAGGCGTAGATCGACTGGTCATCGTCCCCCACGCAGGTGAAGTTGCCCTTCTCGCCGGCCAGCTGCTTGAGCAGGCGGTACTGCGCGTCGTTGGTGTCCTGGCATTCGTCCACCAGCAGGTAGCCGATGCGCTCGCGCCAGGCCAGCGCGATCTCCGGGTTCTCTTCCAGGATCTGCACCGGCAGACGGATCAGGTCGTCGAAGTCGACCGCGTTGAACGCGGTCAGCCGCAGCTGGTAACGCTCGTAGACGCTGGCCGCTTCCTTCTCGCGGTTGCTGCGCGCGGCGGCCATCGCCTGCTCGGGCGACAGGCCGGCGTTCTTCGCACGCGACACCAGGTTCTTCATGTCCTCGATGTCATCGGGCTTGGCCCCGTGCATCAGGTCCTTGATCTGCGCGGCGGCATCATCGGCATCGAAGATCGAGAAACCACGCTTCAGGCCCACGGCGGCGTGCTCGATCTGCAGGAACTTCAGGCCCAGCGCATGGAAGGTGCAGATGGTCACTTCGTCGGCGTCCTGCTCGCGCAGGCGCTTGGCCACGCGCTCGCGCATTTCCTTGGCCGACTTGTTGGTGAAGGTGATCGCGGCGATGCGGCGCGCCGGGTAGCGGCCACAGCTGATCAGGTGGGCGATCTTCTCCACGATCACGCGCGTTTTGCCGCTGCCGGCGCCGGCGAGCACCAGCAACGGGCCTTCGATGTGCAGGACCGCGGCAGCTTGAGGGGGATTGAGACCGTGCATGGAGTGGGGATTGTAGCGGGCGGGCGGGACAACCACAGCGGGCGGCCGGCAGGCTTGCTGAACAGCTTCGGCCAGTGGGGGCGGCGGCGTACAATCGGCCGATGGCCAAGCTCTACTTCTACTACTCGGCGATGAACGCCGGCAAGACCACCACCCTGCTGCAGAGCGCACACAACTACCGCGAGCGCGGCATGCGGGTGGCGATCCTGACGCCGCGCCTGGACGACCGGGCCGGCGCCGGCGTGGTTGCCTCGCGGATCGGCCTGCGCGCCGAGGGCATGGCCTTCGACCGTGACACCGACCTGCAGCGCTGGGTAGAGCAGGACCTTGCGGAAAACGGGCCGATGGGCTGCGTGCTGGTGGACGAGGCGCAGTTCCTGACCCGCGCCCAGGTCTGGCAGCTCAGCGAGGTGGTCGACCAGCTGCGCATTCCGGTGCTGTGCTACGGCCTGCGCACCGACTTCCGCGGCGAACTGTTCGAGGGCAGCCAGTACCTGCTGGCCTGGGCCGACGAGATGCAGGAAATCAAGACCATCTGCCACAGCGGCAAGAAGGCGACCATGACCGTGCGCGTGGACGAGCATGGCCACGCCGTGCAGGACGGCCCGCAGGTGGAGATCGGTGGCAACGACCGCTACGTGTCGGTCAGCCGTGCGGAGTTCAAGAAGATCACGCGCGGTGAAGGGCGGATCGACCCGGCGCAGGCGCCCCTGCCGCTGTAAAGGGTGTTCTTTTGCAGGGCTTGCAGCCCTGCACCTGCAGAAGCAACGGCAACGGCCAAAGCCAGAGCCGCATTCCGTGGGATGGCGGGCCGGTGGCGGGGGCGTCCGCGGCATGAATGCCGCGGCCAAGCCCCCATGGACGGGTTTACGGCGTCTCCCGCCACCGGACCCACCCCGCCTACCCTCAGGAAACCAGCTTCTGCTTCGGCTGTTGCGGTTGCTTTGGCCTCGGCAGGTGCAGGGCTGCAAGCCCTGCAAACCCGCACCCCTCTTAGTACAGCGTGCGCTCCGGCGCTCCGGCCGGCGGCGGGCTGTACTGGTACAGCCAGGTCTCGGTCAGGGTCTTGCCGCCACTGCGCAGGAACAGGCGGACATCGATCTGCTCGGTACTGCCTTCCGGCGGCACCAGGTCGAACATCGCGCGATAGCCGTTGATCTCGCGCAGCGGCCGCGCCGACACGATCTCGACCCGGCCCCGGCTGGCTTCCACCACCGCCTCGACCTCAGCCTTGTCGATCAGTCTGGCCAGTTCGCCGCCTTCGAAGTCCACCGCGAAGCGCCAGCTGAAATACTCGCGCTTCTTGCCGACCACACCGCCCAGGCCGGTACGGCTGGCCACGCAGTGCGCCAGCGGCGGACGTGCCGGCGGCTCGGCGCCCCAGTACAGGCGGTAGCCAACCAGCAGCTCCTGGCCGGGCTGCGGCTTCTCCTTCGGATTCCAGAACGCCACGATGTTGTCGAAGGTCTCGTCCACGGTGGGAATCTCCACCAGCTGCACCGAGCCCTCGCCCCATTCGCCCTTCGGCTCCACCCACAGGCACGGGCGCTTCTCGTAGAACACGCCGTCATCCTGGTAGTGGTCGAAGTTGCGGTCGCGCTGCAGCAGGCCGAAGCCGCGCGGGTTGCGGTCCACGAACATGTTGAAGCGCAGGTTGCGCGGGTTCAGCAGCGGGCGCCAGATCCATTCCCCGGCACCGGTCCACAGCGACAGGCCATCGGTATCGTGGATCTCCGGGCGCCAGTCCCAGCCCATGCGGCGGTCGTTCTCGCCCACCTGGTACATGCTGGTGCACGGTGCGATGCCGAGCCGCTCGATCGGCTTGCGCGGGTACAGCGCGCTGTCGATGTCCATCAGCAGCACGTCACCGTTGGTGATCGCGAAGCGATAGGCACCGGCCACGCTAGGCGAATCCAGCAGGCCGTAGACCACGATCGTGTCCGAATCAGCCGACGGCTGTTCCAGGTAGTAGGCGATGAAATCCGGGAATTCCTCCGGCTTGCCCATCCCGGTGTCGATCGCCAGGCCACGCGCGGACTGGCCGTACTGGCCTTCCTTGCCGACCGCGCGGAAATAGCTGGCGCCGAGGAAGGCAGCGAAATCGCGGTCGGTATCCTTGCGGGTGTTCAGGCGGAAGCCGGCGAAGCCGAGGTCGGCCGGCAGCTCGCCATCCTTGATGCCGCTCTTGCCGTAGTTGAACGCCGCGCCGTCATAGGCCAGCTCCTGCGCCTTGCCGTCGACCACGTCGAACATGCGCACCGGCGAATGGAAGTACAGGCCCAGGTGGAAGAACTTGGCCTGGAACTTGCCGGGCTGGTCGGCCCACAGCGCATGGTCCTGGCGGTAGCCGATCGACTGGTACTGGTCCCAGTCCAGGCCCTCCAGGCGGCCCGGCAGCACCCGCTTGTGGCTCTTGTAGGGCGCCTGCGCCAACGCGCGCGCCTGGCCCTTCAGGGTGGCGAAATCGAACGGCTGCGGCTGGCCGAGGCGGCGCAGGCCCATCTGGCCGCTCCGGCTGGCCGCGCACGCGGGCAGGGACGGCAGGCCGAATGCAGCCAGGGCGAGGGAGGCATTGCGGATGAAGTCGCGTCGTTGCATGCAGGCGCGTCAGGCACAGGGAGGAAGGTCGGCCATGATAGGCAGACAAACGTTAACGGGCAGCGGAGACGCGCCCTGCCCGTTCAGCTGCCGCTGGCTGCCCGGCTCAGCGCTGGCAGTGGCTGCACCAGACGCTGGCGCGCTGGCCGATGGTGGCGTGCTTCAGCGCGCGCCCGCAGTTCGGGCACGGCAGCCCGTCACGGCCGTACACCAGCAGTTCCTGTTCGAAGTAGCCCGGCGCACCATCGGGGCTGATGAAATCGCGCAGGGTGGTGCCGCCGCGGGTAATCGCGTAGCCCAGGATCTCCTTCACTGCATCGGCCAGCCGCTGGTAGCGCTCGCGCGAGATCTTGCCGGCCTCGCGCAGCGGGCTGATGCCGGCCTTGAACAGGCTCTCGGCGGCGTAGATGTTGCCGACACCCACCACCACCGCCTGGTCCATCAGGAAGGTCTTCACCGGCGCACTGCGGCCCCGGCTGCGGGCGAACAGGTAATCGCCGTCGAAGGCATCGTCCAGGGGCTCCGGGCCCAGCCCCTGCAGCAGCGGGTGGATCTCGCCGGCCGGCTGCCAGAGCAGGCTGCCGAAGCGGCGCGGGTCGTTGAAGCGCAGCAGGCGGCCGTTGTCCAGGCTGATGTCGACGTGGTCGTGCGCGCGCAGCGGAGTATCACCGGGCAGCACGCGCAGGCTGCCGGACATGCCCAGGTGCAGCACCGCGCTGCCGATGGCGGTCTCCAGCAGCAGGTACTTGGCGCGGCGGCGGATGTCCTCGATGCGCTGCCCCGGCAGCAGCTCGGTCACTTCCGGCGGAATCGGCCAGCGCAGGTCGGCGCGGCGCAGGATCACGCCATGCACGCGCCGGCCCTGCAGGTGCGGCGCCAGGCCGCGGCGGGTGGTTTCGACTTCGGGTAGTTCGGGCATGGGGTGATTCTACGCCCGCTCAACGCGGCGGCGCGGACAGCTCACGGGCGTCCAGGAAACCATCACCGTTGGCATCCTGCTTGTGGAAGCGCTGCACGATCACCTGCCGTTGCTGCTCACGGCTGATCGCCCTGCCCTTGCCGCCGGGCAGCTCGTCGGCGCTCAGCACACCATCACCATTGCGGTCCATGTGGTCGAAGGCATACAGCATCCACTGCACGTACTCGGATTCACTCACCCGGCCGTCGCCATCGCTGTCCATCCGCTGCAGATAGCTGGCGGTGTCGGTGACCTGGGCCAGCGCCACGCCCGGCAGCAGCAGCGCCAGCAGAAGCCCGTGCCCTGCCCTCACGCGCCCACCAGGCTGTAGCCCTTCAACCGTGCGGCGTAGGCCTGCAGCGCGGCGATACCGCTTTCCTCGGCCTCGCGGCACCAGGCCTGCAGCTGATGCAGGCGCTCGGCAGCATCGTGGCCGCGCGCCTCCAGCAGCGCCGCCAGCCGCGCGCGGTACTCGACCAGGGTGCGGATGCGCGGGCGCTGTGCCACCCAGGCGCTGAGCTGGGCACGCCCGTCCGGCTTCAGCCAGCGGCCATCATTGACCAGGCCGCGGCGCAGCCGGCGCGGCAACAGGCGGCGCAGCTTGGCTCCAGCCTGCGCGGCTTCCTCGCGCAGGGCGGGCATGAACACGTTGCGCTGGTAATCCGTCATCGCCTGGAAGCGGTGCGACAGCAGCGCCTTCAGGGTTTCGGCATCGGGCACGGCGATGTTCGGGCGCACGTCCATGGCCGGCGCCACCCGCAGCACCTTGGCCAGGCGCAGCGCCTGCAGCAGTCGGATCGCACTCCAGCCGATGTCGAACTCCCAGCGGCGCATCGCAAAGCGCGCCGAACTGGGGAAGGCATGGTGGTTGTTGTGCAGCTCCTCGCCGCCGATCCAGAACCCCCACGGCGTGAGGTTGGTGGAGGTATCGGCCGACTCGTAGTTGCGGTAGCCCCACCAGTGGCCCAGGCCGTTGACCACGCCGGCCGCCCAGAACGGGATCCACGCCATCTGGATCGCCCACAACGCCACGCCCGGCAGGCCGAACAGCACGCTGTTGATCACCAGCAGCAGCACCGGGCCCAGCGTGGCGTGCGGGGTATACAGGTGGCGCTCGATCGCATCGTCGGGGGTGCCGCGCCCGTACTGCTCGATGTCCGCGCGCATGCCGCGTGCTTCCCGGTACAGCTCCACGCCGTGCCAGAACACCCTGCCGATGCCGCGGGTGACCGGGCTGTGCGGGTCGTCCTCGGTCTCCACCTTGGCGTGGTGCTTGCGGTGGATCGCCACCCATTCCCGGGTGATCATCGAGGTGGTCAGCCACAGCCAGAAGCGGAACACATGGGCCAGCGCCGGGTGGAAATCGACCCCGCGATGAGCCTGGCTGCGATGCAGGTACAGGGTCACCGAGAAGATGGTGATCTGGGTGAAGACCAGCAGCACCGCCAGCAGGGCCCACCCACCCAGGCCGAGCACACCACCGGTCAACAGGGACATCAGGGCATCAGGCATGGCAGCTCTCCGGATCGACGCGGGGATGGCAGACATGATGGGCGCTTGCGTTGCAAACTGCATCCCTACGGCGGTGTATCGCATCGCCATCCGTGGCACCGTTCACAGTTGGGGACCCGAGTTGTCGAGCCTTGATCCACGCACCAGCGCCATCACCGCTGCCCCGCCCGTCGCGGAGCCGCCCCCGTTGATCGAACTGGACCGCGCCACCGTGGTGCGCGGCCAGGTAAAGGTGCTGCACGGGCTCAGCCTGCGCATCGCGCAGGGCCAGCACACCGCCCTGCTCGGGCCCAACGGCTGCGGCAAGTCGACCTTCATCAAGCTGATCACCCGCGAGCTGTACCCGCTGGCGCTGGGCGACGGCTCGGTGGCCGTGAAGGTGCTGGGCCAGAACCGCTGGCAGGTGGACCGGCTGCGCTCGCAGCTGGGCATCGTCACTGGCGACCTCAGCAGCAACCTGGCCGACATGCCGGGGCTGACCGTGGAGCAGGCGGTGCTGTCCGGCTTCTTCGCCAGCTACGTGGTGCCCGCGTTCCGCGAGGTGACCGACGACATGCGCGCCCGCGTCGGCGAAACGCTGGCGATGACCGGCGCCCTGTCCCTGCGTGAACGCGCCTACGCCGAGCTGTCGGCCGGCGAGACCCGCCGCGTGCTGATCGCCCGCGCGCTGGTCAACCGGCCGCAGGCACTGCTGCTGGACGAACCGTCCACCGGATTGGACCTGGTCGCGCGCGAGCAGCTGGTGGCGACCATGCGGGTACTGGCGCAGCAGGGCATCACCCTGGTGCTGGTGACCCACCACATCGAAGAGATCATTCCCGAGATCGAGCGGGTGGTGCTGCTGCGCGTCGGCCGCGTACAGGCCGACGGTACCCGCGCCGAGCTGCTGCGCAGCACGCCGCTGTCGGCGGTATTCGGCGGCACGATCACCGTGTGCGAGCAGGAAGGCCGGCTGACCGCGTACGCGGGGTAATCGACATGCGGTTGTAGAGCCGACCCCACGCTCGGCGGCTCGTGATCACAGCACACAGCAGCCGAGCATGGGCTCGGCTCTACAGGCTGCAATGCAGCGGGCCGGAGGTTCCGGCCCGCTGCACCCTTGCTCAGAACTTCAGCGCCAGCGCGCGCGACTCGATCGGTGCCATCCGGCTCTGGTCCTGCAGCTGCAGGTCTCGCAGCTCATAGGGTGCGCCGAAGCCCGCCGGCAATGCGGCCTGGTCGAACGGCAGCACCAGCTGGCCCGCGCCGGGGCCATCGAACCACGCCGCTGCATGCCCCTGCGCGACCGGCCTCAGTTGGCCGTCGCGACCGGTGGCATACAACGTGCCACGCGCCTCGTAGCGACCGGCTGCGGCCACCTGCAGCGGCAGCGCCACCTGGCGGCTGGCCGGGTCCGGTGCCGCCTGGCCGCTGAAACGCGCGGTCGGCCGCGCCACCGCGAAGGCGACCTTGCCATCGCGCAGCACGCCATCGGCCTGCGCGAACACCTGCAACTCCCACAGCCCCTGCACGCTGCCGACGTCGGACGGAATCCGCACCTGCGCACGCAGGGCGCCATCGGTGGTGCGCAGCAGCCGCTGCGGCCAGCTGCGTCCGTCCGGTGCCACCAGCAGCGCTTCACCGCCCAGGCCGCTACGCCGCGATGCCAGCTGGGCGGTGGTGGCGCCGTCTTCCAGCAGGCGTGCCTGCAGCTGCACGCTGCCACCGGCCAGCACCTGTGCCTGGTTGGCCTGCACTTCCAGCCGCAGCGGGCTGTTCGGCTCAAGCACCTGCACCACGTAGCGGCCCTGTGCCTGTGCGCTCTGCAGCGTGTACGCACCGGCGGCACTGGTCGCGCCGGTGCGCAGCATGCTGCTGCCATCCTTCACCGGCATGCCGGCCTCCTGCAGCGCGCGCGCATCGACACTGCGCGCCACGCTGCTGCGGCCGGCCGGGTCGCGCACCTGCAGGGTATTGGCCGGCAGCGCGCGGGCACCTTCGGCCGGGCTCAGCTGGATCACCGCATCGGCGGCGGTCAGCGGCAGGTCCAGGCCGCGTTGCAGCTGCGTGCCATCGACCTGCTGCCAGTAGCTGCGGCTGACCGAGGCGTATGGCGTGGCTGCCTGCAGCGGCTGCGCCGGGTCCAGCGCCCAGGCGAACGCCAGCGGCGCGTGTTCGCTGTCATCGGTGGGCAGCGGCGCGGCTACCAGGGCGGCAGACACCTGATCGCCCGCGCGGGCCGCCTGCAGCGGCTGCGCGGCCTGCGCCGTGGAAAGGGACAGCACTGCCAGCACCGCACTGGCCAGCAGGGTGGAATGGATCGTCATGGTCATCTCCCTCACTGGGTCAGGTCGTTGCGCAGCAGGGTGCCGAGGCCGAAGCACTCGCGCCGGCTCTGGTTGTGGCTGAGCGGTTCTGCGCCCTGGGTGCGCGCCTTGTCAGTGAACCAGGTGGTGCCGGCAGCCTTCTGGCTGCTGCACTCCAGGAAGCCATCGGAGCAGGACGACAGCCAGTTCTGGGTGAACTCCAGGCCGACATTGGCGGCATAGCCACCGCAGTAGCTGTTGCTGTCCCATACCGCCGATTCCACGTCACTGCCGACCACCACACGGAACGGCTTGGGCAGCGCCGGGCGACCGGCCGTGCCATACAGGTTCTGCGCGTTGTAGGTGGCCATGCTCGCCACCTGCTGCTGGCGCACCGCGTCGTTCTTGTAGCCCAGCAGCCAGCCCAGCGAGGTTTCGAAGGTATTGCCGTTGAGCACCGCATCGGCCAATGGCGTGCCGGCCGAAGACGGCGCCAGCGCGGTGACCTTGCGCAGCGTACGGATGATCTTCGGATAGCGGCTGTCGTAGGTCGGGTTGGACAGGATCCAGCGCACCACGTTGCCGCCGTTGGAGTGGGTGATCACCACCAGCTGGGTGATGCCACGGCTGTCGATGAAGCCGGTCAGCTGGTTGGCCAGGCAACCGGCCGCTTCCGGTTTCCACATGTACTGGGTGAAGTCACAGTTGATGACGACGTAGTTGCTGCTGTTGGGCAGGCCCTGGCGCACGGTGTCGATGATCGCCGGCTGCCAGTAGTCCTGGGTGGCATTGGTCTGCGCGCCGGTGCCATGCACGAAGGCCACGCCGACCACGTCGGCGGCCTGCGCCGGGGCGCTGGCCAGCCCCACGAGCAGGGCCAGGACGGTACTTCCTGTTGCGGTGCTGCGCATCGCTTCTCTCCCTCTGTCAGCGGATCCCCCCGACCCGACTGGAACTGGACGGCATCTCGACCACCGTTGTGTCGATGCTCGCGGTGCAGGCGCGTGAAAGTCCGTGCGCTGCGCCCGGAATCGGGAGAATGACGCCGAACGATGACGGTTTTTATTCCATGGCAGTGACCATGCCGGGTCTGGCCGTATGACCGACGGTCACTGCGGTGTCGTGCGGGGGCTGCGATCATGGCGCGGTGTTTCCTGCCCAGAGCCTGTCCATGTCGCTGATTTCCCACCCTGCCCGCCCGCTGCTCGGCCTTGCCGTGGCTGCGGCCCTGGCCGGTTGTGCCGCCACCGCCACCAAGCCGACCGCCGTCGAAGCCAACATCACCACCAAGGCCGTCGGCTATCTGGACCAGAGCGCGGTTCCGGCCAGTCTCGACCTGGTGCCGGCACCGCCGGTCGCCGGTTCGGCCGCCCTCGCCCTGGACGAGCAGGTCAGCCGTGAAGCCCGCGCGCTGCGTGGCAGCCCGCGCTTCGCCCAGGCCGGCGTCGATGCGGAACTCGGTTTCCCCGAGGGCGCCAACCACTTCTCCTGCGCCGCCGACATCGACGTCGATGCGGTGAAGACCCCGGCGCTGTATCGCCTGCTGGAGCGCAGCCGGATCGACGCCAGTGCGGCGACCAAGGCGGCCAAGAACCACTACCAGCGCCCGCGCCCGTTCATGGTCAACGGTGAGCCGACCTGCTCGCCGAAGGACGAGGACGGCCTGCGCAAGAACGGTTCCTACCCCTCCGGCCACACCTCGATCGGCTGGGCCTGGGCCCTGATCCTGTCGGAGATCGCGCCGGACCGCGCCGACGCCATCCAGGCCCGTGGCCGCAACTACGGCGAGAGCCGCCTGGTCTGCAACGTGCACTGGCAGAGCGACATCCTCGAAGGCCGCTTCATGGGTGCCGCCGCCGTGGCCCGCCTGCATGACAACGCCGCGTTCAACAAGGACCTGCTGGCCGCACGCAGGGAGATCGAAGCGGCACGCAAGGCCGGCCTGCACTCCAGCCGCGACTGCACCACCGAGAACGCGGTGCTGAAGATCCGCCCGCAGAGCGCGCTGTAACGGTCGATGCCAGGGTCAGGGCTCTGCGGCGATCCCTGCGTCGGCGAACGCCTTCTGCAGGGCTGCTTTGTTGCCGCCGCGCGGCCAACCCACCACCCGCGCGGCGACCCTGCCGTCGCGCAGGATGTAAAAGGTGGGTGTTCCCCAGTAGCCGAAGTCTGCAAAGTCCGTCTGGCGGGCCACGACCTGGATCGGCAGATCGGGATGGCGTTCGGCCCAGTCGGTAAAGATGCGCAGATCAAGCGTCCCGTCCTGCGGGGACAGCCACAGCGCGCGGCTTCCTGAAAGTATCCGCAATACGTCGGGGTCGGCGCGCGCCGCTTCTGCCACCGCACGCGTGAAGCCGCAGGCTGGATGCGCGATGACAATGATCTTCAACGACGCCATGTCGGCGTGCGCCGCGCGAAAGCTCGCGCCATCCGCACTGGGCGTCCAGTACTCGAACGGCTTGGTGACGCGCGGCCACCGGGGCACGGGGCGGCCATTGAAAGCGGCCCGCCACGGCGATACCGGGGCCAACGCAGCGGCATCACGGCTCAGAACGGCAATGGTCGCTCCGGCGCGTGCGTCAGCAGGCTGCAGTTCACCACGCTTGCGGAGCTCGACCCCCACGCGCAGTGCAATGGCCGAGTAGTGCGGCTGCTTGGCTGCCACGGCGGCCGCGTGGGTCGCCCGCAACAGTACACGCAGTTCGGGTGTGCTCAGGCGGGACAGCGTAGCGGTATGAGGCAAAACACCCGTGTCAAACGCACGATCAACCTGGGCTCCGCGCTCACGCCAGTCATGGTCCGGCCCTGAGAGGCTTTCCCACGTTCCCTGCACGGTGGCATAGCCCTCCTCCAGAGATACCCCGGCGGCACAGGGAGAGGACAGGATCATCGCCAGCGTGGTGGCGACCGGGAGCAACCCACGCATCATGACCCGTGGGCGCCGCAGGGCCGCGATCAGCAGTTGGACGTGCATATGTGTGCCGTTGATTCCTCGCATGTCGCGTGCGAGATGCACTTGTAGCCAGGATAGTCTGCCTCGTTGCAATGTTCTCCCACGCTACAACGCAGGCTGCGCGCAGTGTTCTGTATCTGCAGAACCCGTTGGTCTTCTTCCGAATTGACCCTGACATCGGGAATGACCGCCACCAGGTGCTGGAACCCAAACGGTTTGAGTACGCGATGGAGATCGGCCGCTCCCAGTTCCCGTGCCAGATCGGAGTAATCGAAGGTGGTCAGTCCGAGCGCACTGAACCGTAGCGATGCGGTGAACCGCGCGCGCGCTGCAGGCGTCATTTTGTAAAGGGGAAACGTATCGGTATCCCCGAATGCCTTTGCATACGCGTCGAATGATCGCTGATCGGTGATCGACGCGGTCCGCTTCTCCAGGTGCAGGTGCTGGTCGTCCGGAAGCGTCGTTGTTGCTGCTTCAGCAGCGTTCACCCCCGCAGATGCCTGCATCGACAGCACGAGCATGGCCAAGCCTACGGTCATCCGCGACATTCTGTTCTTCATTGCAGTACCCCGGTTGCCCGGAAGATTCCGGTAGCTACGGTTGTACGCCTGTTCCATCCGAGCGCATCGACACGGGCTCGGGTTCACGGCAACTGAGACATATTCTTGCCGCCGCTCACACTTCTTGACCGCTGCCCGCAGCGCGGGCGTGTCCATTTGCGACATGGTCGCGCATCAAAAGGAAGGGCCGGCATTGCGCCGGCCCTTCTTCATTGCACTACCGCAGCCACCGCATCAGAACTTCGCGGTGAACTCCACGCCCCAGGTCCGCGGCTCGTTGAGGAAGCCGGTCAGGTTGTTGAAGTCGATCGCACCGACCACGCGGGTCTGGTTGGTCAGGTTGCGGCCGAACACGGCCACGTCGTACTGGCCGTAATCCCAGTTGTAACCGAGGCGCAGGCCGCCTTCCAGCGAACTGCGGCCGCGGAATTCCGGCGACTCGTAGATGAAGAAGTTGACCGCGCTGCGGTACGCCCAATCGGTGTAGGCGTACAGCTCACTGCCATCGCTGAGCGGGAAGCCCACGCGCAGGGTCGCGTTGTGGATCCACTTCGGCGCCTGCGGCAGTGGGTTGCCGTTGACCAGCGCGTAGGTCTGGCCGTTGATCACCGTGGTCGGGTCAGTGATGGTGCAGCCACCGCCACAGATCGCCACCGCCAGGTTCTTGTCCTTGATCTCGGTGTCGTTGTAGCTGCTGCCGAAGGTCAGCAGGACGTTGTCGGCCAGGTAGGCCTCCAGGTCCAGCTCGACGCCCTGGCCGACGGTCTTGTCGGCGTTGAGCAGGGTGGCGGTGTTGTTGGCGCCGCCCACCGCGATCAGCTGCTGGCCATCGACGTTGTAGCGGAACACGCTCAGGCCCAGGCGCGCGCGGCGCTCGAACAGGTCGGCCTTGATGCCGGCCTCGTACGAGATCACCTTCTCCGAATCGGCCTGCGACAGGCCCGGCGCGAAGGCCAGGCGGCCCTGGATCGACGGCGCGCGGAAGCCCTTGGCCACGCGGGCATAGGCGTTGATGTCGTCGGTCAGCTTGTAGACGCCACTGAAATCCCAGCTGACGTCGTTGACGTCGGTGTTGGCCAGGTACGGGCCACTGACCGGGGTGCCGAACGGAACGGCCTGCAGCACGCTGGCGCTGAAGTCCTTCTTGTCCTGGGTGTAGCGCACGCCGGCGCGCAGCTTGAAGCGGTCGGTGACATCGAAGTCACCCGAGGCGAACACCGCCCACGCCTTGTTGCGCTGGTTCTGCACCACGTGGCCGGTCTGCGGATTGCCCGGGGTCAGCGAGTCGTAGTTGAAGTTGTTGATGGTCACGTCTTCATCGAAGTAGAAGACGCCGGCCTGCCAGTCGAAGCGGCCCCACTCGTTGGACTCGACGCGGACTTCCTGCGTCCACTGCCGGTGGTGCGGCAGGCCGTCGGCCGACTCCGACGAGAACGGAATCAGGCCCGGGCCAGAGTTGCCGGCACCCAGGAAGGACGCGCCGTAGCCACCGTCGATGTCGCCACGGTTGAGCGATTCGGCGGTTTCATAGCCGGTGATCGAGTGCAGGGTTACCGAGCCGAGGTTCCACTGCAGGCGCGCGCTGCCGCCCCAGGTCTCCAGGTCGGAGAAGTTGACGCCGTCGTTGGCCACCTTGTCGCGGTCGAAGTTCTCGACCAGCGAGTTGCCACCCTTCTCGATGATGTTGGCGCGGAACAGGCGGGCGGTTCCATTGAGCTTGCGCTTGTGCAGGTTGAACAGCGCTTCGAAGTCATCGCCTTCGTACAGGAACTGCACGCGGCCGGCCGCTTCGTCATAGCCCTCGAAGCCGCTGTTGGGTGCACCGGCGCGGGTGTTGTCGACCCAGTCGTCGCGGCGCTGGTAGATGGCCGAGACGCGCGCCGACCAGCGGTCGGTCAGCGGGCCGCCGTAGGCGCCCTGCACGTTCCAGCTGTTGTAGCTGCCGTAGCCGACGCGGAGGTAACCATCGGCATCCTGCGACGGGCGCGCCGAGTCGAACTTGACCACACCGGCCGGGGTATTGCGGCCGAACAGCGTGCCCTGCGGGCCACGCAGCACTTCCACGTTGGCCAGGTCGAACAGCGGGAAGCCCTTCAGCAACGGGCTTTCCTGCACCACATCGTCATACACCAGCGACACCGGCTGCGAGGCATTGAGGTCGAAGTCGGTGTTGCCCAGGCCGCGGATGTAGAAGCGCGGGAAGGCCCGGCCGTAGGACGACTCGATGTTGAGGCTGGGCACGCGTGCGGCCAGGAAGCGGATGTCATCGCCGGCCGAGCCGAGCACGTCCAGCTTCTCGCCCTGGATCGCGCTCAGCGCGACCGGTACGTCCTTGGCGTTCTCGACGCGGCGCTGGGCGGTCACCTGCAGGGCGTCGAGGGCAACCGGATCCTTGGCAGCGGGGGTTTCCTGGGCGGCTGCTACCAGCGGCAGCAGGGCGGAAAGAGCGGCAACGAGGGGACGCGCGACCGGAAATCGGCCACGGGGAGTGCGGGTCGGGGACATGGCGGTAGGCTGTGTTTGGAGGGGTGGTAAAACGGCGCTACCAGATAATTGTTGCAATACAGCACCTGCCCCGCAAATGCCGGCCGTTCATGGCCCTGTCGCCCGGCCCCGGGCGCGCTCGCTAGACTCGGGGTTTTCCAGCGCCGCGGAGCCGCCGCAATGACCCAGTGGTACTTCCACGCCTCTGCCCAGGCCGAACGCATCGGCCCGCTTGATGACGAGGCCGCGCGCCGCTTTGCGCTGGCCAATCCGCGCGCGCTGGCCTGGTGCCAGGGCATGGGCGGGTGGACGTCGATTGCCGAGGTGCCCGAACTGCAGTCAACGGCCCCTGGCATGCCCAGCACCCCGCCGCCGGTTCCCGCCGACGCCAGCGGCCGCGCCGACGACATCGAATTCCGCATCGTCGGCCATGAGATGCAGTTCGTGGAAATCGAGCTTGACCCCGGCGAGAGCGCCATTGCCGAGGCCGGCGCCTTGATGTTCAAGGACGCGAGCGTGCAGATGGACACCGTGTTCGGCGCCGCCAGCGGGGGGCCGGGCGGTGGCTTCATGGGCAAGGTGATGGCCGCCGGCAAGCGCGTGCTGACCGGCGAGAGCCTGTTCGCCACCGTCTACACCCAGAGCGGCCACGGCAAGGGCAAGGTCGCCTTCGCCGCGCCCTACCCCGGCACCGTGCTGGCGATGAAACTGGACCAGCATGGCGGCCGCCTGATCTGCCAGAAGGACAGCTTCCTAGCCGGCGCGCGCGGTGTGCAGATCGGCGTGCAGTTCCAGCGCAGGATCATGACCGGCCTGTTCGGCGGTGAGGGCTTCATCATGCAGAAGCTGGAAGGCGACGGCTGGGTCTTCATCCACGCCGGCGGCTGCGTGATCGAGCGCGAGCTGGCCGCCGGCGAGCGCCTGGACGTGGATACCGGCTGCGTGGTGGCCTACCACCCGACCGTGGACATGGACGTGCGCCGGGTGACCGGCATCAAGAGCATGCTGTTCGGCGGCGAAGGCGTGTTTCTGGCCACGCTGACCGGCCCTGGCAAGGTCTGGCTGCAGTCGCTACCGTTCTCGCGGCTGGCCGGCCGCATGTGGATGGCCGCGCCGCAGGGCGGCGGCCAGAACCGTGGCGAAGGCTCGGTGCTGGGTGGCCTGGGCCGGATGCTGGATGGCGACAACCGGTTCTGAGCGGCTCCGGTCGTGCCGGCCGCCGGCCGGCAACCCCATGCACCTTGGCGCGCATCCCGGTAGTGCCGGCCGCTGGCCGGCAACCCCATGGACCGTTGCCAGTTTCCCTATGGTTGCCGGCCAGCGCCCGGCACTACCTTTATGAATGGGCGATATTTCCCACCCTGCCCGCCCTGCCACGGCTTCGGTATGCTGGCGCCCTTTCCTGAACCCGGCGCCGCGCGCGCACTGCCGATGAGCCTGTTCCGCCCCCGCATGCTGCTGTCCGTCGCCCTGATCGGCCTGCTGGCCGGCTGCGGTGGCGAGCCGGTCCGCCCCACCCCGCCGCCGGCACCGACCGTGGTCCCGCAGGCCAAGCCGGTGAAGATCGGCATCGCCCTCGGCGGCGGCGCGGCCAAGGGCTTCGCCCATATCGGCGTGATCAAGATGCTGGAGGCCAACGGCTTCGAGCCGGCCGTGGTCGCCGGCACCAGCGCCGGCAGCGTGGTCGGCGCCCTGTATGCCAGCGGCATGGACGCCTTCCAGATGCAGAGCAAGGCCGTGGCGCTGGATGAAGCCAGCATCCGCGACGTGCGCCTGTTCTCCGGTGGCCTGGTGCAGGGCCAGAAGCTGCAGGACTACGTCAACGAGCAGGTTGCCAACCGTCCCGCCGAGCGCCTGAAAAAGCCGTTCGCCGCCGTCGCCACCCAGCTGGAAACGGGCGAGCGCGCCATCTTCGTGCGCGGCAATGTCGGCCAGGCCGTGCGCGCATCGAGCAGCATCCCCGGCGTGTTCGAACCGGTGAAGATCGGCGGCCGCAACTACATCGACGGCGGCGTGGTCAGCCCGGTGCCGGTGGACGCCGCGCGCCAGCTCGGCGCCGACTTCGTGATCGCCGTGGATATTTCCAGCAAGGCCAGCGGCAAGGCGCCGACGGACATGCTGGGCATCGTCAACCAGTCCATCTCGATCATGGGCCAGCGCCTGGGCGAGCAGGAACTGGCGCGCGCCGACATCGTCATCCGCCCGAAGGTGCTGGACATCGGCGCGGCCGATTTCAGCCAGCGCGGCACCGCGATCCTGGAAGGCGAAAAGGCCGCGATGGCGGCCATGCCGCAGATCCGCGCGAAGATCCAGCAGCTGCAGCGCGCACGCGCCGCCGCAGCGGCACCGGCCCCGGTGGCTGCACCGAAGTGCGAGGAAGCCTCGCGCCTGGGCAGGCTGATGGGCCGCAAGGACAAGTGCTGATCTCTTGATGCCTGGCCACCGGGCATGCCCGGTGGCCGCTCAGGACTCCAGCTGCGACAACGGCAACGCCTGGAAGCCCTTCACCGTGCGCAGCACGAAGCTGGAATTGGCATCGGCCACGCCACCGGCGTTGAGCAGCCGGTCCAGCAGGAAGTGCGAGAAGTGCTCCAGGTCGCGCACATAGACGTGCAGCAGGTAGTCCATGTCGCCGGTCAACGCATGGCAGGCCACCACCTCATCCCAGCCCTGCACGCTGTCCACGAAGTGGCCGATGGCGGCCTGGTCGTGCTTTTCCAGCTGCACGCGCACGAAGGCCTGCAGGCCCAGGCGCAGTTGCCGTGGCTCCAGGCGCGCACCATAGCCGACGATCACGCCCTCGCTTTCGAGCCGCTGCAGGCGGCGCAGGCAGGCCGAGGGCGAGAGATTCACCCGCGCCGCCAGTTCGGCGTTGGTAGCGCGCCCGTCCCGCTGGATTTCAGCCAGCAGGCGTATATCCGTGCGATCGAACTGGACTTCTCCGGCCATTGTTGCCCCGCAACATGGTGAGTACGCAAGGATATTGCGCCAACAACGGCAATCAGCGCAACTTTTGCAACCCTGTTGCGCGCGCCCTGCCCTAGCATCGTGGGTATCCCTTCAAGGAGCGCCCCATGGACCTCGCCCAGCCCCGCCGCGTCGAACACCAGCAGACCGACAAGGGCTACGTGCCGGTGTACACCACCGCGCTCGTCGAGCAACCGTGGGACACCTACACTGCCGACGACCACGCCACCTGGAGCACGCTGTACCAGCGCCAGCGCGAGCTGCTGGTCGGCCGCGCCTGCCAGGAGTTCCTGGATGCGCAGGACGAGATGGGGATGAGTGCGCACATGATTCCGCGCTTCGACCAGCTCAACGAAGTGCTCGGCGCGGCGACCGGGTGGACGCTGGTCGGCGTCGAAGGCCTGCTGCCGGAACTGGATTTCTTCGACCACCTGGCCAACCGACGTTTCCCGGTGACCTGGTGGATCCGCCGCCCGGACCAGATCGACTACATCGCCGAACCGGACCTGTTCCACGACCTGTTCGGCCACGTGCCGCTGCTGATGAACCCGGTGTTTGCCGACTACATGGAGGCCTACGGCCGCGGTGGCGTCAAGGCCCACGTGATCGGGCCGGACGCGTTGCAGAATCTCACCCGCCTGTACTGGTACACGGTGGAATTCGGCCTGATCGATACGCCGGACGGCCTGCGCATCTACGGTGCGGGCATCGTGTCGTCGAAGGGAGAGTCGCTGTACTCGCTGGAATCGGACGCGCCCAATCGCATCGGCTTCGACCTGCAGCGGATCATGCGCACGAAGTACCGCATCGACACGTTCCAGAAGACCTACTTCGTCATCGACAGCTTTGAACAGCTGATGCAGGCGACCTCACCGGACTTCACTCCGATCTACGCGGCACTGGCCGACCAGGCACACCTGCCTGCCGGTGATGTGCAGGACGACGACCGCGTGTTCCAGAAGGGCACGGGTGAAGGCTGGGCCGACGGCGGCGACGTGTGAGGCGGGCCGGCGCGCGGGTATCCTGCGCGGCATGACCGATGTGTTTGCCGCCCTGCGCGTGACCAACGTCGCCTTCGACGACGACGTCATCCTGCTGACCCTGGCCGATGGCCGGCGCACCCGCCAGCCGCTGCGCTGGGTACCTGCGTTGTTCGAAGCCGATGCAGGGCAGCGCGCGCAGTGGGTCGCCACCGCCGATGGCCTGGGTGTGAACTGGCCGGCCCTGCTGCCGGCGCGCGAGGCGGGCGTGGTCGATATCCTCAACCAGGTCTGGGAAGACCGCTACGACGCGGCGATGGCACGGCTGAAGGACGCCGGATGGACGCTGGAGGCGCTGTCCGACGAGGACCAGCAACTGGTGGCGCTGTGGCGCATGGAAGCGGACATCAACAACGGCGGCTTCATGCAGTTCCTGTGCAACTGGGGCGACCCGACCTGCCAGCTGGCGCTGCGCGCGCTGCAGGCGATGGGCGCAGTGCAGACGCACGCGCTCCTGGCCGGCATGCGCGGGCTGCTGGATCGGCTGGAGCACGACCCGGCGATCAAGGAACTGACCGACCTGTACGACGCGATGAGCGAAGACGAACAGCAGGCGCTGGAAGCGTTCGAGGACGCCTATTTCGAGCGCCCGGAAGACCTTGCGCGGTTCGGGCTGAAGCACTTCGGCGCAGAGCGGCTGTAGCAGCCCGCGTGGAGCCGAGCCCATGCTCGGCTGCGATCAACCGGATGCAGGACAGCCGAGCATGGCCTCGGCTCTACAGGCTCAGCGCGGGTATGCCAGCAGCACCACCAGGTCCTCGTCACCCACCTGCTGCAGCGCATGGCGGCTGCCCTTGCGGGTCAGCAGCGCGTGCCCGGCGTGCACGTCGTACTGCCTGCCGTCCAGCACGTAGCTGCCCTGCCCACTGACGATGTAATAGATCTCATCCTTGTGCTGCGGATGCAGGCCGATACCCGCGCCCTTGTGCAGCACGCGCTTGCGCAGCACGAGCGGCAGGTCCGCCGCGCCGGCAAAGAACGGATACGCGGTGGTGGGCCCGCCGCCGCCGTGCGGGCCGGGCTGCATGCGCGCAATCGTGCCTTCGTGCACGACCTGCGAATCTCCCGTCGCACCGGCGCCCTGCCCTGCGTCCATCACGTCGCAGTCGATGTCCCGCACCAGCGCCGGCTGCAGCGCGGGCAGCAGCGGCACTGCTTCGCGCAGTACCAAGCAGGCCACCGCATGGGCGCCGGCCACGCTGAAATGGGTGCCGTCGGCCTTGTTCTGTTCGGGCACGAACAGGAAGTACGGTCGCGCGCCCTGCTCAACCAGCGCGCGGATCCAGCGCGTGCTGCGGTCGTTCAGATCAATCAGCGCAATCCGCTCGCGCGCGGCCAGGGCCTTCATCGACTGCGTGTAACGGCCATGCGTGTCGAGCAGTGAACCGAAGTCGTACAGCAGCCGCGCCACCGGCGTGACCAGTATCGGCGTCGCGCCTTTCCCGCGCGCCACCTGTACGTAGCGCATCAGCAGGCGGGGGTAGTCCCGGTCCGGATCGGTATAGCGCGTGGAATCCTCAAACTTCGCATCGTTGTGGCCGAACTGGATCAGCAGCACGTCGCCACCGCGCAGCTCGGCGGCGATGGCATCCAGGCGCCCTTCGTCGATGAAACTGCGCGTGCTGCGACCGCCCTTGGCATGGTTGTGCACCTCGAAGCGCGCCGGGTCGAGGTAACTCTGCAGTGCCTGGCCCCAGCCGGCCTGGGGCGCGCGCTCGGGGCCGTATTCGGCCGCAGTGGAGTCACCGGCGATGAATACCCGCACCGGCGCCGCCTGCGCGGTGGTGCAAGACAGCAGCAACAGCAGCAACAGCAGCAACAGCAGCAACAGGGTGCGCATGGCGGTTCTCCGGTAGTGCCGGCCGCTGGCCGGCACCCTCATGAACGGCGGAAGCCTCGCGAAGATGCCGGCCAGCGACCGGCACTGCCGTGGCTCACGCGTCAGCGCGCCAGCCAGCCACCGTCGACCGGCAGCACGGCGCCGTTGATGTAATCCGACGCCGACGACGCCAGGAACACCGCCGCACCGGCCAGGTCATCCGGCGTGCCCCAGCGACCGGCCGGGATGCGCTCCAGGATCGCCTTGTTGCGCGCTTCGTCGGCGCGCAGCTGGGCGGTGTTGTCCGTGGCCATGTAGCCCGGGGCGATGGCATTGATGTTGATGCCCTTGCCCGCCCACTCGTTGGCCAGCAGCCGGGTGATGCCGGCGATGCCGCTCTTGCTGGCGGTGTACGACGGCACGCGGATACCGCCCTGGAAGGACAGCATCGAAGCAATGTTGATGATCTTGCCGTGGCCCTGTTCGATGAAGTGGCGGCCGGCGGCCTGCGAGATGAAGAAGGCGGACTTGAGGTTGACGTTCATCACGTCGTCCCAGTCCTGCTCACTGAAGTCCACCGCATCGGCGCGGCGGATCAGGCCGGCATTGTTGACCAGGATATCCAGGCCACCCAAGCCATCAATGGTTTCGCGCACCACGCGCGCCACCGGTTCGATGCTGATCAGGTTGGCTTCGATGGCCAGGCAGCGGCGGCCCAGCGCAGTGATCTTTTCGATGGTGTCGGTAGGCGGGGCGATGCCGGCCACGGCCACGTCGGCGCCGGCGGCAGCCAGTGCCACGGCGATGCCCTGTCCCAGACCGGTATTGCCACCGGTTACCAGAGCGACCTTGCCTTCCAGGCTGAAGGGATTAGCCATTGCGTATGCGTTCCTTGATTGGGGCGAGCGGGGTCAGCGCGACGGCCGCCGGCACACGGTGCACGGCGGCCAGGTGGGGCCTACTTGAGCTGGCAGATGTCCAGCACGTGCATGTCGGTGTAATCCAGGTTCTCGCCCCCCATCGCCCAGATGAAGGCGTAGTTGCTGGTACCGGCGCCCATGTGGATCGACCACGGCGGCGACACCACGGCTTCGTTGTTCTGGATGACGATGTGGCGCTGCGCGGCCGGCTCGCCCATGAAGTGGTAGACGCGGTCGCTGTCGCCCAGGTCGAAGTAGAAGTACACCTCGCTGCGACGGTCGTGCAGGTGCGGCGGCATGGTGTTCCACACGCTGCCCGGCTTGAGCACGGTCAGCCCCAGCAGCAGCTGCGAGGACTGGCAGGTGGCCGGCACGATGTACTGGTAGATGGTGCGCTCGTTGCTGGTTTCCAGCGCGCCGCGATCCAGGGCGACGGCATCCTTGATGGACAGCTGCCGGGTCTCGAAGCGGGCATGGGCCGGGGTCGAGGCCAGGTAGAACTGGGCGGGATTGGCGGCGTCCTGCGAGGCGAACACGACGTCCTTGCTGCCCATGGCCACGTACAGGCCATCCTTCGGGCCCAGCGTGTAGACCGTGCCATCGACGGTGACGCTGCCGGTTCCGCTGCCGACGTTGATCACGCCCAGCTCTCGACGCTCCAGGAACGGATGGCCTGCGGCCGAAGCGGGTTCGGTCTGGGTCGGCAGGGCCAGCGGTGCGCCCACCGGGGCAGCGCCGCCGATCACGAAGCGCTCGTAGTGGGTGTACTTGAGGGTCACCGCACCGGCGTTGAACAGGCCATCGAGCAGGTACAGGTCACGCAGCTGGTCGTTGCTGGCACCGTGGATGGCATCGGGATGGGTGGCGTAATGGGTCTTGCTGTACATGGCGTCTCCAGAGCGGGGGGCGGGCCGACGGGTCGGCCCCGGCGCGGTTCACGGTCGATTCTAGCCAGACAGGAAACCGGTGTCATTTTGCGTCGCACGATGCCGGGATGGCCCGGGCGAGGCGCGGTGGATCGGGCGGATGGGGCAGAGGTCGTGACCTGCAGGAGTGATCCCCGGGGGAGATCAATCCTCCGGCGGCTGGCAGGAATCGCGGACGATCAGGTGCGGCCGCACGCTGGCGATGGGCAGCGCGGCCTGGCCTTCAGGCTGGATCAGCATCGCCGCGGCGGTGCGCCCGGTATCGCGGGTATGCCGGCGCACCGAGGTCAGCGAGGGCCACAGGCGCGAGGCTAGCGGGCTGTCGTCATAGCCGACGATGGACAGCTGGCGCGGAATGTTGATGCCCGCGCGCAGCGCGACCTTGTAGATGCCGGCGGCCATTTCGTCATTGCCGGTGAAGATGGCGGTCGGGCGGCGCTTGCCCAACAGCAGTTTCTCGGCAGCGGCCACGCCGGATTCGAAGGTGTAGCCAGCCTCGATGATGCGGTCCTTGGGCAGCTCGATGCCGCGCTGGGACAGTGCGTCGATGAAGCCGGCGGTACGTTCATGGGCCGAACGGTAGGCGCTGGGACCGGTCACCAAGGCAATGTCACGGTGGCCGAGCGAGAGCAGGTAGTCGGCGGCTTCGGCCGCACCGTCGCGGTCATGGGTGACCACCATCTGTGAGCTTTCGTCCAGCGGCAGCGCTGCCACGCGGGTGAACCGGCAGCCGATCTCATCAAGCATGTCCGCCAGCGCCTGGTCTTCCGAGGCACGCGGCACCAGGATCACCCCGTGCAGCTTCTGCTGCTGCACGAAGCGCCGCACGCCCTCGATGTAGCCGGGGCTGCGGCTGTCACACGGGTGCACCACCAGCTCGAAGCTGGAACCACGCAGTGCATCCAGCGCACCGTACTGCATGTCCACGATGTACTGCGCGGTGGGGTTGTCGTAGACCATGCCGATCAGGAAGGAGCGGCGGAACGCCAGTCCACGGGCCAGCGGATCGGGCGTGTAGCCCACCTCACGCATCAGCGCCTCCACCTTGTCGCGCGTGTCCTTGCGCACCAGCGGCGAGTTGTTGATGATTCTTGAAACCGTTTTCTTGGATACGCCCGACAGTCGCGCGATGTCGTTGATGGTGGCTGCCTTGCCCTTCGCCAATGCCGGCGTAGCGGCATCGTTCTTGTTGCGCACTGACATGTTTTGAACCCGGTAAGTCTGGGGATTCCGGCTCCGCGCTCAGTCCAGCGCGCGGTAGCGGAAGTTGCGGAAGGTTACCGCACCGTCGCCGGCCGCATACAGCGCCGGCTTCAGCGCCAGGAACCTGCCCGCTACATTGTGATGGTAACCGGACACTTCCATCTGAACCGGATACTTCTGCCAAGTGTGCCCGTCGGTGCTGGAGTGGAAGGTGACGATGTGGCGGTTGTTGGTCACCCGCAGCCACAGCCGGCCGCCGCGCCCCGGCGCCGGCCGGGCAGGGCGCTCCTCGCCGTAGCGATGCATGATGAACGACTCGCCATTGCTGCCCACGCCCACGTACAGGCGGTCGCTGTAGAACAGCAGCGCGCCGCCCACGGCACCGGGGGCGATCTCCATCTCCACCTCGAACTGGTAGGCCCGGTCGCCGGCGATGGTGGTCAGCGGTGACGCATCGCGCGGCGTGCTGCCCTTGCCCTTCAGGACCAGGCCGTTGCCGCTGAAACCCAGCCGCCGGTACTCGTCCTGCGCCGGATTGAAGAACGCCCACTGCGGGCCAAGCGTGCTGCCGCGGAAATCATCCGACAGCGCCATGCCATGCGGCGACAGTGCCTGTCCGGCCGGCTTGCGCAGTGGCTGGCCGAGGTCGCCCCCGGTCGCGCGGAACCAGCCGTCGGCGGTCCATTCGATCGGCTCCAGCAGGGCCTGGCGGCCCAGCGTCCAGAAGCCGTTCTCGTACCCGTGGTACATCATCCACCAGCGCCCATCGGTCCCTTCGATCACCGTCGCATGGCCACGCGACCACCAGGGCTCGGCTGCCGACTGCGTGCGCGTGATCGGGTTGTTGGGCGCGTTCTCCCACGGTCCGTGGATCGAACGCGAGCGCGCGGTGATCACCATGTGGCCGGTGGGCGGCCCGGCCGTGCCGCCCACCGCCGTGGTCATGTAGTACCAGCCGTTGCGGAGGTGGATCTTCGGGCCTTCCTGCGCATAGGCCTCGACGTCCCAGTCCTGCGGATAGCGCCAGCCGTCGTAGACGTGCGTCGGCGTGCCGGCCACGCTCAGCCCATCGTCGGCCAGTTGCACGTAATCACCACCGCTGAGGAACAGGTAGCGCTTGCCGTCTTCACCCACCGCATGGCCGGGATCGATGTAGCCGCCCAGGCCGATGTCGATCGGTGCGCTCCATGGGCCCTTGATGTCATCGGCCCAGACCACGAAGTTGCTGCGGCGCTCGCCGGTCCGCGCCGGGAAGTAGATGAAGTAGCGCCCCCGGTGCTTGACGATGTCCGGCGCCCAGATCGAGCCCACGTTGCGGGTGATCGCATGGCCCAGCGGCTGCCAGTTCACCAGGTCGCGCGAGTGCCAGATCGGCAGGCCGGGATAGGCGTCGAACGACGACAGCGTGAGGTAGTAATCGTCTCCGTCCTTGAGCACCGAGGGATCCGGATGGTCTCCGGCCAGCACCGGATTGAGGAACGTGCCATCGCCACGGTCCGCCTGGCGCTGGTGTTCCAGCCCCCGCGCCCACTGCGTCGGGGCGCGCGCGGTCTCCGCCGCGGGTGCAGGCCATGCCGGCAGCAACAGTGCGAGCAGGGTGGCGGCGGCGGCGATACGCAGTGCACGCATGGCAGTCTCCTTGCGGCTCAGCCGCGCAGCGCGGCCGGCAGCCACAGCGACAGGGCGGGGAAGAAGGTGACCACCAGCAGCACGCCCAGCGCGGCGAACCAGAACGGCCAGATGGTGCGCATGCTCTGGCCGACGCTGATCTTGCCGATGGAGGTGCCGATGAACAGCACCGAGCCGACCGGCGGGGTGACCAAGCCGAGGCCGCCGGTGAGCACCAGCACCAGGCCGAAGTGGATCGGATCGATGCCGTAGGCGCGCGCCACCGGCAGGAAGATCGGCGTGCAGATCAGGATCATCGGCGCCAGATCCATGAAGGTGCCCAGCAACAGCAGCATCACCACGATCATCAGCAGCACCATGAAGCGGCTGTGCGCGAACGACTGCAGGAACTCGACGGCGGCAGCCGGCACCTGCAGGTACGCCAGCAGCCAGCCGAACACCGCCGCGGTGGCGATCACGAACAGGATCACGCCGGTACTGCGCGCGGCATGGATGACGGTGTCGAAGAACTCGCGCCAGCGCAGCTGCCGGTACAGCACGGTGGTCACCAGCAGGGCGTAGACCACGGCGATCGCCGCGCTTTCCACGGCAGTGAAGATGCCGGCGCGGATACCGACGAATATCAGCGCGACCAGGCCCAGGCCGGGCAGGGCGGAGACGATGCGCAGGGCCACGGCACGCCAGCCGGGAAAGACCTCTACGCCATAGCCGCGGCGACGTGCGACCACATAGCCGGTGATCATCAGTGCCAGCGTCATCAGCAGCGCAGGGACAATGCCGGCGGCGAACAGGTCGGCGATGGACAGCCCCCCGCCGGCAGCAGCGGAGAACAGGATCAGGTTGTGCGACGGAGGCACCAGCAGGGCCACCAGCGCGGCGGTGATGCTGACGTTGACGGCGAAATCGCGGTCGTAGCCGCGCTTGACCATCTGCGGGATCATCGTGCCGCCGACCGCCGAGACATCGGCGATGGCCGAGCCGGACACGCCGCCGAAGAACAGCGAGGACAGGATCGACACCTGGCCCAGGCCACCGCGCAGGCGCCCGACCAGCGACGAGGCCAGTGCGATCAGGCGCTCGGAGATGCCGCCGCGCATCATGATCTCGCCGGCAAAGATGAACAGTGGAATGGCGATGAGCGAAGCGGAGCCGGTACCGGCCGAGATCTGCTGCACCAGCACGATGCTGGGGATATCCAGGTACAGCAGGGTGGCCAGCGCCGCGGCAGCCAGCGCGTAGGCGACCGGCACGCCGAGCAGCAGCAGCACGGCGAGTACGGAGAACAGGAGGGTGATGCCCATGGATCAACGATCTCCTTCAGCGTCTTCGGCGCCGGTGGCGCGGGCCTGCAGCGCGTTCCACGCGCGGTTCAGTGCAAACATCAGCATCAGCGCGCCCCCCACCGCCAGCGGCAGGTAGTTGATGCTCTGCGGCAGGTTGGCACCGGCGGTCTTGATGTCCAGTCCGTCGACCAGCAGGTCGGCCGACCAGAACGCAATGAAGCCGCCCAGCACCGCCACCACCAGCTGCACCAGCACGTCCACCGCGCGGCGCAGGCCGGCGCCCATGTAGGCATGCAGCAGGAAGAAGCCGAAGTGGCGGTTGGTGTGCACGCCGCAGGCCGCGCCCAGGCTCATCGCCGTGGCCAGCAGCAGCAGGGTGACCGGCTCGGTCCAGCTGGGCGAATCGTTGATCACGTAGCGCGCGAACACCTGCCAGCCCTGCACCACCACCAGCCCCAGCAGGGCGGCGACGGCGCCGTAGATGGCGATGTCGGCAATGCGGTCCAGCAGGCGCTGGCCGGGTCCGGTGGTGGACGTCGTCGTTTCGGTCATGGCGGTATCCTCAGGCGGCACGGATGCGGTCAACCAGCGCGGCGATGCCAGGCTGCTGCAGGTAGTGCTTCAGCAGCGGCTGGGCCGCATCGCGGAAGGCCGCCATGTCGACCTCGTTGGCTTTCACCCCGTAGGCCAGCACCGCCCGGCGCGCGGCATCCTCCGATGCGTCCCACTGCTCACGCATCACCGCCACCGATGCGCGGGCGGTGTGCAGCAGCAGCTGGCGGTCATCCGGGCTGAGGCGTTCAAAACGGGCGCGCGACATCAGCAGCACGTCCGGCGCATACGAATGGTCGCTCTGCGACCAGTAGTGCGCGGCTTCGAAATGGCGGCTGGAATGGAAGCTGCGCATGTTGTTCTCGGCGCCGTCGATCATGTGGGTCTCCATGCCGGAGAACGTGTCGCCCAGCGACATCGGCGTCGGGTTGGCGCCGAGCAGGCGCATCAGCTGGATGAAGATGTCCGACGAGGCCACCCGCAGTTTCAGGCCGTGCAGGTCGCTGGGCGAAACGATGGGGTGCTTGGTGTTGTAGAAGCAGCGTGCACCGGAGTCGTAGATCGCCAGGCCGACCAGATCGCGGCCTTCAAAGCCACGCAGCACCGCGTCGGCCACGCCGCCATCGAGTGCGGCGCGCTGCTGCGCGACCGACCTGAAGACGTACGGCAGGCACAGTGCCTGGGTCAGCGGAAATGCGTTGTTGAGTGCACCGGCATACACGCGGGTGATGTCGATGGCGCCAAAGCGCGCCATGTCGATCGCTTCCGACTCGCGGCCCAGCTGGCCCGAGTGGTACTGCCGCAGCCGCAGGCGGCCGTTGGTCTCACGCTGCAGGGTCTCGCCGATCCACTTCACCGCAGTGACGGTGGGGTAGTCGGCCACGTGCACGTCGGTCGCGGTCAGCAGGGTGCTGCCGTCCGCGTCGCCGGCGGCCCCACGCCCGCAGGCGGCGAGCATCGGCGTCGCCAGCGCAGCGGCGCCGCCGGCCAGGAAATTACGTCGTGTGATCATCTGCGCCCTCCCGCGCGTGTTCACCAGGGCTGGCCGGCGGTCATCCCGCCGGCACGGCCCGGCAGGCAATGTCACCGAAGCCGGCAAAGCGCACCAGCGCCGTTTGTCCTGCCTCGATATCGTGGATGCCGGTAGCGTTGCCGGTGGCGATCAGGTCGCCCTTGCGCAGCGGCCGGCCGCGCTGCGCCGAACGGGACAGCGCGAAGGCATAGGCCGCACGCAGGCCGCCGGGCAGGCGGGTGGCGCCACCGGTGCCGACCACCTCGCCGTCGATGACGGTCTCCGCACGCAGCGCAGTCTCGTCGCGGGCCGTCCAGCCGGTGATCTCCGGCCCCAGCACCAGGCCATTGTTGTTGCCGAAGTCGGACACCACCACGCGCGGACCCAGTTCGTTGATGGTGGCCAGCGGACTGCTGGCCACTTCCACGCCGATGTACAGGCGCGCGGGCAGGGCTTCGGCCTGTTCCGGGGACCAGTGCAACTGTCCGGCCGGGGCGTCCTCCAGCAGCTCCAGCACGTACTCTGCTTCGACTGCGCCAAAGCCCCCGACGAATACCGGAATGTCGGTTGTTCCACCGGTATCATTCCAGAGCTGACGTTTGAAGATCGGCCCCAGCAGGCGTTCGTCGCCGGAGCCGTCGCGGCGCTCGGCGGCGATGTACCCCACTTTCCAGCCGATCACCTGATCGTCCCAGGCCTCGATGGCGCGGTCCTGGACCCGGTAGGCGTGCACCAGATCAGCGGGAATGGTCCCGGGAAACCCTGTCAGGGCCTGGCCGGCGCGGCGGGCGTCGGTGAAGGCGCGGGCGATCGCGGCTGCATCGTCCGGCGTCGGCCTGTGCCCCTGTGTGCCGTGTTCGTTGCTCAAGAACGGTCTCCCTCTGCGTTGTTGCACTGCCCATCGACAGCGTCTGCAGGAGGTGTATATGGTAAACCGGTGTCATAACGCAAGCCGCAGCGCATCACGCCCGCTTCCGGGGCGCCTGCGGCACGCTGCCCCCCCTTTGCTGGAGCCCGGTCCGCCATGCGTCTGCCCACCCTTGTGCTGTGCCTGTCCGTTCTGCTGACGCTTGCACCGGCGCGCGCCACCGACGTCCCGCTGCGCGATGGCCAGCGGCCCGGGCACGAGGTGACCGGCGAACGCCTGCCGCTCTGGCCCGCCGGGCAGGTACCCGGCGAAAGCGCTGCGTCGCGACCGGCGCGCGTGGTTGAGCGCAGCCCCGACCCGGCCCATCCGGACCGGTTCGTGGACGGGATCGATGCGCCGTACATGATCGTGCACGCGCCGCCACGTCCGAACGGGCAGGCGGTGCTGGTCATTCCGGGCGGCGGCTACCAGCGCGTGGTGATCGACAAGGAAGGCAGCGCGCTGGTACCGGACTGGGTGCAGCGGGCAGGCTTCACCCTGTTCGTGCTTCGCTACCGCCTGCCGCAGCCGGGCAGGGACCGCCAGGCGGCGCTGGCCGATGCGCAGCGCGCGCTGCGGGTCGTACGCGACCAGGCCGCACGCCGCGGCCTGGAGGCCGGCAGCGTGGCGGTCATGGGTTTCTCCGCCGGCGGCCACGTGGCGGCGCGGCTGGCCACCGGCTTCGATGCTCCGGTCTATCCTGCACGCGATGCGATCGATCAGCTGAGCGCGCGCCCGGCACGGGCGGTGCTGGTCTACCCGGTCATCGACATGGGTGCGCATGCGCACAGCGGTTCGCGCGGGCGATTGCTGGGCGAACACCCTGACCCCGCATTGGCGGCCCGGTACTCGGTGCAGCAGCACGTGCGCGCGGACATGCCACCGACCATGCTGATCCATGCCGCTGACGATCGCGTGGTCAGCGTGCACAACAGCGAAGTGATGGCGCGGGCGCTGGCCGAAGCGGGCGTGGAGCACGAACTGCACGTGTTCGCCCACGGCGGCCACGGCTTCGGCATGCACCTGCAGGGTGGTTCGTCGCTGGCGCTGTGGCCGGCCTTGGCGCAGGCGTGGCTGACGGCAGGAAAGGGCGCGGAGGGCAGCCGATGACGGGAGCACCGGACGACCTGCAGCGCCGCCGCTTCCTGCGCGACAGCGCGCGCTGGGCGTTGGCCACGGCGACGCTGGCGACACTGCCGGCAGCGGCGATGCCCGGTGCACGCGACGACCGCCTGCCGATCGTCCGCGTGCGCGGGGGGCGCCTGCGCGGCCAGCATGAGCAAGGCGTGCTGGTGTTCCGCGGCGTGCGCTACGGTGCCGACACCGGCCCCCATCGCTTCCAACCGCCGCGCCGGGAAGCGGCATGGAACGGCATCGCCGATGCGCTGGACTACGGCGCCGCCGCGCCACAGGCGGGCGCAGAAGGCCCCGGCAGCGAGGACTGCCTGTTCCTCAACGTCTGGACGCCGGCGCTGGGGGATGGCGGCCGCCGCCCGGTGCTGGTCTATCTGCATGGCGGTGGCTTCAACAACGGTTCCGGCAGCGACCCGCTGTACGACGGCAGTGCGCTGTGCCGTCGCGGCGATGTGGTGGTGGTGACCCTCAACCATCGCCTGAATGCCTTCGGCTACCTGTACCTGGGTGCGCTGGGCGATGCACGCTATGCGGCGTCGGGCAACGTCGGCCAGCTCGATCTGGTGCAGGCGCTGCAGTGGGTGCGCGAGCATGCTGCAGCCTTCGGTGGCGATGCCGGCAACATCACCGTGTTCGGCCAGTCCGGGGGCGGCGCCAAGATCGCTACGCTGATGGCAATGCCGGCCGCACGCGGCCTGTTCCAGCGCGCCTGGACCATGAGCGGCCAGCAGGTCACCGCAGCCGGCCCGCGTGCCGCCGCGCAGCGCGCGGCGATCGCCATGCAGACCGTAGGCGCAGGGGACCTGGCGGCACTGCTGCGACTGCCCACCGCCGATCTGCTGGCGGCGACCCGCGCGCGCGATCCGTCGCGGGTGGAAAGCACGTCGCTGTACTTCGGGCCGGTGCTGGACGAGGTCACCCTGCCGGTGCATCCGTTCTGGCCGCAGGCTCCGCTGCAGTCGGCCGCCATTCCGATGGTGATCGGCAATACCCGCGACGAGACCCGCGCCTTCCTCGGCAATGACCCGGCCAACTTCGCGCTGACCTGGGAGACGCTGCCGGCGCAGCTGGAACGCCAGCAGTTCGTTGATCTGCTGCCGCAGACGGTGATCGCCGAGT
Organism: Stenotrophomonas sp. YJH_SMC_29; assembly: GCF_059371235.1. Lineage (NCBI taxonomy): Bacteria > Pseudomonadati > Pseudomonadota > Gammaproteobacteria > Lysobacterales > Lysobacteraceae > Stenotrophomonas > Stenotrophomonas sp. YJH_SMC_29. The sequence goes on along the minus strand of NZ_JCAFUK010000014.1, from coordinate 90,661 downwards.
ACCGGCGCCTGTACCCGCACTACACGCCATCGGAGGTGTTCTTTGCCGCCACCACTGCCGGCCGTTCCTGGCGCGGCGCAGTGGAGGAACTGGAAGCGCGTGCGCGCCAGCCCAGCGGGGCCGCACCCACCTGGGCCTACCAGCTGGACTGGGGCTCTCCGGTGGAGGAGGGCCGGCTGCGCGCCTTCCATACCCTGGACATCCCGCTGGTGTTCGACAACGCCGGCCTGCCCGGTGCACGCACCGGCGGCGGTGCGGACGCGCAGGCGCTGGCGGCCACGATGAGCGACGCATTGATCGCCTTTGCCCGGACCGGCGACCCCAATCATCGCGGAATGTCGCAATGGGCCCCCTACCGTCTGCCGCAGCGCCAGACCATGCTGTTCGATCAGCACAGCCGCGCAGTGGATGATCCCCGTGCCGGCGAGCGTGCGCTGTACGCGAAAGTGCCGTTCGTGCAGCGCGGCACGCAGTGATGACACCGTGGTGCAAACATTCTGTTAACCCGTCTCGGCTAGAGTCGGGCCATGGGAGAGATGTCCTCGCCACTGCCGTTCACCGGCCGGGAGCGCCTGTTCGCTGCGATCGATGCCGCGGTGATGCTGGGCACGCCGGAGGCGATCACCGATGCGCTGCAGCAGGTGCTGCGTGAGGCCATCGTCGATCCGTCCATCCAGCTGCCGCCCTGCGTGCGGCGCCCGGTCGAAGGGCATTACGCGCGCCGCGAACTGCATCGCAGCCCGACCCTGGGTTACAGCGTGATCGCGATGTGCTGGGGCCCGGGCCAGGGCACGCCGCTGCACGACCACGATGCGATGTGGTGCGTGGAAGGGGTCTGGCAGGGCGAACTGGTCGTCACCCCGTACGCGCTGCTGGAGCAGGAGGGCGAACGCCATCGCTTCGCCGCCCAGCCGGCGCTGTACGGCCATCGCGGCAGTGCCGGCAGCCTGATTCCGCCGCACGAGTACCACACGCTGTGCAACGCCAGCGACGCGGATGTGGCGGTATCGCTGCACGTCTACGAGGGCGTGATGGAACGCAGCGCGGTGTTCGAACCGTTGGGCGAGGACTGGTACCAGCGGCGGGTGAAGCTGATGGAGACCGACGCAGCCTGACCGCGTTCGGCCGGGCATGGCCCGGCCCCTGCGCAGGCATCAGCGCGGCACGTCCACCCGGTTGTTGAGCTGCGTCACTTCCTCGCCGCCGTCGGCCAGTGCCACGCGCACGCGCAGGCCGCTGCGGTCACCGGCCGGCAACGGCAACGACACGGCCGCGGTCTTCGGCTGCAGGTCCGCCGGTGCGGCCATCGCCGGCACTTCGGTGCGGGCGATCTCGCGGCCACGCGCATCTTCCAGCACCGCCACGCCCACGCCGCTGCCGACATGGCCCAGGCTGTGCACGGTCACGTGCACCTGGCGGCCGTCCACCCGTACATCGCCACGGCCGATGCCCAGGTCCGGGCGGGTTTCCACCGGCGTGCCCGCGCTGATCCGCTCGAATTCGAATACCTCGGTCCGGCCGGGGCGGAACTGCATCGGCACCGATGTGCTGGTTTCCAGCTGCACGGTACGCGCGGCCACCGGGCCGTCGATGCGCCCGTCGCCATCGGCATCCACGCCGCTGCGAATGCGCCAGGTACCACTGGCCACGTTCCAGCCGGTCATGTCCGCACCGATGGTGCGCGTGCCCAGGTTGTAGCTGGTCACCGTGAAGCGCTCGCGCGACGGCGCGTGTACCAGCAGGGCGACCTGTTCGGCCGCGCCCTCGCGGTCGAAGCGCCAGCTGACGGTATGGCCGGGCCAGCTCTGGTTGCGCTTCAGCGCGATGCCGCCGAGGCGTGCGCGCTGCAGGAATTCGCTGGGTGCTTCCACGCGGTCAGACCACCAGTGGCCCTCGGTGTTCATGTACGCACGCTGCACTTTGGCCTGCAGGCCGTCGGCATGCATCGCGGCGATGTAGGCCCTGTCGCCGCTGGCCTGCCACGCCATCAGGCTGGCGAAGCCGGTCTTTCCCGCATCGGCTTCGGCGCTCAGCAGCGGATACCAGTCCTGTTGCCGCCCCAGGATGTCCACCACGTTCTCGCCCAGGTTGGCCAGCGCACCCGGGCCGCCACGGGCTACGCGATAGTCCAGTGCCTGCAGGTACTTCGCATCGCCGGTCCAGCGCCACGCGGCCCAGAAGGTATGCAGGGTGTCGCCGCCGCCGGAGCCATTGTTCAACTCGCCGCCCCGGGTGGCACCGCTGGCCCAGTTGATCTCGTTGGGCAGGGTGAAGCGCCCCTTGTCGTCCTTGCCTGCGTGGGCCAGGTAGCCATCGGCCAGGCCGATCACCAGCTTGCGACCGGTCGGATCGGCGTTGTACTGGCCCAGCAGGAACGCCGGGTGCAGCACCGGGAACGAATACGGCTTCTGCCACTGCCAGTTCGGTTCGCGGTACACCTTGTTGCCACCGAACCAGTTGCTGGAGAACAGCAGGTGGCCCTGCGGGTTGCGCAGGATGATGCGCTCGTCGAAGGCCTTCACTGTTTCCATCAGGCGTTCCAGCGTCAGCGGATCGCCCCAGTTGAGGTAGAGCATGGCGCTGTTGGTGTTGATGCCTTCCTCGTACGAGTGCAGTTCGTCGGTCTCGATGGTGCTCAGGCCATTGCTGAACATGCCATTGCGGTACACCGCGTCGGACAGCGCGGTCAGCGAGGCGTTCAATCGATCCGGCCGCACGCCCATCAGGGCCAGTCCCGGCCACTGCTGGGTCAGGTCGGAATCGTCGGAGATGCCGCCACCGAAGTCACCGTAGGCCACCTGCCGTTCGTCGATCCACCAGTCGACGAACTGCCGCACCTGCGCCAGGTCCTGCACCTGGTTGAATGCCCACGCCGGCACGCCCCTGGGCACGGCAGGCGCCGTGTAGGGCGGGCGGCCCTGGCTGTTGTAGCTGATGTAGTTCCAGTACAGGCGGCCGAGTTCATGGTCCGGATCCACCCGCAGCAGGTCGCTCAGGTCCGCGTACACGCGCGCGTACAGGCGCTGGCGCTTGGACGTGGTGTGCTCTTCCACCAGGAAGCCCCAGTTGTCGCGGACCTGGTTGAAGCGGTCGGCCACGTGCTCCTTCAGTGCCTCGGCGCGCGGCTTGAACACCAGCCGGACCTGCGCACCGTCCAAGGCGCCTGCATCGAAGCCCGGCGCGGCCGAGGCGATGCTCAGCCACAGGCTGTCCGGGGTGAGGATGCGATCGCGCAGGTCCAGCCACAGCGTGCGCGCCTGCCGTGGCGGCACCGACACCGATACATCGATCATGTCGCGCGCCGGCCAGATCGGATCCTTGATGCGGATGTTCAGCGGAATCAGCCCGTCATGGGTGGCCGGCAGGTCCAGCGCGGGGATATCGAGGGCCACGCCATCCAGGCCGTCGTGCATGTTTTCCCAGCTGTAGGCCCAGCTGCGGATCAGCGGCTGGTTGGCCGGCGCGTCACCCACGCCGGAAGGAATCAGCACGTGCACGATCGGCTGCGGATGTGCGGGCAGGGTGCCGGCATCCCGGCGGCGGGAACCGGCGCCCTTCGGCAGCGCCATCACCGTGCTGCGTTCGGCGGCCGGGAAACGTCCTTCAATGTAGCGGCGCAATGCGTCCAGGTTGGTGTAGTCGGGCAGCGCCTGGCTGTCGATGATGTAGGTCTGCTTCACCGTGCCTTCCGGCTCGGTGCCCTCGCTCACGTGGTAGGCCCAGATTTCCTGGATCGGTGTTTCCTGCTCGACGTTGCTGAAACGCAGCACGCCGCCGCGCTGCGCGGCAATGTCGTCGACGCTGCGCACCACGCCGCGGGGGCGCGTCGCCAGCACGTCAGTGGCATGTCCGGCGTCGGGCCCGTGGGCGAGGGTGCCGAAGGCCGCACCACGGATCTCCACGCGGTTCACCGTTTCAGTGGCCGGCAGGGCCAGGTCCAGGTGCTGGCCGCCTTCCACATAGGTGTTCCAGTCCGGAAGCTGGAAGTAGTCATTGCGGCCGGGCAGGCGCGAGCGGTTGTACACGCCCGGCCAGGTGGTTTCGGCGATGCCATCGGTGGCCTTCCACATCCACGCCTTCAGATCGCGGGTGTCGGCGAATTCGATCTTGCGGATGCGGGTGCCGCCGGCCGCCAACGCGGGGGGTGCAGCCCCTTCCCAGCCGAAGCGGTGGCGCCAGGCGCGCGTGCCATCGCCGACCGCCACGGCGCTGGCCGGCTCGCGCCCGCGCGCCAGCGTTGCCACCGCCGGCGCATCCAGCATGCGGTCGTAGACCCGGATGTGCTGGAAATCACTCCCACGCAGGAAGTTGTAGCGACTCTGCACCTGGTACGGTGCCATCACCCGCCCGGCAAGGCCGAGCTGGTCCAGCGCCGCATCGTAGTCGCCGGTGGTCTGCGCCCGCGCCACTTCGCGCCCGTCGACAAACAGGCGCACGCCCTGGTCTTCATCCCACGCGAAGGCCAGGTGCAGCCACTGCTCGGGGCGCGGTGGCGTGTCCATGCGGAACGACACGCGGGTGCGTGCGAGGTTGGCATCGGTGACGAAGGCATCGAAACCGTGCCCGTTCCAGTCGACGCGCAGCCAGGCCATGTCCCAGCTGCTGTGGTCGGCGTAGCCGACGCGGAAGATCACGAACGGGGCTTCGCCCACCGCATAGCGCGGACGCCAGTCGAAGGCGAGGGTGCCGCGCTGGGCCAGGATGTTGCCCGGTGCGTCCCAGGCCAGTACGCCGTCGTCTTCCCACTGGATGGCCTTGCCACCGGCACCATCGTCGACCACCGCCACCCTGTCGCGGAAGTTCGGTACGGCTTCACCCTGCGCGGTCACGGCCTGCAGGCCGTGGCGGGCATCGACGTGGAAGAGCAGGGCAGGGACATCGGCGGCGGCCGTCGCGGGGCCTGCGGCCAGCGCCGCTGCCAGCAGCAGGCAGCGGAACAAGGTCGTGCGGTGCGGCATGAAGACGTTTCCTTTCAACGGGCGACGGCCGGCGGTGGGCCGCCGGACCGTAGCAAGGCCATGCCACGACGGCACCTTGCGGCGCAGCAGCGGTCACGACATGCGGCGGCGCGCACCGGTGCGCGCCGCCGGCATTGCTCAGAACTTGTAGCGCACGCCCAGCAGGAACTGGCGGCCGGTTTCGGTGTACTGCAGCGGCAGGCGGCCGGTCGCGGGCGAGTACACCCACTCGTCGGAGGCTTCGTTGGTCAGGTTGATGCCTTCCAGGCTCAGTTCCAGCTGGTCGCTGATCCTGTAGCGGAGCGACGCATCAATGACCGTGGTGCCGGTCATGCCGTGGTAGCCGTCCAGGTTGAAGCCGGTTTCCTGGCCCGGAACCTGGGTGAGGTAGTCATCGCGGTTGGTGGCCGAGACGCGGGCGGAGAAGGTCTCGCCTTCATAGAACAGGGTTGCGTTCCAGGACGACTTGGACAGGCCCAGCAGATCGTTCTTCATCACCGGCTGGCCGGACGCGTTGATGTACTGGATCTTCGATTCCACCCAGGTGTAGTTCAACTGCACGCCCAGGTTCGACCACTTGCCCGGCAGGAAGCTGAAGGGCTGCGTGTAGTTCGCTTCGGCGCCGTACAGTTCGCCACCGGGGGTGTTGACCGGGCGGGTGAAGGTGAAGTCGTCGGTGGGCGAGGCGCCGGTACCGATCAGCAGTTCGGCGGGCAGGCCGCTGTCGGTGTACGGGCGGTTCTCGCGCAGGGTCTGCACCGAGGTCTCGATGTCCTTGTAGAACAGGCCCAGGCCCGCCATCGCGCCTTCGGCGAAGTACCACTCGAAGCCCAGGTCGACATTGGTGGCGCGTGTCGGGTCCAGGTTGGGGTTGCCGCTGGAGATGGTGCGGGCACCGCCGGCCACGGCCACGGTTGCGCCGGGCGTCAGGCTGCCCAGCCCCGGGCGCGTCATGACCTTGGCCGCCCCCAGGCGGATCAGGAAATCGGGCGTGACTTCGGCCACCAGGTTGAACGAGGGCAGGGTGTCGTCGTAGGTACGCGTGGCCGTGGTCGAGGTGGTGCCGCTGGCCAGCGTAGACAGGCCCGTGGACGACTGCCGGGTACGCACGTAGCGCACGCCGAAGTTGCCCGACAGCGGCAGCGCGCCGATCTCGGTGCTGAACTCGCCCATCAGGTAGGCGCCGCGATCCTTCTCTTCCACGCTGCGCACGTTGTTGGCGCGGGGGGCGACGGCGTAGATGCCGCTGTTGCTGTAGATGTCGAACTGGTCGGCGATCGCATTCAGGTCCGGCACCACCCAGTTGGACGGATTGCCGTCGATGCCCTTCAGGCCCGCCTGGCTGACCATGTCCACCGGCACGATCCTGCTGCCGTTGGCGAAGGTGGGCACGGCCAGTTCACTGGCGCGGCGCAGTTCGGTGGTCTTGAACGTATAGTCCTTGGCCAGCACGCCACCCTTCAGGCGGAAGCCGGGGCTGATGTTCCAGTTGAAATCGATCTGCCCGGTATCGAAATCGTTGTCCACGTACTGCGGGCGCAGGCGGATTTCCGCCAGCTCCCAACCATTGGGGCTGGTCGGATCAATGCCGTAGTTGAGGATCGGGAAGCGGCTGTTGCCACGATAGTCGTAGCTGTAGCCCTTGACGTCGTACTTGTCCATGATGACGGTGGTCTGCACCGGGTTCTCGTGCCTGGAGCGCGAGATGCCGAGCTTGCCGTACACGGTGAAGTCGTCGCCGAAGCGGTGCTGGCCGTTCAGGCTGATCTGCTTGAACTCGGTGCTCCACTCGTCGTGCCGGTTCTCCGAGCGGATGTCGACGTTGTCGAATTCACCGTACAGCAGCGCGCCGTTGCGGATCTCGCCGTTCCTGACGATGGTCGAGGGCTTGCCCACCAGGCGCGGCGTGCTGCTGCTGCCGCGGCTGAAGGAGATCGCTTCGATGTAGTGCTCGTCGCGGGTGGCATCGATCTTCGAATACAACACGTCCAGCGAGACGTCGGTGGCGTCGCTGGGCTTCCACTGCAGCGAGCCGGTCACGCCCAGGCGCTTCTGCTCGTGTTCCATCTGCACGTAGCGCGGGAAGCGCGGATGGAAGACATCCGCGGCGCGTGCTGCGGCAAACGGCGATGACGCAGCGAAGTTGCCGTTGCTGGGGCCGTTGGCCCAGCGGCCGGTGTTGGAGCCTTCCTCCAGTGCCTGGCGCTCGGAGTAGGCCACCGACAGCAGGGCACCGAAGGTGCCATCGGCGAAGGTGTTGGAGATCAGCGCGGCCACCCGCGGATCGGCTTTTTCAGCCATCTGGTTGTAGCCGGCCTGACCGCTGGCGGCGAAGGTGAAGCCGTCATAATCGAACGGGCGCGCGGTGCGCAGGTCGACCGTGGCACCCAGCGATCCCTCTTCCACGTCGGCCGAGGCGGTCTTGCGCACCAGCAGCTGCGAGAACAGGTCCGAGGCGAAGACGTTGAAGTCGAAACCACGGCCACGGTTGGTGCCGCCACTCTGGTCTCCGGCGCCAACGGTGGTCAGCGCTTCCATGCCGTTGATGCGCACGCGGGTGAAGTCCGGGCCGAGGCCGCGCACCGAGATGTTGCGCCCCTCGCCGGCCTCGCGGGTGATCACCACGCCGGGGATGCGCTGCAGCGATTCGGCCAGGTTGAGGTCGGGGAACTTGCCGATGTCCTCGGCGACGATGGCATCGACCACGCCGGCCTCGCCGCGCTTGATGTCCAGCGCCTTCTCGACACTGGCGCGATAGCCGGTGACGGTCACCGTGTCCAGGTCGGTTGCGGTCTGCTGCTGGGCGGTCGCGTTTGCCGACAGGGCAAGTGCCACGCCCATTGCCAGCAAGGTAACCGGTGTCTTTTTTCCATGGATCCGAGATTGCATGCCTTTCCCTCTCCCAAAGGTCTGGTATCGCGGCTGTGTAGCGGAATGACACCGCTGGTCAAAGCCGACGTTAGCAGCACCACCGGGATCGGGCATCTTGCACCGCAACAGATCTGTAATGTCTCCAAGACGCTTGCAGGACAATGGTTTCGTCATGTTGATCGAGCACCTGCAAGGCGACTTCGGTCTAGAATGACACCGATGGTCAATGCCACGCCCCCTGCGTGGTCCACTTACATGCCATGCAGTGTCCCATGCCGGCGGCACGCGTGAAGGAGCTGAGATGGGTCGTATCGTGTGTTTCGGAGAGCTGTTGCTGCGCCTGGGCGCCCCCGGCCACGAACTGCTGCTGCAGTCGCCGCAGCTGCAGGTCCATGTGGGCGGCGCCGAGGCCAACGTCGGTGTCTCGCTGTCCCGGCTGGGACATCAGGTGAGGATGGTCGGCGCGGTGGCGGGCAACCCGCTGGGTGCGCACGCGCTGGGCGAACTGCGGCGGCACGGGGTCGATACCCGGCATGTGCGCGAAGTGCCGGATGCCCGCATGGGGCTGTATTTCCTCACCACCGGCGCGGTGCAGCGCGCCAGTGAAGTGGTCTATGACCGCGCGGATTCGGCGTTCGCACGCAGCACGGCGGCCGACTATGACTGGCCTGCGCTGCTGCAGGACGCACAGTGGCTGCATCTGTCCGGTGTCAGCCCGGCGCTGGGCCCTGACGTGGCTGCCGCCACGCTGGCGGCGGCGCGCGCGGCACGCCAGGCCGGTGTCCGCGTCTCCTTCGACGGCAATTTCCGGCCCCGCCTCTGGCAGCGCTGGGGCGGCGATGCCCAGGCGGTGCTGCGCGCGCTGTTCGCGCAGGCCGACATTGTGTTCGCCGACTACCGCGACATGGAGGTCGTGCTGGGTACGCGCTTCACGCAGCCGGACCCGGTGGAGCGGGTCGACGCAGCGGCGGCGGCCGCGTTCAGCGCCTTTCCGCAGCTGCAGTGGATGGCATGCACGCAGCGGCAGGTGCTGAGCGTGGACCATCATGCGATGGGCGCGCTGTTGCTGGGCCGCGGAGGGGCACGCGCGCAGGCCCCGGTGCGTCACCTGCAGGGCATCGTCGACCGCATTGGCGGCGGCGATGCCTTCGCGGCCGGCATCCTGCATGGCATCCTGTCCGGCCTTGATGCCGACGCCACTGTGCGTTTCGGCCTGGCCGCCGGGGCGCTGAAGCACTCCATTCCCGGCGATTTCAATCCTGTCAGCGAAGCTGACGTGCTGGCCCTGATGGGCGAGGAGCAACTCGATGTCCGCCGCTGATCCGCGCGTACGCGCGGTCCTGAAACTGGCACCGGTGATCCCGGTGTACACCCCCGACGATGTGGATGAAGCGGTCAACGTGGCCCAGGCATTGTTCCGCGGCGGCCTGCCGGTGATCGAGGTGACGCTGCGCACGCCGCGGGCGCTGGACGCGATCAGGGCCATGGTCGAAGCCGTACCGGACGCGGTGATCGGTGCCGGCACCGTGCTCACCTCCGCGCAGATGCAGGCGGCGAAGCAGGCCGGTGCGCGTTTCGCGGTGTCCCCCGGCGCCACGCCGGCCCTGTACGCGGCTGCGCGCGATGCCGACCTGCCGTACCTGCCCGGTGCGGCCACGGCCTCGGACCTGATCCTGGGCCTGGAACACGGCCATGACACGTTCAAGTTCTTCCCGGCCGTGCAGGCCGGCGGTGCCGCGCTGCTGGCGGCCTGGCACGGCCCGTTCTCCGAGGTGCGGTTCTGCCCGACCGGCGGCATCAGCGCGCAGACTGCGCCGCAGTTCCTGCACCTGCCCAACGTACTGTGCGTGGGCGGCTCGTGGCTGACCACCCCGGCGCTGCTGCAGACCCGCGACTGGGACGCCATCGAGCGCCTGGCCCGCGAAGCGTCGGTCCTGGCCAGCTGAACCCGGCGCTCGGATCTTCAAAGGTTTGATCGTGATCAAAGCGCCGGCCTCGCGCCGGCGTCATTCTGTGGGCAAGCGCACTACGGAGATCCGAACATGAATTCGACCATGAAGGCCGCTGTCGTGCGTGAGTTCGGCAAGCCACTGGTGATCGAGGAAGTCCTGGTACCGCGCCCGGGGGCGGGCGAGGTGCTGGTCAGGATCGAGGCCTGTGGCGTCTGCCACACCGACCTGCACGCCGCCGAGGGCGACTGGCCGGTGAAACCGAACCCGCCGTTCATCCCCGGTCACGAGGGCGTGGGGCACGTCGTGGCCGTGGGTGGCGGGGTCGGGCACGTCAAGGAAGGCGACAGGGTCGGCATCCCCTGGTTGTACTCGGCGTGTGGCCATTGCGAACACTGCCTGGGTGGCTGGGAAACGCTGTGCGAGACGCAGCGCAACACCGGCTACTCGGTCAACGGCGGCTTCGCCGAGTACGCACTGGCCGATGCCAACTATGTCGGCCTGCTTCCGAAGGAAGTGGGCTTTGTCGAGATCGCGCCGGTGCTGTGCGCCGGCGTGACCGTCTACAAGGGCCTGAAGGTCACCGACACCAAGCCCGGTGACTGGGTGGCGATCTCCGGCATCGGCGGCCTGGGCCACATGGCGGTACAGTACGCCCGCGCGATGGGCCTGAACGTCGCCGCCGTGGACGTGGACGACAGCAAGCTGGCGCTGGCGCGGCAGCTGGGCGCGCAGGTCACCGTCAACGCGCGCAGCACCGATCCGGCTGCGTTCCTGAAGAAGGAGATCGGCGGTGCACATGGCGCCCTGGTCACGGCGGTATCGCCCAAGGCGTTCGAGCAGGCGCTGGGCATGGTCCGCCGTGGCGGCACCGTGTCGCTCAATGGCCTGCCCCCCGGCAACTTCCCGCTGGACATCTTCGGCATGGTGCTCAATGGCATCACCGTGCGCGGCTCGATCGTCGGCACCCGCCTGGACCTGCAGGAATCGCTGCAGTTCGCCGCCGAAGGCAAGGTCGCGGCCACGGTCAGCACCGACCGCCTGGAGAACATCAACGACGTGTTCGCACGCATGCATGCCGGCACCATCGAAGGCCGCGTCGTACTGGACTTCGCTGCCTGACCCTCCGTGCATGGCCGCCGTCGCTCCGTCCCCCTCTCCCACGGACGCGGCGGCCATGCCGATTCATCGGTAGTGCCGGCCGCTGGCCGGCAAACCCATGGCGGTTCTAGTGCTGGCCGCTGGCCCGCAAACCCAGGCGGTTCGGTAGTGCCGGCCGCTGGCCGGCAACGCGGGCACTCTGTGGCAGCCGTACAATGCGCGCATGCCCGCCATGCTCAAGATCCTGTTCCTGTCCATCGTTGCCCTGATCGGTGGCGTGCTGTCGCTTGCACTGGTCAGCAGCGTCGCCGGCTGGCTGCCGCCACTGCTGGGCATGGCGCCTGGCGACAACAGCGTGCAGCTGGGCTGGGATCTCGCCTTCAGCGTGCTCGGCGGCATCGCGGGTATCGCCTTTGCCACCTACTACGCGCCCTGCTGGCCGCGTTCGCACGGATTCTCGATCTGGTCGCTGATCGCGCTGGGCTGCGGCTACGCGATGTGGACCACGGGCGCGGATTTCCCGTTCTGGTTCGTCATTGCGCTGCTGGCATCGCTGCCGTTGCAGCTGCTGGTTGGCTGGTGGTTCGGCCGCCGCCCCTCGCGCGACCCGCGCTGAGCGCCTGCAGGGAGTGCCGGCCGCTGGCCGGCAACCTCCCATCCTGCAGCGGCCGGCACTACCGTTTCAGCGACGGTAGCGTCTGCTTCACCTGCGCGATGCCCTGCCATGGGTCACTGTCCAGCCGTTTGGCGCGGGCCAGCGCCTTTTCCATCGGGAACGCGTCGGCCGCTCTGACCCGGGCCAGCTCTTCCCAGCGCAGCGGCACCGCTACGCCGGCACTGTCGCGCGCACGCAGCGACCAGGAGCACACGCTGGTGGCGCCGCGCGTGTTGCGCAGCCAGTCGATGAAGATGACGCCACCACGCTTTGCCTTGCTCATGGTCGCCACGTAACGGTCCGGCGCCCGCTCCGCCATCGCCCGCGCAAACGCCTCGCAGAACGCCTTGGCCTGTTCCCAGTCGCCCTTGGGCTGCAGCGGCACCACCACATGCACGCCCTTGCCACCGGACAGGCGCACGAAACTCTCCAGGCCGACCTCCTGCAGGTGGTCACGGACATCGCGCGCGGCCGCTTTCACCTGTGCCCAGCTCATCCCTTCGCCGGGATCGAGGTCGAACACCAGGCGATCGGGATGCTCGGGATCGGCCACGGTCGCGCCCCACGGATGCAGCTCCAGGGTATTCATCTGCACCAGTTGCAGCAGGCCCCGCGCATCGTCGACGTAGACATAGTCCTCGCGGCCGCTTTTCTGCTGCAGGGGCACCGCATGCACGGCGTCGCCCAGCCCGGGGCCATGGTGTTTCTGGAAGAAGCAGGCCTTGCCGACGCCATCCGGGCAGCGCAGCAGTGACAGCGGCCGGCCGGCGATTTCAGGAAGGATCCAGCGTGCCATGCGCCGGTAGTAGTCGGCCACGTCACCCTTGCGCAGCTTCTGCCTGGGATACACGACCCGCTCGGGATGCGTGATCTGGACCCCGGACCCGGCGTCGGCCTCTGCTGCGTCCACGCCCAGGTCCTCCTTCTGCTTGTCGCTGCGCAGCCGCTTGAAGCTGGCCTGGCGCAGCAGGCCTTCCTTGCCCCAGCCACGGAAGGCGACCTCGGCCACCGCCACCGGTTTGACCCAGCGCACGCTCGCCGCGCGGAACGGGACGTGTGCCGGCAGCTGCAGTACCGGCGCCGTCACTGCCAATGGCTGCAAGGCCTGGGCCAGCGCGCGAAGGCTGTCATCGTCGAAACCGGTGCCGACCCGTCCCACGTAACGCAGCCCTCCCTTGTCCGGCGCCGCCAGCAGAAGCGAGCCAAATCCCACCCGTGAACCCTTGGGTGCAGTGTGGCCGACAATCACGAACTCCTCGGTGTCCTCGTGCTTCACCTTCACCCAGCTGCGTGCACGGGTGTTCACGTACGGGGCATCCACCTGTTTGCTGACGATGCCTTCGAAACCGGCCTTGCCGCTGGCGTCGAACACCTGCGGTCCATGGTCGATCACGTGTTCGCTGAACGCCAGGATGCCCGGCGCGGGCCCGATGAGATCCTTCAGCAGCGCCTTGCGTTCCAGCAACGGTGCACGACTGATGTCCGTGCCGGCCACGCCGGGCAGGTCGAACACGATATAGCGCAGTGGCTGCTTCGAACTGCCGTCGATCACCCGCTGCAGCGCGGCGAAGTCGCTGCGCCCCTGCTTGTCCAGCACCACCAGCTCGCCGTCCAGGCGCGCATCATCCACCGGCAGAGCCTGCACCGCCTGCGCCACTTCGGGGAAGTCGGCCGTCCAGTCCAGGCCGTTGCGCGAACGGAGCTTCACCTGTCCTTCGTGCAGGTCGGCCAGCAGCCGATAACCATCCCACTTGATCTCATGCAGCCAGCGTTCGCCGTCCGGGGCACTGTCGCGGTGATCGGTCAGCTGTGGCTTGAAGTCGCGGGGATAGGCCGTGTCGCGCGCGCCTTCCAGCCCCAGCGCGCGGGTACGCCAGCGCGCTGAGGCCCTGCGGCTGCGGGCGCGCGCGGCCGGAGCAGCGCGAACCGCTTTCGTCGCAGCACGCTTCTTCGACGGTCGGGCTTTCGACGCGGGCACCTCCAGCAGGTCGTCCGCCTCCGCATCGCGTGCTGCATCGTCATCGCGCTTGATCAGCAGCCATTGCACCTGGCGCCCCTTCATCGCCGTGCGCACCAGCTTCCAGGCGCCTGCCAGGCGCTGGCCATGCAGCACGAAGTCGATCTTCCCTGCGGCGAGTGCCTCAAGCGGATCCCCTTCGCAGGCCCAGGTGCCCTGATCGAATACGTCGACATGGCCCGCGCCGTAGTGGCCTTCGGGGATATCGCCCTCGAACGTGGCGTAGGACAGCGGATGGTCTTCCACTTGCACCGCCAGCCGCTTCTCGCCGGCCCGAAGTGAGGGGCCCTTCGGTATCGCCCAGCTCTTCAGCACGCCCTCCATTTCCAGGCGGAAGTCGTAGTGGCGCGAACTGGCGTGATGCAGCTGGATGACAAAGGTCGGCCGGCGCTTCGGATCGCCGTGCGCGGGGATGTCGTCAGGCTCCGGCGTCTGCCCGGCGCCACCGCCGAGCCGGCGCTTGCGCCGGTACTGGTGCAGCGACATGGCTCAGCCTGCCTTGCGCCGGGGTGCGGACTTCTTTGCAGCTTTCTTCGTTGTCTTCTTTGCGGCCTTCTTTGCCGTCGGCTTTGCGGCTGCCTTGCGCGCCGCGGCCTTCTTTGCCGGCGTCCGCTTGTTCGCATCCAGGCTCTTCTGCAGCAGTGCCATGAAATCGACCACGTTGGTGCTGGCGTCCTCACGCGGTGCAGGTTCATCCTCCACCCGCGTGGTGCCGCCCTTGGACTTGATGCGCTTGTTCAGCACCTGCTGCAGGCGTTCGCGGAACTCGTCGTGGTACTGCGACGGGTCCCAATCACCGGACATCGACTCGATCAACTGCTCGGCCATCGCCGTTTCCTTGCTGCTGATGCGGTAGTCGGCGAGCTTTCCGGTGGGCAGCTTGTAATCCTCGGGATCCACCAGTTCCTGCGGATAGCGCAGGATCATCAGCACCAGCGCGTCGGCATGCGGCATCACCGCGCACAGGTATTCGCGGGTACGCACCACCACCCGGGCAATGCCCACCTTGCCGGTGCTGCGCAGTGTTTCGCGCAGCAGCACGTAGCCCTTCTCGGCCTTCTTGCCGGGAACCAGCAGATAGGGCTTCTCGTAGTAGCGCGGGTCGATCTGCGCCGCGTCCACGAACGATTCCACTTCGACCGCCTCATGGCTCTCCGGTGCCGCCGAGCGGATGTCGCCTTCCTCCAGCACGACATAGCTGCCCTTGTCGTACTCGTAGGCTTTGACGATGTCCTTCCAGGGCACTTCCTCGCCGGTGTCGGCGTTGACGCGCTCGAAGCGGATCGGTTTGCGGTCGCGTGAGTCCAGCATGCGGAACTGCAGATCGACCCGGCGTTCGCCGGACATCAGCGACACGGGCACGTTGAGCAGGCCAAACGACAGCGTACCGGTCCAGATCGGGCGGGCCATGGACGCACCTTTGCTAGGGCAGGGTGCCCAGCGTGGCCCGACGGGCGTAAACCACCCGTGTCCGTGCCGTGCACGTGGGTTCTACGCACATGCGGTAGTGCCGATTGCTGGCCGGCAGAGCTCGCGGCCTGAAGTTTCCTGGGGTTGCCGGCCAGCGGCCGGCACTACTGCAGCAACGGCCTCACCGCCGCAGCGGGGATGTGGTCGAGCGCGCGCCAGGCATCCTCCACCACCGGACGCGCCTGCGACCAGCCCAGCCGCGACTGGCCGCGCATCTGTTCCCAGTGCTCGGCCAGTTCCTCGCAGGTATCGGCGGCATCACCGCGCGGCCAGTCGGCCGCATGGGTGGTCAGCGCGAACGCATAGACCGGGCACAGGTCACGCCAGTTGCGATGGCCCTGCCCGCGGCGCTCCTCGTAATCGCTGAGCATGTACTGCAGGTAGTCCTGCGCCACCGCCTGCGGGTCTTCATGCCGGCGCGTGCGGCGTTGCGCGGTGCGCTGGCCGAGCGGATCGAGCAGGGCGTTGAACACGGACGGCGCGGGTCGTTCAAGACGGGGCATGGCCGGCTCCTGCAACGTGGGCGGGTGGGCAGGAATACGCGCGGTACCGTTACCGGGGGGTGAGCGAGATGTTCATGACGCCAGGTTCGCAGCCGCTTTACCTGCGGCGCGGTGTAGTGGAGGCCCCAGCGCAGGTAGCCAGACCATGAGCCGAGAGACCTCCCGAGACCCGTTGCGGGAAAATCACCCGCCCATTCCCGGCGAGCAGCGCGGCAAGCGCGACGCCGACAACGCGGACTACCGTGGCACCGGCGCACCGTTCTTCGATGCCGAGCACGGGAACGACCATCTGCCGGTGAAGCACGAGGCTGAACAGGCGGCCCAGGACCGCAAGGATGGCGGCGACCGCCATCGTGGCGGCCAGGAAAGCCCGCTCAAGCGCCGCGAACGCAAGCAGCGCGCGAGTGACAACCAGGACGAAGCGCTGGAGGAGACCTTCCCGGCCAGCGACCCGACATCGCCGTTCGTGCCAGCCAAGGCACCGGACTGACCGGCAACCGCCAGGCGTCCCGCGCAGCGCGCTGCCGTCCAAAGCCCCCAGATTTGCGAGGTAGTGCCGGCCGCTGACCGGCAACCCCAGACGCCCTGCGCAGCGCGCTGCCGTCCAAGTCCCCCCGGAATTGGGTAGTGCCGGCCGCTGGCCGGCAACCCCAGACGCCCTGCGCAGCGCGCTGCCGTCCAGGTCCCCCGGAATTTGCGGGTAGTGCCGGCCGCTGGCCGGCAACCTCCGACGCCCTGCGCAGCGCGCTGCCGTCCAAAGCCCCTTCAGCGCCACGACCATTGCAGGCCGACGTTGGCGCGCCGTCCCGGGCCGGGTTCGTAGAAGCGCCCGTTGCCGTCGTTGACGATCACCGAGCCGATGTAGGCCTGGTCCAGCACGTTCTCCAGCCGGGCGAAGGCACGCAGCTCGCCGCCCGGCAGGCGCCAGCGGTGGCCGGCTTCCAGATTCAGCAGTGCGTAACCCGGTGCACGTTCGGTGGCCACGTCGTTGACCACGGTGTCGCTGCTGGCCGACGCCTCCAGCGCCCATTGCCATGGACCGGGGCTCCATTGCAGCCGCGCGGAGCCCTGTTGGCGCGGAACGCCAGGCAGGCGGCTGCCGGCGGCGACCACGCTGTTGGAGGTCAGATACGGCGATCGCACCTGGGCCTGCAGCCAGGTCCAGGCCAGCTGCAGTTCCAGCTGCTCGCCCAACGGCTGGCGATACTGCAGCTCCGCGCCTTGGCGGCGGGTGCGGCCGATGTTCCGATACGTGCTACGCCCTGCGCTACTGCTCGCAACTGCCAGCTCGTTGTCGGTATCTGCGCGGAACACGCTGATATCGAGCTGGGTGCCCTGCTGGGTACGCCACTTGCTGCCGACCTCAACGTTGCGGCTGCGCGCTGCTGCCAGATCCAGTGCCAGCCCCGCCTGGCCATCTGCGCGATAGCCCAGCTCATTGAAGGTGGGGGTCTCGAAGCCACGGCCGGTGGCCACGTGCAGCCGCCATTGCGGGCTGGCCTCGAAGCTGACGCCGGCGACCGGCGTGGTGGCCGGGTAGCGACGGTGGCCGCTGTCGTCCGGGTTGCGATCGGTGATGTAGCGATCGTCCGATTCGAAGCGCACGCTGCTGTGGCGTACGCCCGCCAGCAGCGACCAGCGTGGGCTCCATTGCCACCATGCCTGGGCGAACTGGTCCACGTTCTGCACGGTATCGATCTGGTCACGGCGCAGGCGCCCGCGCACCCCCAGGACGCTGCCCACGAAGTTCTCGTAGCCGGTGCGGTGCTGGCGCTGGCGGTCGGCGCTGAACCCGGCCACCAGGTCCAGCGGCCGGCCGGCAAGATCACCGTGCCAGCCCCAGCGCGCGTCCAGCCCGCCATAACCGCCCTGCAGGTCGATCACCCCGCCGGCATGCAACGGGTTGGCCTGTGCGGTGGGCGGAATCGGCAGGTACTGGGTCACCGCGCGCTGCCCGGCATAGCCCATGACCTGCCAGCGCTGCGCCCCGGTTTCGCGGCTCCAGCGCAGGCCAGCCTGCTGCTGGCGCACTGATTTGCGCGTGTTGTACTGGTGTGCCACGGCGGTGGCCTGGCGCGGATCCGCCGCGACCTGGGCACGACTCAGCCCCAGCGGGTCCTGCGCGTCCGGGGCATCCAGTGCATTGAGCAGCAGCTCCAGCCGGCCTCCGCCCAGCTCCCCGCCGATGCGCGCATTGAGCGATTCACGGCGCGCACGGCTGTGGTCGCGCCAGCCATCGGTACGGAAGTGGTTGGCGGCAATGTTGTAGTCCAGCGCACGGCCTGCGCCCTTCAGTTGCGCGCCGATGCTGAGCGTATTGTCGGCACCGGCGTTGAGCCGCAGCCGCCACGGGTCCCCGGCCTGGCCCTGTGCACTCCAGACCTGCAGCACGCCCCCGGAGGAATTGCCGTACAGCGCCGAGAACGGTCCGCGCAGCACCTCGATGCGCTCGGCACCCAGCAGGCTGGCGTGCGACAGCTGGCCCTGGCCGTCCGGCATGGTCGCCGGCACGCCGTCGATCAGTACCCGCACCCCGCGCACCCCGAACGTCGAGCGCGCGCCAAAGCCACGGATCGACAGCTGGGTGTCCTGGGCGAAGTTCTGACGGTCGCGCGCGACCAGCCCCGGCACGCCGGCCAGCGCCTCGGACAGCTGCACGCCGGTGCCGGCACGGCTGGCGTCGATCCATACCGTGTCCTGGCTGGCTGGCAGCGCGAACGGGTCGATGCCCGGCACCCTCGCAGCCTGCACCTGCACGCTGGGCAGGGTGGTCGGCGCGGGCGCGGCCACCACCGCCCAGGGCGGCAGCAGCAGGACGGACAACGGCAGGCAACGGCGGCGTGCGGCAGCATTCATGATTCAGGTTGGTGGATCCGGTGGCAACGCACGCCATGGTACGGGGCCGTGGATGACGATGGCGGCGGCCAGCCCCGGCAGGCTTTGTTACGATGGGCTGTTTCCGGCCGAACGGCCGCAAGCCGCGTAGCGCACTTCCTCCCCCTTTCCGTCTACCGAACGAGTACCGCCGTGTCCTTCTTTGCAAACGTGGAACTGGTCCCAGGCGACCCGATCCTGGGCCTGACCGAGGCGTACAACGCCGACAGCCGCCCGACCAAGGTCAACCTGGGTGTGGGCATCTACTACGACGAGAGCGGCCGCATTCCGCTGCTGCGCGCCGTCAAGCAGATCGAGCAGCAGCTTGCCGCCGAAGCCAAACCGCGCGGCTACCTGCCGATCGATGGCCTGCCGGCCTATACGCAGGCCACGCGTGAGCTGGTGTTCGGCAAGGACTCGCCGCTGCTGGCCGCCGGCCGCGTCACCACCGCGCAGACCGTCGGTGGCAGCGGTGCGCTGCGCGTCGGCGCCGACGTGCTGAAGAAGCTGCTGCCGCACGCCACCGTTGCACTGAGCAACCCGAGCTGGGAAAACCACCGCGCCGTGTTCAGCGCCGCCGGTTTCGAGGTGCTGGATTACACCTATTTCGACCCGACCACCCACGGGGTTGATTTCGACGGCATGCTGGCCGACCTCGGCAAGCTGGAAGCCGGTACCGTGGTGCTGCTGCACGCCTGCTGCCACAACCCCACCGGGGCCGACCTCACGGTCACCCAGTGGACGCAGGTCGCCCAGCTGCTGAAGGACAAGCAGCTGTTCCCCTTCATCGACATGGCCTACCAGGGCTTCGACAAGGGCATCGAGCAGGACGGCGCAGCCGTGCGCATCATCGCCGAAGCCGGCATCGACAGCTTCATCGTCGCCAACTCGTACTCCAAGTCGTTCTCGCTGTATGGCGAGCGCGTGGGTGCGCTGTCGATGGTGGCGCCGACCGCCGCTGACGCCAAGGCGGTGCAGTCGCAGGTCAAGCGCGTGATCCGCACCATCTACTCCAGCCCGTCCACCCACGGTGCTGCGCTGGTGGCCGGCGTGCTGACCCACCCGGAACTGCGCGCGATGTGGGAGCAGGAACTGACCGAGATGCGCGAGCGCATCCACGCACTGCGCCAGGGCCTGGTCGATAAGCTGGCCGCCGCCGGCGCGCCGCAGTTCGGTTTCATCAACGAGCAGGCCGGCATGTTCTCCTACTCCGGCCTGAGCCGCGAGCAGGTCGAGCGCCTGCGCGACGAGTTCGGCATCTACGCCGTCGGCACCGGCCGCATCTGCGTGGCCGCGCTGAACCAGAACAACCTGGAATACGTCGCCAAGGCCGTGGCCACCGTCGCCAAGGGCTGAAACAACGCTCCAGTGGTTTGAAGACAAAGGCGCCGAAAGGCGCCTTTGTTTTTTGGGCCCTGGTCTCTGTAGAGCCGAGCCTACGCTCGGCTTGTGCGGCATGAAGGACGAAGCGCAGCCGAGCGCGGGCTCGGCTCTACAGAAGCAGGGCGCTCCGCTTCTGCGGCGCAACGCATCTGGAAACGATTACGCCTTCCCGCGCTCACGCACGCCTCCGCCAGACGGGCGACAATAGGCGTTTTCCCGCTGCCGAGACCTGCCCGCCCATGTCCCGTACTTCGTTGACCCGCTTCCTGATCCAGGAACAGCACGCCGGCCGCATCAATGCCGACCTGCGCCAGCTGATCGCCGTGGTCGCCCGCGCCTGCACCAGCATCTCCATCGCCGTCAGCAAGGGCGCCCTCGGTGGCGTGCTCGGCGACGCCGGCACCGGCAACGTGCAGGGCGAAGCGCAGAAGAAGCTGGACGTCATCAGCAACGAGATCCTGCTGGAGGCCAACGCATGGGGTGGCCATCTCGCCGCGTGTGCCTCGGAGGAAATGGACCACAGCCAGCCGGTGCCGGACATCTACCCGCGCGGCGATTTCCTGCTGCTGTTCGATCCCCTCGACGGCAGCTCCAACATCGACGTCAATGTCTCCGTCGGCACCATCTTCTCCGTGCTGCGTTGCCCGACCAACGTCGAACTGCCGGGCGATGACGCGTTCCTGCAGCCGGGCAGCAAGCAGATCGCCGCCGGCTACTGCATCTACGGGCCCAGCACCCAGCTGGTGCTGACCGTCGGCCACGGCACCCATGCCTTCACCCTGGACCGCGAGAAGGGCGAGTTCGTGCTGACCACCGAGAACATGCAGATTCCGGCGGCCAGCCAGGAGTTCGCCATCAACATGTCCAACCAGCGTCACTGGGAAGCGCCGATGCAGGCCTACGTCAGCGACCTGCTGGCAGGCAAGGAAGGCGCGCGCGGCAAGAACTTCAACATGCGCTGGATCGCCAGCATGGTGGCCGACGTACACCGCATCCTGACCCGCGGCGGCATCTTCATCTACCCGTGGGACAAGAAGGATCCGTCCAAGGCCGGCAAGCTGCGCCTGATGTACGAAGCCAACCCGATGGGCCTGCTGGTCGAACAGGCCGGCGGCGCCGCCTCGACGGGCCGTGAGCGCATCCTCGACATCCAGCCTGATCAGCTGCACCAGCGCGTGCCGGTGTTCCTCGGTTCGCGCGACGAAGTGGCCGAAGCAGTGCGTTACCACCACGCGCACGACGAAGCGAGGGCTGACGGCTCGACGCCTGACGGCGGTCATGGCAGTTCGATGACATGACCGCAGGGTGACACCGCGGGCGGCAAACGGCACCATCAAGCCGTTGCCGCCGAAGGAATGCACGCATGCACGAGCAGGGCCCGGTCGATTTCATCGAAGTCATCCACAACGCCGTCCCCAGTGAGGTCTGCGCGGCCATCGTCGAGCGCATGCGTGCCACGCGTGGCCTGCTGCCCGGTGCGGTGGGCAGTGGCGTGTTCCCCGAACTCAAGCACAGCAAGGATCTGCGCATCAGTGGCCTGGACGGCTGGCAGGACGTCGACCAGCAGCTGCAGATCGCCGTGTTCAACGGCCTGCTGACTTATCTACGCCGTTATCCACAGGCCTTGATCGCGCCGCTGATGTTGCAGATCCAGGACAGCAACGGCCAACCGCGACGCCTGTCTGCCGAGGACTTTCCCGACATGCCGCCGCAGCAGCTGGCCGACCTGGCCCGCACCTGCCTGCGCCCGGGCGCGATCAACCTGCAGTGGTATGCGGCAGGCGAGGGCGGCTACCCGTACTGGCACTGCGAGCTGTACCCGAAGGATGCGCAGGCCGAGACCCTGCACCGGCACGTGCTGTGGACGCTCTACCTCAACGACGACTTCGACGAAGGCGAAACCGAGTTCCTGTTCCAGGGCCGCAAGATCGCGCCACGCACCGGCAGCCTGCTGATCGCGCCGACGGCGTTCACCCACACGCATCGCGGGAATCGGCCACAGGGTGGTGACAAGTTCATTGCGACGAGCTGGATCCTGTTCCAGAGTGCGCAGAGGTTGTTTGGAGGAGGGTGAAGCAAATTGGTCACTCGAAGTTCTCAGCATCTTGTCCGGATCATGAAGCAGGCCCCGAGATCCTGTGCTGTGGTGCGAGCGGTTAGTGTTATCTCCTAAGGCAGACCGCCATCGGGGCTGCCCTCGCTGATAAGAGAATCTCCGGGGGCTGGCACGCCTTCCCATGCGCCCAGCTGACCCAGCGGCCTGCGGATGGCATTCAGTTCATAGCTGAGCTCGCGCACCTTGCAGTGGTCCTTCCAGCCCGCGGGGCTATCGAGATCAAAACGCGCGTTGATGCGAAGCTGCATCAGATCATTGGATTTTCTGAGGATCTCCACGCTACCTGAAACTGCCTTTCCGTAGCATCCAGTGCTGCCAGGTTTCAGGCTGAGGCCAGTGCTGTAGAACGCCCTGGTATCACCCTCCGTCAAACTGAAGACATCTCCCTCCGCCAGATTCGGGGGAAGGATCAATGTCAGCTTCCTGTATCTTTCATTATCAATCTTGGTCGCTGTGTACTCGCGCAATGCCACTACAACATTGTCGCCATCAAAAATCCGATGGCACGCAAGTGAAATTTCCCTGTGGTCAGACCTTTCGCAGCCGGTCACATCCGAGTCGGCGTTAGACACGTAGAAGGCGCTGATCTTATGGCCACCAGGAAGCAGCGACGCGCACGCGCTGCAGCTCAAGCCTAGAACAAGCGCAATCAACTACCTCATTCGCACAGTCGCGCTCCCCAGAAGAATCTACTCGTACGGTGCGAGTGTTTATATCGCTCGCGTCGTAACCACGGCGGTGGACACCGACCAGCTCGCCCCGGAACCACCGGCTCAGAATCAGGGTCTCGGCTTCTTACCTGGCCTGATCAAGGTCTTGTACATGACCCAGGCGATCCAGCCGCAGACCAATCCGATCCCCGCGACAATGATTTCCTCGTCCTCGAAGGCAGTTCCATTTAGCCCTTGATAGGCGACGAACGCGATTGCTCTCAATGACAGCAAAGCAAATACAACAACAGGTACCCAAAGTAGAATCTTCATCACTCTCCAAATCGCGATCGCATAAAGCAGTGCTGGACGACTGGCAATCCTGGATCTCTTTTCCTGCTTTTTCGCGGTGCCATAAGTTCCTCGCACAGTCGCCTTACCTCGGATGATGTACCCAGTGCCTTGAATCCGCCGCGAGCGGTCGTCCAGTCAGAAATGATTCTGACTGCCTTAGCTCTGTGATGCCCCAGGAGAGCTCCGCCACTCTTCAAGGCTGCCATGCCAGGACCTCCAGTCAATGCTTTCTCAGCACTGGACCTGGACCATGGTCGAACGAACTCACGTCTACCGAGGGCGGCGGCGATAGAGAATCCCTCCCGCCATCAGACCAAAGAGGGCGACGCCGAAGCCCACGATTTCTTCGTTCCCAAGCGCGTTTCCTGACATCAACTTGGCAGTCGTCAGCAGAAGAAAGTTCAATGGAAGCATCCAAAGGAACGCGATGCCGAGCCAGTGGATGATCTTCATTTCAGTTATCGCATTGTTCCAGATACATCGAATTAAGCCAGTAGTGGGTAAAGGTTGATCCGCTCGATTATCTGGCAGGACCAAAGGATCCCAAGAGGTTGCCGTTGCCGCCTTGCCAGGCACTGAGCTTCTCGACAGGGATCTCCTCGAGTTGACAGGTGATCTGGAGATAGAAGGAACGGTCCTCCTTTCGATAGCTGTTCCACCCAACAGCCGTCACTTTGACTTCGATCCGACTGTCGCCCTTGTGCGGCCGATGTAGTTCGATATCCGCTGAATCGGACAACCAGTAGTCTCCCTTGTGCGCGAAGCCCGCACTGCCACTGCTCAGGCGTGCGCCGAGCACGGCCGGAATCCCTTCAGAGGACGGAGTGTATCCAGACAGGGTGCCGGTGACCTTGGTGAACTCTTGGGAATCCATCACGCCCGGTGATTCCGAGAACAGGCGAAGCAGAAGAAGGGTGTCAGTGCCCTTGCTCACCACCTGGCCTGCATTTGCTGTCCACAAACGTTGTTCGAACTCGTCCAGGCCAGCCGGCATGTCAGTGACGACCGCGGCCTGCGGAACAACGATGCACTCGTGCAGGGCGCGGGCCTGGACTTGCAGGGTCGCAAGGCAGAGAAGAAGACCACTGGCACGGAAGCAGTGACTGCATTTCATCGTGTACAACACCAGGCGATGCGGCAAGGTGTGGATTGTTGCCGGTGGATCGCGCTGCGGTCCAGAGCCCTAGAATAGACTGCCCTGCGGCGACTCCTTCTTCGGCGGCAGCGGCTTCTGGAACCGGCTGCAATCCAGCTTCGGCCAATGGCTGTTCTGCGCATTGAACCCAAGGCGCTTGCGCGCCAGCTTGAAGCGGTTGCTCAACAGATCGGCATACACGCCCTGGCCCCGCATGCGCGTGCCGAACTGGCTGTCGTAGTCCTTGCCGCCGCGTAGCTGCTGGATGGTGCTCATCACATGCGCAGCGCGATCAGGATGGTGCGTATCGAGCCAGTCGCGGAACAGCGGTGCCACTTCCAGCGGCAGGCGCAGCAGCACGTAGCCGGCGGTGCTCGCACCTGCGTCGTGTGCGGCCTCCAGCACGGCTTCCAGTTCGCTGTCGTTGATCCAGGGAATCACCGGCGCCACCATCACGCCGACCGGAATGCCGGCGTCATGCAGCCGCTTCATCGCACGCAGCCGTGCGTGCGGTGCCGATGCGCGCGGTTCCAGCTTCGCGGAGAGATGCGGGTCCAGCGAGGTCACCGAGAAGTGCACGCTGACCAGGTTTTCCGCCGCCAGCGGCGCAAGCAGATCGATATCGCGCTCGACCAGTGCGTTCTTGGTGATCAGCGAGAACGGATGCCTGGTCTCCAGCATCACTTCAATCAGCTGGCGGGTCAGCTTGAACTTGCGTTCGATCGGCTGGTACGCATCGGTGTTGATGCCCAGTGCGATCGGTTGCGGCACGTAACCGGGTTTCGACAGCTCCTTGCGCAGCAGCTGCGGCGCATTGGTCTTGGCGAACAGCTTGGTCTCGAAATCCAGGCCCGGCGACAGGTTCAGATACGCGTGCGAGGGACGCGCGAAACAGTAGGAACAGCCATGCTCGCAACCGCGATACGGATTCACCGACTGGCTGAAGCCGACGTCCGGCGAAGTGTTGCGGGTGATGATGCTGCGCGCGGTCTCGGCGCGTACTTCGGTGCGCAGGCGCGGGGCGAGGAACTCTTCGCTTTCGTCGACCGCCCAGCCGTCGTCCACCGCCTCGCTGACGGTGCTTTCGAAGCGCCCGGCAAGGTGGGACGTGGAACCTCGGCCCTTGATCGCAATACCCATTGCGGCAGGGTACGTCGTGGCCGTCTCAATGGCTGCGACGGCCGCCTGAAGGGTTCAGGGCTCGGCCCTACAAGGCAACCCGTGTCCCTTGCATCCGTCGGTCACAGCAGGGCCAGATAGCCCCGCACCGTGGCATCCAGCCCGTCATACAGCGCCTCGCCGATCAGCGCATGACCGATCGATACCTCCAGCACGTCCGGCACATGGGCCAGGAAGTCACGCAGGTTGTCCTGCGACAGGTCGTGCCCGGCGTTGACGCCCAGGCCCACCGCCTGCGCCCGCCGCGCCGCAGTGGCGAACAGTTCCAGCATCGCCGCAGCGTCGCCCGCCGCGTGCGCCTCCGCGTAGGGGCCGGTATACAGCTCGATGCGGTCGGCACCGACCTCGGCCGCCTGCTCCAGCAGCGGGTTGCCCGCGTCGACAAACAGGCTGACCCGGCAGCCCATCGCTTTCAGCGCCGCCACCAGCGGACGCAGGCGCCCGGCGTCCCGCTCGAAATCGAAACCGTGGTCGGAGGTGATCTGGCCGTCGCCGTCGGGCACCAGGGTGGCCTGCGCGGGCCGGGTCTGTTCGCACAGCGCCAGCAGCCCCGGGTAGCCCTCGCGCGGCGGCGCGAACGGATTGCCTTCGATGTTGAACTCGCCCCCACGCGCACGGGTCAGCGTGGACAGGGCCAGCACGTCCTCGGCGGTGATGTGCCGGCGGTCCGGCCGCGGATGCACGGTGATGCCATGCGCGCCGGCATCCAGGCAGGCCTGGGCGGCGCGCACCACGTCCGGTTCGGCGCCGCCGCGCGAATTGCGCAGGACGGCGATCTTGTTGACGTTGACGCTGAGCTGGGTCATGGAACGGAACTACTTGGAAAGAGGGGACGGGTCGTGGTCGTTGTGGTCGTCAGTGCGGCGGGCCTGGGCCTGTTCGCGCAGGCGGCGCAGTTCCTCGGCATCGATCAGCGTGGCCGGGTCGCGCTGCAGGTCGCCGAAGCGGGCCACATAGCGGCCGCGCACCCAGGCCAGCAGGAAACCGAGCGCCGCCAGCAGGCACAGGGTCATCAACCCCGCGCTCGGGGTCTTCAGCGCGAAGGCAAAGCAGCCCAGCGCCAGCAGCAGGTACAACCAATACATAGTCAGGCTCCCCGGATGATCGCCGCAGTGTAGCGCTGCGTCACAGCAGCGGCGAGGCCAGCCGGGCGAAGGCCTCGGGCAGGCGGTGCAGCCACAGCGAGCGACCGGCCTGGTCATGCACCCGGGTGGCGCGGTCGAACTCGCCCTGCAGCAGCTCAGCCAAAGCGGCAACGCGGCCGCGGTCGCTGATCATCATCGACAGCTCGAAATTCAGCCGGAAGCTGCGGTGGTCGAAGTTGGCGCTGCCGACGATGCAGACATCGTCATCGGCAATGAAGGCCTTGGTGTGCAGCATGCGCGGCCCGTACTCATAGATCTTCACGCCGGCGTGCAACAGCTCATCGAAGTAGGAGCGTGCGGCCTGGGTCACGAACCAGGAATCGCTCATCTTCGGTACCAGCAGGCGCACGTCCAGGCCGCCCAGCGCGGCCGAGGTCAGCGCCATCCGCGCCGCTTCACCCGGCACGAAGTAGGGCGTCACCAGCCACACCCGCTCGTTCGCTTCCTGGATCGCCGCCACATGCAGGCGGTGGATGGTCTCCCAGCCCGAGTCGGGCCCGGAGACCAGCACCTGCGCGTTGATCGGTCCATCCGCGCGCATCGGCACATCGGCCGGCCACAACCGGGCGATGTCGAATCGGGAGTGGTCCTGGCCGCTGGCGTACAGCCAGTCCTCGGCGAACACCAGCTGCAGGCTGCGCACCACATGGCCGCGGATACGCATGTGCAGGTCGCGGTAGGCGTCGGGCCTGCGGCGCTCGTCCTCTTCGTCGGTGATGTTGATGCCACCGGTGAAGGCCACGCGGCCATCGACAATCACCAGCTTGCGGTGCGTGCGCAGGTTCAGCCACGGACGCTTGAACGGCTTCAGCAGTTGCCGCGGATGGAACCAGATCGCCTCGCCGCCGGCGTCCAGCAGCGGTTGCAGGAAGCGGCGGGGCAGGGCGGACGAGCCGACCGCATCCAGCAGCAGGCGCACCTGCACGCCGGCGCCGGCGCGTTCGACCAGCGCGTCGCGCACCGCGGTGCCGGCGTGGTCAGGGTTGAAGATGTAGTACTCCAGGTGCACATGGTCGCGGGCCTGCGCGATGGCGTCGAGCAGCGCGTCATAGGTCGCGGCGCCGTCCACCAGCCAGGTCACTTCGGTGGCGCTGCTCGGTGCCAGCCCGGTGGTGGCCTGGGCGACCTTGGCCAGCTCGGTGCAGTCCGCATCGGGCGGGCAGACATCGCTGTAGTGCTCCATGCCCGAGCGCGCGCGGCCGCGACGCAGGCGCTGCCGCTTCACCTTCTGCGGGCCCAGCAGGTAATAGATGAAGAGCCCCAGGTAGGGCAGCAGTGCCAATGACAGGATCCAGCTCAGCGTGGCCACCGGCTCACGCTTCTGCAGCATGATCCAGCCCGCCAGCGCGAACAGGTACAGCAGGTAGGCCACCGCCAGGATCGAGCCAAGGTGGGCGATGCCGTCAAGCCAGTGGCGCAGGGAGTCGAAGAGGGCGAGCATCCGCCGATCATAGCGGCGCGTGCTGCCGGATG
Source organism: Stenotrophomonas sp. YJH_SMC_29 (assembly GCF_059371235.1). Lineage (NCBI taxonomy): Bacteria > Pseudomonadati > Pseudomonadota > Gammaproteobacteria > Lysobacterales > Lysobacteraceae > Stenotrophomonas > Stenotrophomonas sp. YJH_SMC_29. The sequence goes on along the minus strand of NZ_JCAFUK010000014.1, from coordinate 62,828 downwards.
GGGTCAGATCCCTTTTTGCTCAGGAAAAGGGATCTGACCCCAAGCCGTGCGCCACGACGAGAACACAAAAAAACGCCCCTGTCTCCAGGGGCGTCTGCAGTCGCGTCATGACTGTTGTGTTGCGGTGTAGCGATTACTGCTGCACAAAACCGATCTTCTTCATCTGAGCGTTCTTCGCGGCGGCCAGAACCTTGGCCATCACGTCGTACTCGGAATCCGGGCTGGCGTCGATGCGCAGTTCCGGCTGGTTGGTCGGGTCACGCTGGACCTCCTGCTCCATCCGCTGCTGCAGCTCGCTGGTATTGATCGGGCTGTTGTTCCACGAGACCTGGTTGCTGGCGTCGATCTTCAGCTCGATCGGCGGCGGCGGTTCGACCAGCTGCGGCGGTGGGTTGAGCACGCGCTGCGGCAGGTCCACGGCGATCGGATACGTCATGATCGGCGCGGTCACGATGAAGATGATCAGCAGAACCAGCATCACGTCCACCAGGGGCGTGACGTTGATGTCTGCCATGGGGCCCTTGCCACCACCACTACTGAATGCCATGGCTTATTGCCCCTTTTCTTTGGTTGCAACGAAGCCGACGTCCAGCATGCCCTGTTCCTGTGCGACCTTGGTCAGGTCGTTGATGACGCGCATCTTGGTGGTGCGGTCACCACGCAGGTTCAGCGGCGGCTGCGGGGTCTGCTGTGCGGCGGTCGCCAAGCGGGACTCGAGAGTCTGCTTGTTGATTTCTTCGTCGTTCCAGTAGATCGAGCCGTCTTCCTTGACTGCCAGCGTGATCGGGTTCGGACGCTTTTCAGCATCTTCCGGCTTCTGGATCAGGTTGGCTTCCGGCAGATCCACCTTGACCTTGTGGGACATCAGGGGCGCCGTGATGATGAAGATGATCAGCAGCACCAGCATCACGTCCACGAGGGGCGTAACGTTGATGTCGGCCATGGGGCCGCCGCTGTTACCACTACTGAAAGCCATAACGGGCTCCGTCTAGATCTTGGTGACTACTTACTTCGTCGCTGGGTGACGCGCGCCGCAATTAGCGGACGCGCGAACCGGTGGCGAAGAAGTCGTGCAGGTCGTGCGCGAAGGTATCGAACTTGCTGATGGTCGCGCTGTTGATCTTGCTGAAGAAGTTGAAGGCGAACACGGCCGGGATTGCGACGAACAGACCGATCGCGGTCATGATCAGCGCTTCACCCACCGGGCCGGCAACGGCGTCGATCGAAGCGGAGCCGGTGGCACCGATCTTGATCAGCGCGCCGTAGATGCCCCACACGGTACCCAGCAGACCGACGAACGGAGCGGTTGCACCGACGGTGGCCAGCAGGGTCATGCCCGACTGCAGCTTGTTGCTTTCGCGGGTCACGGCCTGGCGCAGGGCGCGGTCGACGAACTCCGAACGGCTCAGGTTCTCACCGACGCCGCCGGTAGCACCGCCTTCAGCGCGCTGGTGGTGGGCAGCGGCCTGGGCAGCGTCCAGGGCGATCTTCGAGAACGGCTCCGAAGCCGGCTGCTCTTCCATCGCACGGATGGCGTCCTGCGCGTTCGGGGTGTCCCAGAACAGGCTGACGACGCGGTCAGCGGCGCTCTTCAGGCGGGTAGCACGGAAGATGTTGATGACGGTCCAGTACCAGGACATGGCCGACATGGCGATCAGGGTCAGCAGCACGACCCAGGAAACCGCGAAATCACCCGGCTTGGTGGTCATTTCGTGGATCAGGTGCTCGAAGCCCATCTGCGACAGGGCGTTGGACGGATTGCCCCCGGCAGCAGCGGCGATGAAAATTTCCTGCAGCATGACGCTTACCTTTGTTGTGTGTGGTGATAAAGGGTGTAGCTAAGCTAAACAATCGAACCGGGAGCGGGGGTGGCCGGAGGGCCACCCGGACGCATCAGTTCAGCGCAAAGTTGACCGGGACGCGAACGCGACCTGCCGCCTTCTTACCGCCAGATTCAGCGGCGTTGAAGCGCCACTTGCGAGCTGCTTCCATCGCAGCACGGTCCAGGTCGCGGTTACGGCTGGACTTTTCCACCGTGACATTGGTGACGTTGCCGTTGGCATCGACATCAATGATCAGGATCACTTCGCCCTGGATACCCGCGCGGAAGGCGGCCGGCGGGTAGCGCGGCGGATTCATGGCCTTCGACGAGATGTCCACGCTGGCCTCGATCGAGGTCGGCGGAGCCGGCGGCGACGGGGGCGACGGCGGGGTGACGATATCGTTCGGGCGCGGCTCCGGCACGTCCACGACCGGCGCCTGCGGCGGCGGCGGTACGGGCGACGGCTTCGGCGGCGACAGATTCTTCACCGGCGGTGGCGGAGTATCCTGCGGCGGCGGCGGCGGCGGCGGAGGCGGCGGTGGGGGCGGCGGCGGCGCGTCGACGATGGTCACCATGACGTTGCGCTCCTTCTCCGCGACGGCCTTGGGAGCCACGGCGGGAATGAGGAGCATCATGAAGGCGGCCAGATGCAGGGCAATTACAAACGCGATGCCGACGATGCGAGGCCAGCTCAGCCCCTTGTCATCGGGTTGTTCGTACCGGTGAACGACTAGTTGTTCCGTCATGCGCCAAGAGCTCAATAGTGGGGCCGGGATGCCGGGGGCGGAATCCCTGATCAGCGGTGCATGACACCGCAGGAACCTCCAAGCTTATACCAATCCTGAGCGCCTGCGCATCAACTGAGCAGGCGTTCAGGCGTTATTCCTACTTACTTCAGGTTGATGATTTTCTTGGCATCAGCCTGGTTCTTCACACCCTTCGCCAGCGCCTGCTGGGCGGCCTGCTTGGCCTCCGGGATGCGACCTTCGGCATGCAGGACGCGTGCCAGGTTCAGGTAGGTCTCACCGTCCTTGGAGAGCGGGGCGGCCTTCTGCCACGCGTCGATCGCCTGCGGCACCTGGTCGGAGTAGTAGTAGGACTGGGCCAGCGCCAGGTAGACCTGGTAGTCCGGCTTCAGGATGCCCTTCTGCAACCCCTCGTTGATGACCGCGATGACGTCCTTTTCCTTGTTCTCGGTGTTGGCATAGATCGAGTACAGCTGCTTGTACTCGCGCTCGTCGGTGAGCTGGCCGCTGCTGCGCAGCTTGTCCATCACCGCGGCGGCCTTCGGCATCTGGTCAGCCTGCATGTACATGTTGGCCAGGTTCAGCTGGGCCTTCTTGTCATTCGGGTTCTTGGCCGCCAGCGCTTCTGCGGCCTGCACCGCCTCACCGGTCTGGCCGGCTTCGGACAGGGCAGCCATCAGCAGCTGGTTCCAGTTGTCCTTCGGCTCGGTGGCACCGGCAATGGCCTGCTTCAGCACCGGGATCGCTTCCTGGTAGCGCTCCAGCTGGTACAGCGCCTGGCCCTTGGCAATCAGCTCTTCCGGCTTGGTCGACTTGCTCTCGGCGAAGTACTTGTCCAGGGTGGCCAGGCCTTCAGCGGTCTGGTCTTCCTGCAGCTGCAGCTGGCCGAGCATCAGCATCGACTGGAAGTGACCGTTGTTGTCCAGGCCGTTGAACTGGATCGCCTGCTTCAGGTACGCGATCGCGCCCGGCACGTCGTCGGTCTGGTAGGCCGCCTGCGAGGCCAGCTGCGCGGCCAGCGACTTGTCGTACTCGTTGGACGCGCTGTCTGCCAGGATCGCGTCGGCCTGCTCACGCGTTTCCGGGAACTTTTCCTTGTTGTAGCTGTCAATCATTTTCTGCAGCTTGCTGCCCATCTTGGCCGAGGCCTTGGCGGTCGGCTCCTGGCGGGTCGCATTCGGGTACAGCGGTTCGGCCTTGGCCTGCTTGCTGCCGCCGCCGCGGCTGCCACGGTCGGAGGAACGCGAGGACTGCGCAAAGGCATCGGTGACCACGGCGCCGGTCAGGGCGGTCGCGACGAGGACGGAAAGCACAGCTTTGTGGTTACGGAAAATCATCGTTCACCTCGATCGAACCGCCGGATAGCGGCAAAGTCGGACTGTCAGAAAAATCTGAGCCGCCAAACGTATCAGAAACAGATGGCGTGAGAAATCGTTTTATGTGCTGCAATACAGCATAGAACTGCGCACTCATCCGCACTTTGGCCGCAGCCCGGCCGCCTGCGCCTGCTGGTACACCGGCGTCAGGCCCGGTGCATCACGGCGCAGTTCCTGGATCCGGTTGGCCGGATCGGGGTGGGTGGACAGCCACTGCGGGCTGCGACCACCGCTGGCCGCCATCATGTTCTGCCACAGATCGACCGCCTGCGCCGGGTTGAAGCCGGCCTGGGCCATCAGCCGTTGGCCGATGACATCGGCCTCGCTTTCCTGGGTCCGCGAGCCTGGCAGCAGAAAAGCCGCCTGCGCACCCATGCCACCCAACTGGTTGACCGTGCTGGCGGCACCATCGCCATAGGCAGCACCGGCCAGTGCCCCCAGGACGGCGAGGCCCGTCTGCGCGCCCATCTGGCGCGTAATGCGCTCTTCGTGGTGGCGGGCGATCACATGGCCGATTTCGTGGCCGATCACGGCAGCCAGCTGATCCTGGTTCTTGGCGACGGTGAAGATGCCGGTATTGACGCCCACCTTGCCGCCGGGAAGGGCGAACGCGTTGGGTTCCTTGTCGACAAAGACCGCCGTCTCCCACCGTACGCCACGGTACTGGGGCGGCAACTGCGCCACCAGCGCGTTGACCACGCACTGCACGTAGCCGTTCTGGCGGCCATCGGTGCTGATCTTCTCTTTCTGCTTGGTCTCGGCAAACGCCTGCGCGCCGAGCTGGTCCAGCTGTGCCTGCGACACGCCGCCCACCATCTGCCGTCGTCCGGTAGGCGAGGTCGTGGTCGCGCAGGCACTGACGACGGTGGTGATGACTAGAGCCAGCAGCAGTTGTTTCATGGGTCCGCCCCCGTGTTCATGTGCGCAGTGTGTAGCGTACCTGCTTAATCTTTCGTCAAGCGGGCACAGCGTTACGTTGACCCCAGGAACACCATTGCGGCCAGCGCCACCGCGTTGTTCAGCGCATGCGCGGCGATGGCGGCCCACAGGGTGCCGGTACGTCGGTACAGCCAGCAGAAGGCGGCGCCCATGCCGCCGTACACCAGCCACAGCTGCGCCATGCCCAGCAGCGAGTTCTTGCTGACACCGGGCACTTCATGGACCAGCGCGAAGGCCAGGCTGCTGAGGACCAGGCCCAGCCAGGGGCGGCCGGCCTGCCACAGGCGCCCGAACAGGACGCGGCGGAACAGCAGTTCTTCGTACGCCGGCGCAAGGATCACCGCAAACAGCACCAGGAACAGCGGGAAGCGCGCGATCGCGCTCTGCATCAGTTCCACGTTGGTCGGCACCGGCTCGATCCCGAACTGCCTGGAAAGGAAGGCGATGCCGTTGCTGCCGAGCACGATCAGGGTCGCCACCAGCAGGGTCCACCCCCACGTGGACGGTTTCAGCAGCGCCTGCCGTGAGGCCTGGCGTTCAGTGACGCTCGCCGGACGCCGCCAGAAGTACAGCAGCAGTGCCGCGCCGCCGGTAGCGATCAACGCCATCAGGATCTGCGCCAGGGCGCCGGGCTGGCCGACCACTGCGCCGACGGCATCCGGCGACAGCGCGCCGCCGTTGGCATCCGCATTGGCACGGCTGACCATGATCGCGCGGTAGAAGCCCCAGAACAGGCCACTGACCATGCTCAGGCCGATCAGGGTGATCGCGGCAATACCCAGGTCGATGAAGAAACCTGCCAGCGGGGCCACGGCACGCGGCGGGACAGACGCGGGCGGAACCGGAGGCGGAGCGGAAGCCGGGGCGGAAACGGACATCAGATACCTGCGTTCAAGGGACAGAGACCGGTGCGCCTCCCCGCGCACCGGCCGGCTGCCGATTGTGTCAGATATCCAGGTTGGCGACCTTCAGCGCATTGTCTTCGATGAAATCGCGACGCGGCTCGACGACATCGCCCATCAGGGTGCTGAAGATCTGGTCAGCTGCGACGGCGTCTTCGATGCGCACCTGCAACAGTCGACGGGTTTCCGGATTCACGGTGGTGTCCCACAGCTGCTCCGGATTCATTTCACCCAGACCCTTGAATCGCTGGATCTGGCGACCGCGCTTGGCTTCCTCGAGCAGCCAGCTCTGCGCCTTGGCGAAGCTGTCGACTTCGATCGACTTGGCGCCGCGGGAAATCGTCGCGCCCTCGCGGACCAGGCCGTGCAGCAGCTTCGACGCCTGGTGGATGGCGCGCAGTTCACCGCTCTCGAACGCCGACATCGGCAGCACCTGGATGTGCTGCTCGCCCATGTGGCGACGGGTCACCAGCACGGCGGCCGGACGCTCATCGTTGGCTTCCTGCAGCTCCAGGCTGAAGCGCGGGCTGCCCAGGCTGCCCTGGTTGAGGCGCTTGGCCAGTGCATCCAGGCCTTCGCCGTCGCCGGCACTGCGCAGGCTCTCCATGTCCATCGGCACGAAATCAACCAGCGCCTCGAGCAGGTTGCGGTCGTAACGGTGGGCGTTGCGCTCGATCGAATCCTGCGCGGCGGCGTAGGCCAGCAGCAGTTTTTCCAGCGCCAGGCCTTCGATGCCTGGTTCGCCGGTGGCCGGCACCAGCGTGGCGTTTTCCACCGCACTGCTGGCCAGGTAGCTGTCCAGCGCGGGGTCGTCCTTCAGGTACAGCTCCTGCTTGCCCTGCTTGATCTTGTACAGCGGCGGCAGGCCGATGTAGACGTAACCGCGCTCGATCAGCTCCGGCATCTGACGGTAGAAGAACGTCAGCAGCAGGGTGCGGATGTGGGCGCCGTCGACGTCGGCGTCGGTCATGATGATGATCTTGTGGTAGCGCAGCTTGTCCGGGTTGTACTCGTCACGGCCGATGCCGGTGCCCAGCGCCGTGATCAGCGTACCGACCTGGTCGGAGGACAGCATGCGGTCGAAGCGGGCACGTTCCACGTTGAGGATCTTGCCGCGCAGCGGCAGCACGGCCTGGTTCTTTCGGTTGCGGCCCTGCTTGGCCGAGCCACCTGCCGAGTCACCCTCGACGATGAACAGTTCGGACAGCGCCGGATCCTTTTCCTGGCAGTCGGCCAGCTTGCCCGGCAGGCCGGCGATGTCCAGTGCGCCCTTGCGGCGGGTCAGGTCGCGGGCCTTGCGCGCGGCTTCACGTGCACGCGCGGCGTCAACGATCTTGCCGGCGATCGCCTTGGCTTCGTTGGGGTTTTCCTGCAGGAACTCTTCCAGGCGTGCACCGAAGGCGTTTTCCACTGCCGGGCGCACGTCGGAGCTGACCAGCTTTTCCTTGGTCTGGCTGGAGAAGCTCGGGTCCGGCACTTTCACCGACAGCACCGCGATCATGCCTTCGCGCATGTCGTCGCCGGTCAGGTTGATCTTGGCCTGCTTGGCGATGCCGTTCTGCTCGATGTAGTTGTTGAGCACGCGGGTCAGCGCACCGCGGAAACCGGCGAGGTGGGTGCCGCCGTCCTTCTGCGGAATGTTGTTGGTGAAGCAGTACATCGTCTCCTGGTAGGAGTCGGTCCACTGCAGCGCCACATCCACGACGATGCCGTTGTGCTCGCCGGTGACCGAGATGACGTTCGGATGCAGCGGGGTCTTCAGCTGGGCCAGGTGCTCCACGAAGCTGCGGATGCCGCCTTCGTAGTGGAAGTCGTCGCGACGGCCATCACCGCGCTCGTCGGCGAGGACGATCTTGACGCCGGAGTTCAGGAACGACAGCTCGCGCAGGCGACGGGCCAGGATGTCGTAGTGGAATTCCACGTTGTCGTGGAACGCAACGGTCGACGGCCAGAAGCGCACGGTGGTGCCGCGCTTGGTGGTGGTTTCCAGCTTGGCCAGTGCAGTCACGGCGGCGCCGTTGCTGAATTCCTGCTGGTAGTGGAAGCCGTTCTGGAACACATCCACCAGCAGCTTCTGCGACAGCGCGTTGACCACGCTGACGCCGACGCCGTGCAGGCCGCCGGACACCTTGTAGCTGTTGTCGTCGAACTTGCCACCTGCGTGCAGGACGGTCATCACCACTTCGGCGGCGGACACCTCGCGACCCAGCTTGGCACTCATCTGCTCGTGCTTGCCGGTGGGGATACCGCGACCGTTGTCGGATACCGAAACCGAGCCGTCGGCGTGGATGGTCACTGCTACGTGGTCGGCGTGGCCGGCCAGCGCTTCGTCGATCGAGTTGTCGACGACCTCGAACACCATATGGTGCAGACCGGTGCCGTCATGCACGTCACCGATGTACATGCCGGGACGCTTGCGGACAGCCTCCAGGCCTTCCAGGGCGGTAATGCTGTTGGCGTCGTAATTGCCGTTGTTTGCCGGGGTGTTCTGTTCGTCGCTCATTGCGCTTGCCGTAGGCTCCGCAGGTCGGCCACCGCCGGGAGCGATGTGCCGAGAATGAAAGGATTCCAACCCGAATTATACCAGCCGGGGTCGAGCGGCCCTGGTGTGCCCACTATGGCACAGCCACGATCTGTGCATGTTCCACGTGGAACCGGGCAATATGGGTCAGCTCCTGCAGCGCTGCCGGGGTTTCGGTGGCAGTGACAAAGATCTGTGCCGGGCCGCTGAGCAGGCGCTCCAGTACCCGCGCCTGGTGGGTCCGGTCCAGCTCCGAAGCCAGATCGTCGAGGGCAATCACCGGCCACTCGCCGCGCTGCTCCGCGTAGTCCTCGGCCTGTGCCAGCAGGCACGCCAATGCCGTCAGCTTGGCCTGGCCGCGAGAGAGCGCGTCACGACCGGGAATGCTGTGGAAATCCACGCTCCAATCGGCCCGGTGCGGCCCGACCGAGGTGTAACCGGCCTGGCGGTCACGTTCCCGTGCCAGAAGCAGGGCATCGGCCAGAGGAAGCTCATGCCGACGCCACCCCGCACTGAGTTCCAGGCCCTGGATGCCGAGCTGCGGCGCCAGGCTGGCAGCCAGCGCCACGGTGCGCTGCTGCAAGCGCTCCAGGTAGTGCTGGCGACGACTGGTCAGAGGTTCTCCGGCCTCGGCGAGCTCATGATCCCAGGTATCGAGCATCCGTGGCGGCCCCCCTTGCTTGAGCAGGGCGTTCCGCTGCTTCAGCGCACGCGAATAGCGGCGCCACAGGGACAGGAAATCAGGTTCCACGTGGAACAAGCCCCAATCGAGGAAACGGCGACGGGGTTCACCGCCTCCACTGACCAGCGCGTGGCTGCCGGGCTCGAACGTCACGACGGCCAGCGCTGCGCATAGATTGCCCAGCTGGGCCACGTCCTCACCGTCCAATCGTCCCTTCCAGTCCTGGCCACTGTGGCGCAGGCCGGCCTTCCGGCGGTGCGGCGGATGGTCCGCGCGTTGTTCGTCCCATTCGACGAAGATTTCCAGGGCTTCCTGGCCCTGGCGCACCAGACCATCGCGTACCCGGCCTCGGAAGCTCCGCCCGTACGCCATCAGATGCAGGGCCTCCAGCACGCTGGTCTTGCCGGCACCGTTGTCGCCAGTCAGCAGGTTCAGTCCCGGCTGGGGCGAAAGGTCCACCGCACTGAAGCGACGCAGTTGGTGCAAGGCGAGGCGGCGGATAAGCATGGGGCGCGAAAGACCATCCGCACGGGGCGGTAGAGGGGGCGGGGAATCCATCAGCTTACTGCATCGGTCAAGCCGGGGCCGACGGCACCACGTACCGCGTGGAGCGGGGTAGTCCAGAACGATGCCCTGTTCCACGTGGCGGCAATGGCGTCGCGGGTTACCTCGAAATCCTTCGATTCTGCACCGCGATGGCGGGAGCAGCCGCCCAGATTTCAGCGAAATCAGCGCGTCTACGGAGAGCGGTTCGTGATAACGGACGGAGAGCCCGCGACCGTTCCTGCAGATTGCTTCAAATCTGAGACCCAAGGTCCTGGAGGGTTCCACAGATTTCAAGAAATTCGCGCCGATCGTTTCACGCTGTCCACAGCGGCACTGTATGACTTATACACAAGGTATGGGCAATCTGTGGATAAAAAAGCGGCTTTGCACCGGCCTCGAAACTATCCACAGGTTCCCCCCCAGGCTGTGGGGCCTGTATACAGGGGGTTTCAGCCCTAAAAAGATCTTTTAAATCATAAACATAGCCTGTTTTTCCACCAGATCTGGAGCTACCATCACCACCATGCTTTAGATTTATACCCAGATTTAGAAGCTAGGCGAGCCCCGATCTGCCGGAAATGCAGCCTGTGGACAGGGTCGTTTCGCAGAGGCGCGAGCACCGCGATGTCGGCTGCCTTCACCTGCGTCAGCGCCTTCCGCTGGGAAACCTGGACCGGCTGAGGAAAGAGCGCTGAGTTCCTGATCGGGCGGCCGTCCGACGAACGGTTGTCCTGGCCAGGGGCAAGTGATTGCCTGGGGAACCGACCGCCTGTTTCACTCCGATCTGAAGCTCGATAAACCGTCCGCCCAGACCAGCGCGGCGGAAGCACGTTTCGATGCTCCACGTGGAACCTAAAAAAAACGCCCGGGAAAATCCCGGGCGTCGTCTGGTTCCACGTGGAACAGGACCGCTGTCAGAGCCGCAGCGGCATCACCACATGGCGCGATTTCTCGCTGCTGGATTCACGTACCAGAGCCGAAGAGTTGGAATCGCGCAGCTGGATGATGACTTCCTCATCGCGCAGGGCCGAAAGGGCATCCAGCAGGTAGTTCACGTTGAAGCCAATCGCCAGGTCGCTGACGGTGGTGTCGGCTTCGATCTCTTCCTGCGCCTCTTCCTGTTCCGGGTTGTGCGCACTGATCTTCAGGTTGCCCGGCGAGACTTCCACGCGGATGCCGCGGTACTTCTCGTTGGAGAGGATCGCCGCACGCTGCAGCGACGCGCGCAGCGCCTCGCGATCCACCTTCACTTCGCGGTCGGCACCGATCGGGATCACCGCTTCGTAATCCGGGAAGCGACCGTCGATCAGCTTGGAGGTAAAGGTGACATCGTCGCGCTTGACGCGGACGTGGCTGCGGCCGACTTCCAGCTCGATCTCGCGATCGCCGCTTTCCAGCAGGCGCTGCAGTTCGGTCACGCCCTTGCGCGGCACGATGATCTGGCGCTTGGAACCGCTCGGCTTGGCCAGATCGGTTTCACACAGTGCCAGGCGATGGCCATCGGTCGCCACGGTGCGCAGCGCATCCCCGCGCAGGTCGAACAGCAGGCCGTTGAGGTAATAGCGCACGTCCTGCTGCGCCATCGCGAACGCGGTGCGCTCGATCAGCTCCTTCAGGGTCGCTTCGCCGATGGCGACACGCTCGGTGGCTTCCACTTCATCCACCGACGGGAAGTCGTTCGAAGGCAGCGTGGCCAGGGTGAAACGGCTGCGACCGGCCTGCACGGTGATCTTGTCACCGGTCTGCGAGACGGTGATCCGGCTGCCGTCGGGCAGGGCGCGGATGATCTCGAACAGCTTGCGGGCGGGAATGGTGGTTTCGCCGTCCTGGGCATCTTCAACCGCGATCCGCGACACCATCTCCACTTCCAGGTCGGTACCGGTCAGCGACAGCTGGCCGTTCTGCACCTGGACCAGGAAATTGGCCAGAACCGGAAGGGTCTGGCGGCGTTCGACCACGTTGACGACCTGTGCCAACGGCTTGAGAAAGGCTTCGCGCTGCAGTGTGAAACGCATGTGGTTCCGTGCCCCTATGCTTTAAAAAATGTGGAATAAATCAAAAGCTTGGTGGTGCTGGTAGAGACAGAATCGCTGGAAAACAATGCTAAGTCTTTGTAATTAAAGGTATTTCAGACCTCGAAACCCTCTGCATTACCGACCCCCAAGGGGTGGGGAAAGCTGTGGATAAATCTGCTGCGATTTCAAACGGCATTTTTATCCACAACGTGTCCCGCGCTTGCTACCGGATTCTGCACCGTTTTGTGCGATGACGCCTCATCGGCATCCGTGCATCATTCGCTCAGCTTCCGGATCAGCTTGTCCCAGTCCTCACGGAGCTTGCCGTCGGTTTCCATCAGGGTCCGGATCTGGCGGCAGGCATGCAGCACCGTGGTGTGATCGCGACCGGCAAAGGCGTCGCCGATCTCGGGCAGGCTGTGCTCGGTCAGTTCCTTGGTCAGCGCCATGGCGACCTGACGGGGGCGGGCCAGCGAGCGGGTCCGACGCTTCGACAGCAGATCCTTGATCTGCAGGCCGTAGTAGTCGGCAACGGTTTTCTGGATGTTGGGAATGCTGATCGCCTGCTGCTGGGCGCGCAGCAGGTCGCGCAGGGTTTCCTGGGCGAACTCGGTGGTGATCGCGCGGCCGGTGAAGTTGGCGCGGGCGGTCAGGGTATTCAGCGCGCCTTCGAGGTCGCGCACGTTGGAGCGCATCTTCTTGGCGATCAGGAACGCAACATCATCGGGAATCTCTGCACCACGTTCGCGTGCCTTGGCCAGCACGATCGCGGCGCGTGTCTCGAAGTCCGGCGGTTCGATCGCGACCGACAGGCCCCAGGCAAGACGCGACTTCAGGCGCGCTTCCAGGCCCTCGACTTCGCGTGGATAGCGATCGCAGGTCAGGATGATCTGCTGCTTGCCATCGAACAACGCGTTGAAGGTGTGGAAGAACTCTTCCTGCGTGCGGTCCTTGCCGGCGAAGAACTGGATGTCATCGATCAGCAGCGCGTCGACCTGCTGGAACTGGCGCTTGAACTGATCCATGGTCTTTTCCTGCAGGGCCCGGATCATCGCGCTGAAGAACTGTTCCGAACGCAGGTACAGCACCTTCGCACCTGGATTGGCCTGGCGCATGGCGTTGCCGGCGGCGAACATCAGGTGGGTCTTGCCCAGGCCGGTGCCTCCGTACAGCAGCAGCGGGTTGTGCGCGCGATCGCCCGGTTTCTGCGCTGCCTGGAAGGCGGCGGCCAGACCCAGCTGGTTGCTGCGGCCTTCAACGAAGTTGGCGAACGTGTAGTGGCTGTCCAGATTGCCGGCGAACGGCACCTGCGGCTCACTGGCGATGTGCGCCGACGGCGCGGAAACGGCCGCGTTCTGCGCTTCCACCGGCCGTGGGCGCGAGCCGATTTCAAGAAAAACGTCGCTGAAGCCGGCGAAATGGGCCAGCAGCTCGCGGATACGGGCCAGGTACAGCTCGCGTACCTGATCGACGATGAAGGCATTCGGTGCATACAGCACCAGGCTGTCCGCGCGCAGATCGGCCTGCAGCGGCTTCAACCAGGTGTGAACGTCTTCCGGCGGGAACTCCGCTTCAAGGCGCTCGAGACTACGGGACCAGGCATCCATCAGCAATAATCGTCCGGTGGCCGGGGCATGGACGCGACAAGGCGCCCAGACACAGGCCGGAAAGGGGGGAAATGGATGGCTCAGACTACCACCGAGCGCCCGCCTTCGGAATGCTTGTCCCCTACTTATTCACAAAAACATCCACAGCTATTGCACAGCCCGGTGAATTCGCGTAGCTGTCAGGGCTTGACGCGGGGCAGGGTACCTCTCTAGAATTTCCGGTTCTTTCCGTCCCATTCATACGAGAGGCCCCCAATGGCCACGAAGCGCACCTACCAGCCCAGCAACCTCAAGCGTAAGCGCGACCACGGCTTCCGTGCCCGTATGAAGACCGCTGACGGCCGCAAGATCCTGTCGCGTCGCCGCGCCAAGGGCCGCAAAGTCCTGAGCGCCTGATTGCCATGCCGCACCTCGCGGCAGACGCAATCCCTTCGACAGTGAATACTGCAGACCCGCGCAAGCGATTCCCTCGCTCTGCGCGGGTTCGCACGCGTGCCGAATATTCAACGGTCTTCAACGGCGCCCGCCGTGTGTCCGATCCGCTGATGACCCTGCACTGGCTGCCGGCTGACCGGCCGGCCAGGCTGGGTCTGGCGGTTTCCCGCAAGGTCGATCCGAACGCCGTGGGGCGTAACCGGATCAAGCGCGTCCTGCGCGACATCCTGCGTCAGACACGTACCGAAATCCAGCCAGGCGACTTCGTCGTCGTGGCCCGTAGTGCTGCGCGTTCCGCCAGCAACGACGAGATCCGCCAGGCCTTCCTGCGCCTGCTGCGTCGCCTGCGTGCATTGCCCGCGCCGGGCGTGGACGGCACAATGCCGCCGCCTGATGGCATCGCAACTCCTTCTTTGACCGAGCCGGCATCGCGTCCCGGCCCCGCCGAGCCTGTCCGCTGATGAACCAGACCCGCGTATTCCTCATTTTTGCCTGGCTGATGGTAGCCGTGCTGCTGTGGATGGAGTGGAGCCGTGAAAAGGCTGCCCCCACCCCGGCACCGACGACCACGTCGGCCCCGGCCGCCGCACAGAGCGTTCCGGGCGCGACCCCGGGCAGCATTCCCAGTGCCCAGGTCCCGGGTGCCCCCGGCCAGGCGGCGGTGCAGGCGCAGGCCAGCGCGACCCCGGCCAGCCAGCGCGTGACCGTCACCACTGACGTGCTGCGCCTGGTGCTCGATGGCGGCCGCGTGCTCGACGCCGAGCTGCTGCAGTTCCCGCAGACCAAGGACGAAGGCAGCCCGCCGGTACGCCTGCTGACCGAGGACCCCGCGCATCCGTACAGCGCGATCAGTGGTTGGGCCAGCGAGGACAAGAACACCCCGGTTCCCGGCGCTGACGGCTTCAAGCTGGTGGGCGACACCAAGGACTTCGTGCTGGCCAAGGGCCAGAACGAGCTGCAGATCCCGTTCGTGTGGACCGCTGACAACGGCGTGACCATCAAGCGCACCCTGACCGTCTCGCGCAACGAGTACGCCGTGCGCTTCAAGGATGAAGTCAGCAACGCCGGCACCGCACCGTGGAACGGTTACGTCTACCGCACCCTGGACCGTACCCCGACCATCCTGTCGCGGAGCATGACCAACCCGGATTCCTTCAGCTTCAACGGCGCCACCTGGTACGACAACGACAAGAAGTACCAGCGTCGTGCGTTCAAGGACTACCTGGAAGACGGCACGCTGAACCAGAACATCACCGGCGGCTGGCTGGCGATGCTGCAGCACCACTTCTTCACCGCCTGGATTCCGCAGAAGGACCAGACCGCGCACTACGTGCTGTCGCAGGTGGCCGGTCGTGACCTGATCGAAGCGCGTGGCCCGGCCTTCACCCTGGCCCCGGGCCAGTCCACCAGCACCGAGGCCCGCCTGTGGGTCGGCCCGAAGCTGGTCAACCTGATCGCCAAGGAAGACGTGCCGGGCCTGGACCGCGTGGTCGACTACAGCCGCTTCTCGATGATGGCGGTGATCGGCCAGGGCCTGTTCTGGGTGCTGAACCAGGTGCACAAGCTGGTCGGCAACTGGGGCTGGGCGATTGTCGGCCTGGTGGTGCTGCTGAAGCTGGTGCTGTACCCGCTGTCGGCGACCCAGTACAAGAGCGGCGCGAAGATGCGTCGTTTCCAGCCGCGCATCGCGCAGTTGAAGGAACGCTATGGCGATGACCGCCAGAAGTTCCAGACCGCGATGATGGAGCTGTACAAGAAGGAAAAGATCAATCCGATGGGCGGCTGCCTGCCGATCCTCATCCAGATGCCGATCTTCTTCGCCCTGTACTGGGTGCTGGTGGAATCGGTCGAACTGCGCCAGGCGCCCTGGTTCGGCTGGATCCAGGACCTGACCGCACGCGACCCGTACTTCATCCTGCCGGTGATCAACGTGGCGGTGATGTGGTTCACCCAGAAGCTGACCCCGGCGCCGGGCATGGACCCGATGCAGCAGAAGATGATGCAGTTCATGCCGCTGGTGTTCGGCGTCATGATGGCCTTCATGCCGTCCGGCCTGGTCCTGTACTGGGTGGTCAACGGCGGCCTGGGCCTGCTGCAGCAGTGGTGGATGACCAAGCGCCATGGCGGCGAGCCGGTGGCGGCCACGACCGCGCCGGCCCCGGTCAAGAAGAAGTAATCCCGACCGCAGGTCACCTGCTTTGTAGAGTCGACTGTTAGTCGACTGGCGGACGAGCAGTCGACTAACAGTCGACTCTACCGCCCCAATCGACGCGAAAAGCCCGCCGCAAGGCGGGCTTTTCGCATGCGGCGTTAGAATCGCCTGCACACCGTTCCTCCCACCTTCGAGTCCGCCATGCCGCGTGCGTCGTCGTTCCGCCCGTTCCTGCCCTCGCTGTTGTTGACCCTGGTCGTTGCCGGCTGTGGCGACCAGGACGCGAAGGCGCCGGCGACCACCGTCACCCAGGCGAGCGCGCAGGCCGCGGCCGCCGCCGATCCCGCGGCCGCACCGTTGCTGGCGGCTCTGCAGAAACAGCTCGACGGCTACCGCCGGATCATCGTGCTGCTGGCCGACGAGGCGCAGCAGTCGGCCGCCGACCGCGGCACTTCCACGCGCGTGGGCCAGCAGCTGTTCCACGATGGCCTGGAACAGCGCACGGCCATCGCCGCGCAGTTCGACACGCTGCTGCGCGGCGGCAGCCCGCAACGCTTCGCCACGCTCGGCACGGTGCTGGACTACATCGAGTCCGCGCCGGAGCTGTTCGACGCCGACCGCCTGGCCTTCCGCGAAGTGCTGCGTGATCTGCATGAGCGTGTCGGTACCGATTCCTCGCTGCCGGCGGTGAAGCTGCACCAGCGCATCGGCGAGGACCTGGAAGCGCTCGATGAGATCGAGCGCAACTACAACCAGGAACTGACCCGCATCTTCAGCCGCTTCGAGCGCACCCGCGCCATCGAGCTCAAGCGCGAGAAGTGGGACGATTACATCGCCCACCTGCACAGGGACTACAGCCGCGAAGCGATCCTGCGCGACTACGGGGTGATCGAGCCCTACCCGATGTCGATGAAGGACAGCGACCGTGAGATCTTCGGCCGCGACCTGCCGGCCAAGACGGTGGTGCTGACCTTCGACGATGGCCCGCACAAGGCCTACACCGACGAAGTAGTGGCCATCCTCAAGCGCTACGACGTGCCGGGCGTGTTCTTCGAGGTGGGCCGCAACCTGGGCAAGGTCGAGGCCGATGGCAAGGTCAGCCTCGGGCCGATGGCGAAGATCAGCCGCAACCTGATGGAAGAAGGCTATGCGGTGGGCAACCACAGCCTGACCCACGCCCAGCTGTCGCGCACCACCGGCGACGCGCTGCGCCAGCAGGTGCTCGACACCGACACGCTGCTGAAGGACGTCGACAGCAAGCGCGCGCCGCTGTTCCGCTTCCCGTATGGCGCGCGCAATGCCGAAGGCCTGCAGCTGCTCAACGAAGCCGGGCTGAAGTCGATCATGTGGAACATCGACTCGATGGACTGGGCCGACCCGGTGCCGGAGTCGATCGTGCAGCGCGTGCTGGACCAGGTGAACAAGGAACAGCGCGGCATCATCCTGTTCCACGACATCCACGATCGTGCAGTGAAGGCACTGCCGCAGATCCTCGACCGGCTGATCGCCGATGGCTACCAGTTCGCCGGCTGGAACGGCCGCGACTTCACTGTCGCCCGTGCGCGCAAGGGCGATACCGGTGCCGCCACCGTCACCACCGGCTACGAGAAGTCGTGGGCGATCGTGGTCGGCATCGACAACTACGCCAAATGGCCGAAGCTGGAATACGCCAGCCACGATGCGCAGGCGGTGGCCGATACCCTCACCGGGCAGTTCGGCTTCCCGTCCTCGCAGGTGATCGTGCTGAAGAACGAGCAGGCCACCCGCAACAACATCCTGGCCGCGTTCCACGACCGCCTGGCCGATGACCGCACCGGCAGGAACGACCGCGTGTTCGTGTTCTTCGCCGGCCATGGCGCGACCCGCCAGCTGGCCTCCGGGCGCGATCTCGGCTACATCATCCCGGTCGATTCGGATCCGAAGGAATTCGCCACCGACGCCATCGCGATGACCGACATCCAGAACATCGCCGAGAGCATGCAGGCCAAGCACGTGATGTTCGTGATGGACGCCTGCTACAGCGGCCTGGGCCTGACCCGCGGTGGCCCCTCGTCCTCATCGTTCCTGCGCGAGAACGCGCGTCGCAGCGCGCGGCAGATGCTGACCGCCGGTGGTGCCGACCAGCAGGTGGCCGACGCCGGCCCGAACGGCCACTCGGTGTTCACCTGGGTGCTGCTGCAGGCACTGGCCGGCAAGGGGGACCTCAACGGCGACGGCCTGATCACCGGTACCGAGCTGGCCGCCTATGTGGCGCCGGCCGTGTCGGCGGTCTCGCACCAGACCCCGGCCTTCGGCAGCCTGCCCGGTTCGCAGGGCGGCGAGTTCGTGTTCCAGGTGCCGGACAGCCAGGAATTCCTCAACGCCGGCACACGCCAGCTGACTGCCGATGCGATCGCGTTGAACAACAAGGTGGATGCTGCCAGCGAGGCCAAGGACAGCCAGGCACCGGTGACCGTGGCTGACCTGCAGGGCGGCAAGGCCAAGCTGGTGGTGCCCACCGCCGGTCCGGCCTCCGACCGCCAGCGCGCGCAGCAGGCCAACGACCGTGGCCTGCAGCTGTATCGCGAGAAGCAGTACGACGAGGCGGCCGCGCAGTTCACCGAAGCGCTGAAGCTGCGTCCTGATTTTGCCCAGGCGGCCAACAACCTCGGCTTCGTCTACTACCGCCAGCAGCGCTATGCAGAAGCTGCGCGCTGGCTGGAGAACACGCTGAAGATCGACCCGTCGCGCGCCGTGGCCCACCTGAACCTGGGCGATGCCTACTTCAACGCCGGCGACAAGGCCAAGGCCAGGCAGGCCTACACCACCTACCTGGCACTGCAGCCGCAGGGCAGCGGTGCGGCCCAGGCGCGCGCGCAGCTGGAGAAACTCTGAGCGATGAACGAGGCGATCCACACCGACACCATCGTCGCCATTGCCAGCGCGCCCGGCGCTGGCGGCGTCGGCCTGCTGCGCCTGTCCGGTCCGCGTGCCGCGGCCATCGCCCACGCGCTGGGTGCACCTGCGCTGCGCCCGCGCCACGCGCACTACGCGCGCCTGCGCGATGCCGAGGGCGAAGTCATCGATGACGGCATCGTGCTGTGGTTCCCCGCACCGAACAGTTTCACCGGCGAAGAGGTGGTGGAACTGCAGGGCCATGGCAGCCCGGTGCTGCTGCAGCAGCTGGTCGCGCGCTGCATCGCGCTCGGCGCGCGCCAGGCGCGGCCGGGAGAGTTCAGTGAACGGGCGTTCCTCAACGGCAAGCTGGACCTGGCCCAGGCCGAGGCCATCGCCGACCTGATCGCCGCCGGCGACAACCGTGCCGCGCGCGCTGCACGACGCTCGCTGGACGGCGTGTTCTCGCGCCGCATCGAGGCCGTGGTCGAGCAGCTGGTGCTGCTGCGCATCCACGTGGAAGCGGCCATCGACTTTGCCGACGAACCGCTGGATACGCTCGGTGGCGCACAGGTGCGGCGTGGGCTGGAACAGGCGCGCAGTGATCTGGCCCTGCTGCGCCGCGATGCCGAACGCGGTCGTCGCCTGCGCGATGGCCTGCATGCGGTGCTGGTCGGTCCGCCCAATGCCGGAAAGAGTTCATTGCTCAATGCGCTGGCCGGCAGCGAGCGTGCCATCGTCACCGACATCGCCGGCACCACCCGCGACACCCTGCGCGAAACCATCCGCCTGGATGGCCTGGAGCTGACCCTGGTCGACACCGCTGGCCTGCGCGACGGCGGCGATGCCATCGAACGCGAAGGCATGCGCCGCGCGCATGTGGAAATCGAGCGCACCGACCTGGCGCTGATCGTGCTGGATGCGCGCGATCCGGCGGCCGGCGAAGCCGCGCTGGGCGAGGCCGTAGCGTCGGTGCCGCACAAGGTCTACATCCACAACAAGTCGGACCTGCTGGCGGCGTTGCCGTCGCTGGACGATCCGGACCGCGTGTTCGTCTCGGCCGCCACCGGTGCCGGGCTCGAGGATCTGCACGCGCGCCTGCGTTCGATTGCTTCGGCCGGTGCAGGGGAGCAGGTGGACGGCGAGTTCTCGGCGCGCACGCGGCACGTGGATGCAATCGAGCGCGCGCAGGACCACGCGCAACGCGCCGATGGCGAGCTGGCGCACGAGCACCTGGAACTGGCCGCCGAGGAACTGCGGCTGGCGCATGATGCGCTGGGTGAGATCACCGGGCAGATGAGTGCCGATGATCTGCTGGGAAGGATCTTCTCGAGTTTCTGCATCGGCAAGTAGGCCTTGGTAGTGCCGGCCGCTGGCCGGCAACCCAGCCGAACGAGCTCCTCGGGATCGCTACGGGGTCGGAGCCCCTGCGGCGATCCGACCCCGGTTCCCCCACCTGTCACATTGCCGCCGCATACTGACGGCCATCACATACCGCTTGGGGAAGTCGCAGTGAAGTCGTGGGGTTGTGCATTGCTGTTGTCGCTGGCCATGGCACCATCGGTGGCCATGAGTACTGAATCCTCCACCCCGGCTGCACCCAAGGTGTCGGTCTACGGCCATCGCGGGGCAAGCGCGCTGCTGCCCGAGCACACCCTGGCGTCGTACGCGCAGGCCATCGCCGATGGCGCCGACTACATCGAGCCGGACCTGGTGATGACCAAGGACGGCGTGATGGTGGCCCGGCACGAGAACGAGATCGGTGGCACCACCGACGTCGCCTCGCATCCGGAGTTCGCCAGCCGCCGCACCCGCAAGGTGATCGATGGGCAGCAGGTCGAGGGCTGGTTCACCGAAGACTTCACCCTGGCCGAGCTGAAGACCCTGTACGCCCGTGAGCGCCTGCCGGAACTGCGCAGCACCGCCTACGACGGCCAGTTCCGCATCGCCAGCCTGGACGAGATCCTGGCCTTCCTGGTGCAGCAGGCCGGGCGTGCCAACCGCGGCATCGGCCTGGTCCCGGAGATCAAGCACCCGACTTACTTCCAGTCCATCGGCCTGCCGATGGAAGACAAACTGCTGGCTGCGCTGCGCGGCAATGCGTACACCAACGTCGGCCCGGTCACGATCCAGTCGTTCGAGACCGCCAACCTGCGCTACCTGCATGGCAAGATCGGCCGCGGCAGCAACATCCGCCTGCTGCAGCTGCTGTGGAAGGGCGATACCCAGCCGGCCGACATCGCCAAGGCCGGTGGCACGCTGACCTACGCGCAGATGATGACCCCGGCCGGACTGAAGGACATTGCCGGCTACGCCGATGGCATCGGACCCGAGCTGCGTTCGATCATTCCGCTGGATGGCAAGGGCGCGCTGGGCACGCCGACCTCGCTGGTACGTGATGCGCATGCCGCCGGGTTGATGGTGATTCCGTACACCTTCCGCCCGGAAAACCACTTCCAGCCCAGCAACCTGCGCAAGGGCGCCGACAGCGCGCGCAATGCCGAGGGATCGATCGCCGAGATGCGCGCTTACCTGGCGACGGGCATCGATGCGTTCTTCACCGATGACCCGGCGCTCGGCCGGCAGGCGGTGGATGGAATGGGCGCAGCGGGGAACTGACCGTCCCGGTAGTGCCAGCCGCTGGCCGGCAACGCGAGGATTGCCAACGAAGGTTCATGAGGTTGCCGGCCAGCGGCCGGCACTACCGCCGCTTCAACCGCGCGGCTCATCCGGGCGGCGGAATGGAATCACCACGTGGTCCTGGCCCTCGCGCGGCGTCGTCGGCCAGCGGCTCTGCCTCGTCATGGGATGGGCGCAGCGGGGAACTGAATTTCCCGGTAGTACCGGCCGCTGGCCGGCAACGCGCGCACTGCCAACGAAGGTTCATGAGGTTGCCGGCCAGCGGCCGGCACTACCGCCGCTTCAACCGCGCGGTTCGTCCGGGCGGCGGAACGGGATCACCACGTAGTCCTGGCCCTCGCGCGGCTGCCACAACACCGGCACGCGCTGCGGCGACGGTGGCTCCAGCTCGTCGTCGGGCAAAGGCTCGACGTCTTCTTCTTCGTCTTCCCAGCTGTAACGCTGGCGCGGCGGCAACGGGTCGGCGTTGCGGAACAGCAGCGCGGCGATGATGCCGGCGAAGGCGCCGCCCATGTGCGACTGCCAGGACACGCCATCGGCATGCGGCAGGATGGTCATCAGCATGCCGCCATAGAACAGCATGCCGATCAGGCCGGTGGCGATCGCCGCGCGGTCGCGGCGCAGCAGGCCGAGGCTGGCCAGCAGGAACATCAGGCCATGGGTGACGCCACTGGCGCCCAGGTGCACGCTGCCCGGATTGCCCAGCATCCACGCGCCGAGGCCCGAACCCAGCCACAGCAGGGGCAGGGCACGCACGGTGGCTTTCGGATACACGCTGCCGGCGAGGGTGCCGAGGATCAGGATCGCGATGCTGTTGGCGGCGATATGCTCGACCGAGGCATGCAGCATCGGGCCGCCGATCAGGCCGAGCAGGCCCTTGGCTTCCAGCGGCGCGACCGCCCACGGTCGCCAGTCGAACGTGCCCTGCAGGGCGAACACGGCCACCAGCACCAGCACGGCCGCCAGGCTGACATTGAACGCCCGCAGGATGCGCGAGCGGTCATTGCGGGGGGCCGGCACGTCGCCGGCGGGCAGGGGCGTGTTGTTGTCCATACCTCAGCAATGGCGGTGGCTGGCGCGAAACCAAGGCCACCGCAACGGGAGAGTGGAGGCGGCCGGCGGGACAATCCCACCGGCCGCGCTGTTCAGCCGGTCAGGCTCAGGCCTGGCCTTCGCCTTCCTTCGGCGGGTACTTCAGGCTGAGCACCACGGTGGCGGCGATGATCACCGCGACCACGCCCAGCGACACCGGCGTCGGGATCTTGAACAGGTCGATGATCATCATCTTGATGCCGATGAAGCCCAGCACCAGTGCCAGGCCATACGGCAGCAGGTGGAAGCGGTCGGCCATGCCGGCCAGCAGGAAGAACATCGCGCGCAGGCCCAGCACCGCGAACACGTTGGAGGTGAGCACGATGAACGGGTCGGTGGTGATCGCGAAGATCGCCGGGATGCTGTCCACGGCGAAGATCACGTCGGTGACCGCGATCAGGATCAGCACCGCGAACAGCGGGGTGAACCAGCGCACGCCATCGCGCTTCACGCTCAGCGCGTTGCCGGCGTAGTCCGGCAGCAGGCGCAGGTGCTTGCGCATCCAGCGCAGGGCGGGATTGGTCTCCAGGTCCGGCTCCTGGCCGGCGGCGAACCACATCTTCCAGCCGGTGAACAGCAGGAAGGCACCGAACACGTAGAGCAGCCAATGGAACTGGCTGATCAGCACGCTGCCGGCGAAGATCATGATCGTACGAAGCACGATCGCGCCCAGGATGCCGATGATCAGCACCTTCTGGCGCTGCTCCTCCGGCACCGCGAAGTAGCTCATGATCATCAGGAAGACAAAGATGTTGTCGACCGCCAGCGCCTTCTCGACCAGGTAGCCGGTCAGGAATTCGAGCCCGACCTTGTTGGCCACCACCTGGCCGGCAGTCTCATTCAGGTAGTACCAGAGGCCCGCATTGAACAGCAGGGCCAGCGCGACCCAGCCGATGGACCACCACAGGGCCTCCTTGAAGGTGACCTTGTGCGGTCCACCATGGCGCATCAACACGAGGTCGACCAGCAGGGCGATGACCACCACCGCTGCGAAGCCGCCCCACAACCACACGTTACCGATCGTCTGCATTGGGAATGTCCGTTGGAAAGATGAATGCCAGGCCGGACGGCGAGGATCTGCAACGGAGGATCGGGAGGGGATCCAGGGACAGAGCTTCGCCAGTACGGCGAAGGTCTCGCTCGCAGTTCCAGTCGGCTGGAACTGCCGTTGCACCGGAGCCTGCAGGCTCGAAATGACGGCGACAACGTCTGGGAGCTACTCCCCTTCTGGCGCCGATTCTGCCGTCTGGCTGGGCCGCCGTCAAATGCCGGTCCGCCGGGGTCGGATCCCCCACGGGGCTCCGACCCCTCGTCGTCGCCACACTGGGGTCAGAGCCCCTGCGGGGATCTGACCCCGGCGCCCGGTTTACAATGGGTGGATGAATACCCCCCTTCCCGTTGTCCGCCTCAAGAATGCGTGGCGCTCCAGCCACCCGTGGATCTTCCAGAAACTGGTCGAGAAGCCGACCGTCCGGCCCAAGCCCGGTTCCATCGTCGACGTGGTCGGCATTGATGGCGAATTCATCGGCCGCGGGTTCTACAACGGGCACTCGCGCATTGCCGTGCGCATCCTTGAAACCGACCAGAACGTGCCGGTGGATGCCGGCTGGTTCTCGCGCAAGATCGCCCAGGCGGTGTCGCTGCGCCGTGAGGTGCTGAAGCTCGATGCGGTCTCCGATGCCTGGCGCGTGGTGCACAGCGAAGGCGACGGCCTGTCCGGCCTGGTGGTGGATCGCTACGGCGACCTGGTGGTGGTCGAGTTCTTCGCCGCCGGCATGTTCCGCCACCGCGAATGGATCTACGACGCCCTGCGCGAGCAGTTCCCCGGCTGCCGCTTCCACAGCTTCGCCGACGAGCACGTGCAGAAGCAGGAGAGCTTCGACTTCCACGGCAACACCACCACTGAAGCGGCGGTGATCACCGAGTACGGCATCAAGTTCCGCGCCGATCCGGCCGGTGCACACAAGACCGGCTTCTTCGCCGACCAGCGCGAGAACCGCGAATGGCTGAGCCAGCAGGTCGAAGGCAAGAGCGTGCTGGACCTGTGCTGCAACACCGGCGGTTTCGCGGTGTACGCAGCAGCACGTGGCGCTTCGGAAGTGGTCGGCATCGACATCGATGAGGACGTCATCCAGATCGCCAAGGGCAATTCGCGCCTGAACAACGTGCGCCCGAAGTTCATCCAGTCCGACATCTTCCCGTGGCTGCGCGACGCCGCCAACCGCGGTGAGCAGTACGACGTGGTGATCCTGGACCCGGCGAAGATGACCCGCGACCGCGACCAGGTCATCACTGCGCTGAAGAAGTACCTGGACATGAACAAGCTGGCGCTGGGCGTGGTCAAGCCGGGCGGCCTGTTCGCCACGTTCTCCTGCACCGGCCTGGTGGCCGAGGACCAGTTCCTCGACATGCTGCGCCGCGCGGCGTATTTCTCCGGCCGCACGATCCAGATCCTGAAGGTCGCCGGCGCCGGTCCGGACCACCCGTTCATGGCCCACGTGCAGGAATCGCGTTACCTGAAGGCCGTGTTCTGCCGCGTGGTGGACTGACCGCGTGACGCTGTAGAGCCGAGCCGCGCCACCTGATCATGGGGGCGCCATTGTTTCGAACGCATCGCAATGCGCGGGACGCTGGCCGCTGGGCCGTGAATACGATTCATGCTCGACTCGCGGTGCCTGGCAACCGAGCGTGAGCTCGGCTCTACAAATCAGCAGGCCGCAGCGCTATGGTCGGGCTCTTCCCAATGCCGGTGAGAGCCCATGCCTTCGTTGCGCCCCCTGTCCGTCGTGCTCGCCCTGGCGCTGTGCGCGCCGCTGTCGGCCCACGCCATCGAGTTCAGCGCCGAGGAACTGGCCCGTGCCAAGGCGCTGCAGCAGCGCCTGGTCACGCTCGACAGCCATCTGGATACACCGGCCAAATTCGGCCGAACCGGTTTTGACATCGAGCAGCGCCACGACCGCAACGCCCTTTCGCAGGTGGATTACCCGCGCATGGTCGAAGGCGCGCTGGATGGCGGCTTCTGGGCGATCTACACCGACCAGGGCGACCGCAGCGCCGCCGCGCACCTGGCCGAGCGTGACCATGGCCTGCAGCGGTTGATGCAGATCCGCGAAATGCTGGCGGCCAATCCCGAGCGCTTCGCGCTGGCACTGACCGCCGATGATGCCGCGCGGATCAAGGCCGCCGGCAAGCGCGTGGTGTACATCAGCATGGAAAACGCCAGCCCGCTGGTGGACGACCCCAGCCTGCTCTCGTTCTACCACCGTGCCGGGCTGCGCCTGCTCAGCACCGTGCACTTCGCCAACAACGAGTTCGCCGATTCGGCCACCGACCCCAAGGGCGCGGAATGGAAGGGCCTGAGCCCGGCCGGCAAAGAACTGGTGCGACAGGCAGTGAAGCTGGGCATCGTGATCGATCAGTCGCATGCCTCGGACGCGGTGTTCGACGATCTGCTGGCGATGATGCCGGTGCCGTTCGTGCTGTCGCACAGCTCGGCCAAGGCGGTCTACGACCACCCGCGCAATCTCGACGACGCGCGCCTGCGCAAGCTGGCCAGGGCCGGCGGCGTGATCCAGGTGAACGCCTATGGCGGCTACCTGATCGACACGGCGAAGACACCCGAGCGCAAGCAGGCCGAAGAAGCGCTGAGCAAGCAGCTGGGCGGCTGGGAAGGCATGGGCATCGAGCAGGGTGTTGCCCTGCTGAAGGCCGAGCAGGCACTGGACCACGAGCACCCGGTGCGCCACGCCAGCCTGGATGATTTCTTCGCCCACTTCGAGCACATCCTCAAGGTGGTCGGCCCCGAGCACGTGGGCATCGGCCTGGACTGGGATGGCGGCGGTGGCCTGAGCGACCTGCCCGATGTCAGCCAGCTGCCGAAGATCACCGCCTGGCTGCTGCGCAAGGGCTATACCGAGCAGCAGATTGCCGGCATCTGGGGCGGCAACCTGCTGCGGGTGATGCGCCAGGCGCAGGATTACGCGGCAAAACAGGGCGGTTGACCGCCCTTCGGTCGTGCCGGCCGCTGGCCGGCATTGCCCGTACCAACAGGATGCGAGGTGCCGGCCAGCGGCCGGCACGACCGGCGAGCCGGTTACTTCGCGATCAGTGCGTGGCGGCGGCTGTACAGGAAGTACAGCACCAGGCCGGCCACGTTCCACAGCAGGAAGTACAACTGCGTGGTGTGCGGCAGGCTGATGAACAGGTAGATGCAGCCCAGCGCGGCCAGCGGCCCGACCACGAAGGCCAGCGGTGTGCGGAAGGTTCGCTCGCGGTTCGGCTCGCGCAGGCGCAGCACCACCAGGCAGATACCCACCGCAGTGAACGCGGCCAGGGTACCGGCATTGGCCAGCGCGGCGATCTCGTCCAGGCGGGCCACGCCGGCCAGCGCCGACACCACCACGGCGGTGAACAGCGTGGTCGCCACCGGCGTGCCGGTGCGCGCATTGACCTTGGACAGGCCACGCGGCAGCAGGCCGTCGCGGCTCATCACGAAGAAGATGCGGCTCTGGCCGTACAGGAAGGCCAGCAGCACGGTCGGCAGCGCGATGATCGCGATCACGCCAATCACCATTGCGGCAGTCGGATGGCCGAGCTGGCGCATGATCAGCGCCAGCGGTTCGGCGCTGTGGCCGAACACCGCGTAGCTCATCGCACCCACTGCCGCCAGCGCCACCAGCACGTAGACGATGGTGCAGCCGATCATCGACCCGATGATGCCGATCGACAGGTCGCGGCCGGGGTTCTTGGTTTCCTCGGCGGCGGTGGAGATCGCATCGAAGCCGTAGAAGGCGAAGAAGATGATCGCCGCTGCCGCCATCACGCCGTGCTCGACCCCGTCAGGGCCCATCGACTTGGCAAAGCCATACGGCATGAACGGCTGCAGGTTGGCGCTGTCGAACGCAGGCAGGGCCACGGCCACGAAGATCGCCAGCGCGATCAGCTTGAACACCACCAGGATCGCATTGAGCGTGGCGCTCTCCTTGGTGCCGGCCATCAACATGCCGGCTACCAGCCAGGTGATGATGATCGCCGGCAGATTGATCATGCCGCCTTCCACGTGCGGGCCGGCCGCCAGCCAGGCTGGCAGGTGCACGTTCCAGCCGAACTGGGTGTGCACCCATTCGAGGAAGCCGACGAAGTAGCCGGACCAGCCCACCGCCACCGTACTCACCACCAGCGAGTACTCCAGGATCAGGCTCCAGCCCACCACCCAGGCGAACACCTCGCCGAGCGCACTGTAGCTGTAGGTGTAGGCGCTGCCGGCGGCCGGCATCATCGTCGACAGCTCGGCATAGGACAGCGCCGCACAGGCGCAGACCGCACCGGCGATGGCGAAGGAAATCAGCACGGCCGGGCCGGCCAGGTTGGCACCGACGCCAATCAGCGTGTAGATGCCGGTACCGACGATGGCACCGATGCCCAGCGCGATCAGGTGCGGCCAGCTGAGCGTCGGGATCAGGCGCCTGCCGGCTTCGTGGACGGTGACGGAATCTAGGGACTTGCGCCGGAACAGGGACATGCAGGCCTCGGAAGGGGTGACTGAGAACGACAAGTTCCCGAGTGTGACCGAACGCAGCGCAGCATTGCCACTGACGGGGGTCATACCCGACGCGCCGCGCGCTGCACCGCGATCAGGCTGCCGGAATCGGCATAAAGCAGGCCGGACCCCCGCGCCGGGCGACGTCAGGGCAGGGCGGGCCAGTGGCAGCCGTCTTCCTGCCAGGCCTCGACGTCATCGTGGAAAGAGGTCCTGCGCCCGTCACGGGCACGCTCATAGCTCAGGTCCAGCACCAGCGCGCCCTGGGTACTCAGCAGGTAACGGCCGTTGAGGCGGCCGTCGATGCGCTCTTCCCACACGCTGTCGAACTGGTAGGGACGATCCTCTGCCAGCACCGTGGTCTCCATCGAGACCCGGCGCAGGGGCAGGCGCCCGCGCTGGCCGGCGTAGCGCACGTCGGCCGCGCCGTCGTCCAGCCAGCGCCATTCCAGATGGATGCTGTCGTTGCGGCCGCCCGTCAGGCAGCGATGGTCCTGCACGGTGGCGCCAGAGGCGGTGCCGGCGAACAGCAGGGTCAGGGCGAAGTCGGTCAGGCGGACCATCCACGCGCATCCATTGCAGAAGGGGGGCCAGCATAGCCCGCCCTGCCTGCCATGCCCTCAGCGCCCGCGCGGCCGCAGCTGGGTGCCGCCGCTCATCAGCATCCGCGGCAACGGCATCCGCAGGAAATCGTGCGGGAACGACGGTGCCACTGCACTGATCGCATCGAGGTGGGCCAGGGCCTCGGCCGGCAGCACCAGCTGCAGCGCGTCCAGGTTGTGCTCGAACTGCGCCAGGGTGCGGGCGCCGATGATCGGCAGCGCGCCGGCGCCGGGGCGCTGCAGCAACCAGGCGAGTGCAACCTGCGCAGGCGAATGCGAAAGATCGGCAGCGATGGTTGCGACGTCCCCGGCAATCTGCAGCGAACGCGGCGTCAACGCACCATTGATCAGGGCCACGCTGCGGCGCGACCCGCCGGGTGTGGCTGGCAACGCCTCGGCGCTGGCGAGATCGGCCGTGCTGTACTTGCCGGTCAGCACGCCGCTGCCCAATGGCGACCACGCCACCACGCCCATCCCCAGCGCATCGGCCATCGGCAGCAGTTCATGCTCGACGCTGCGCTGGATCAGGCTGTACTCGATCTGCAGCGCCACCAGCGGCGACCAGCCACGCAGGTCGGCCAGGGTCTGCATGCGCGCGATCTGCCAGGCCGGCGTGTCCGAGATGCCGGCGTAAAGCACTTTGCCGCTGCGGACCAGGTCGTCGAAGCCCCGCATGACTTCGTCAACGCCGGTGGTGTCGTCCCAGGCGTGCAGGTACAGCAGGTCGAGGTAGTCGGTCCCCAACCGCCGCAGACTGTCCTCCACCGAGCGCAGCATGCTCTTGCGGTGGTTGCCGGCGTTGTTGGGGTCACCGGGGACGGTGGCGAGGGTGTACTTGCTGGCGATCACCAGCCGGTCGCGCTGGCCCTGGGCGAACCGGCCAAGCAGGGTTTCCGCACTGCCATTGGTGTAGTTGTTGGCGGTATCGATGAAATTGCCGCCACGTTCGACGTAGGTGTCGAAGATGCGGCGAGCCTCGGTTTCGTCCGCGCCCCAGCCCCAGTCGGCGCCGAAGGTCATCGTGCCCAGTGCCATCGGGCTGATGCGAAGGCCGGAGCGGCCGAGCAGGCGGTAGTGGTCCAGCGACATGGGGGGTCTCACAGGGAGGCGGCGGTACCGCCGGGAGGCACAGCATCGGCCGACCGTTCCTGTGGATAAACTGGATGGCACCGGACTCACCATGAAGAGTGGCTTCACAATGGATCCCTCCGCACCGTTGTCGGCGGTGGTCGCCTTCGTTCACGTCGCCGACCATGCCAGCTTCACCCGCGCCGCAGATGCGCTGGGCATCTCCACCTCGGCACTGTCGCAGAGCGTGCGCGCGCTGGAGGCGCGGATGGGCGTGCGCCTGCTGCAACGGACCACGCGCCGGGTCGGCCTGACCGAACACGGTGCGCGCTTCCTTGAACGTGTACGCGGCGGACTGGAGCAGATCGATTCGGCGTTTGCCGACCTCGACAGCGCGCGTGCGGTTCCGGCCGGGAAGCTGCGCATCACCCTTCCACGCATCGTGGCCGAGCGCCGGGTGCTGCCGGCACTGCCTTCGTTCCTGGCGCGCTATCCGCAGGTGGACGTGGAGCTGTGCGTGGAGCCGGCGTTGACCGATCTGGTGGCCGAAGGCTTCGACGCGGGTATCCGGCTCGGCGAGTCACTGGCGCGCGGCATGATCGCAGTGCCGATCGGACCGCCGGAGCGGCAGGTGGTGGTGGCCACGCCCGGCTACTTCGCGCAGTACGGCATTCCGGCCAGCCCGCACGAACTGCAGGGCCATGCATGCATCGTCCACCGCCGCGCCAACGGCCGGCTGATGCCCTGGGAGTTCAGCCGCGATGACCATGACCTGGAGGTCGAGGTCAACGGCCGGCTGGTGTTCAACGATGCCGAGCTGGCCCACGGCGCCGTGCTGGCCGGGCTCGGCATGGCGCAGGGGTTCGCGTCACTGGTGGCCGATGACCTGGCATCCGGGCGCCTGCAGGCGGTGCTGCAGGACTGGCAACCGCCGTTCCCCGGCTTCCACCTGTATTACCCCGCGCGCGAGCACATGGCACCCAAGCTGCGGGTGTTCATCGACCATCTGCGCGCAGGACCGCACGGCGGGACGGGGCCCACCTAGGCCGGCAGGCGTAGCGTCGAGCCTGCGCTGTCAGCCGTTCAGCCCCAGACGGATGCCGAACCCGACCAGGAACAGGCCGGCCACGCGGCGCAGCGCATCGCTGATCCGCGGGTGCTGGATCAGCCGGCGACGGGCCAGGTTGCCCACGCCGATCAGCATCGAGCAGTAGGCGATGCTGACCACCAGGATGATGCCGGCCAGCGCGGCGAAGGTGGCGATGCCCTGGTGCGCCTTCGGATCGATGAACAACGGCAGGAACGCCATGTAGAACAGGATTGCCTTCGGGTTGAGCAGGCTGACCAGGATCGCCTGCTGGAAGTAGCGGCCCGGCTGCATGCGGATCGGGCCGGCATCACTGCCCTCGTGCTTCGGCGTGCGCAGCAGGCCGATGCCGACCCACACCAGGTAGGCCGCACCCAGGTACTGCACGGCGTGGAACACCAGCGGGTTGGCCTTGAGCAGCGCGGCCACGCCGGCCAGCGCCAGCCACATCAGGATCTGGTCACCGACCAGCAGGCCGGCCAGTGCGGTGTAGCCGCCGCGCACGCCGCCACGGCCGGTGGCGGTCAACAGGGTGAAGGTACCGGGACCGGGCAGGGCGAGAAACACCAGCACGGCGACCAGAAACGTCCACAGGTCCTGGATGCCCATCCACGGCATGGCGGTGCGCTCTTGTTACGGGGGGCCGCCATTGTCGGCCAGCGCCCCGGCAGGCGACAGGGGGCCGGTGGGGCCAACCGGCATCCCAGACAGCAACGGTTGCAGGTGCTGGCGCAGCTGCGCATGCAGCTGCCTTACCGCGGGCGAGAACTGCTTGCGGTGCGGGCACACCAGCTGCAATGGGATGCTGCTGCCAACGCCGTCCAGCAGCACCTGCAGGCGCCCGGCCAGCACGTCCTCGCGCAGGTCCAGCCAGGACTTGTAGGTGATGCCTTCACCGGCCACGGCCCAGCGCCGCACCACGTCGGCGTCGTCGCAGACCAGCGGGCCGCGCACGGGGATCACGGCGCGGCGTCCGTCCACCTCGAACGACCAGCGATCGTAGGCGCGGCCACTGAGCTGGTAGACCAGGCAGTCGTGCTCGCGCAGCTCATCCAGCCGCGTGGGCATGCCGCGCCGCTGCAGGTAGCCGGGCGAGGCGGCCAGCACGCGCCGGTTGCCTTCCAGCAGGGGCAGGGCCACGTAGTTGGCATCGTCGAAGTGGCCGATGCGGATGGCCACGTCGACCGGGTCGCGGAACACATCGGCCACTTCGTCGGACAGGCGCAGATGCAGGCGCAGCCGCGGGTGGGCCGCGCGGAACGCGCTCAGCCAGGGCAGCAGCAGGTTGCGGCCGAAGTCCGACGGCGCCGACAGTTGCAGGGTGCCATGCAGCTCGGTGTCCTCGCCCTGTACGCGGGCCTGGCCCTCGCGCAGGGTGGCCAGCACCTCCTGCGCATACGGCAGGTACAGCGCGCCCTCGCCGGTCAGGCGCAGGCTGCGGGTGGTGCGCACGAACAGGCGCAGGTCCAGCTCACGTTCCAGCCGCGCCACCGCCGCGGCAACCTGGCCGGGCAGCAGGTCGGCCTCGCGGGCGGCCTGCGAGAAGCTGCCCAGCGCGGCGGTACGAACGAACAGCTGCAGGTCGTCGAAGCGGATCATTTTCATTGCTGGAGAGAAAGTCCTGCCCGATTCTGCGCCTTTCTGCCGGCGCGCGCGCGGCGCAACCTGTCGCCTCCTTCCCCACTGGACCGCTGCCATGCGCGCCATTGCCTACACCCACGCCGGCCTGCCGATCGATGATCCGCAGGCCCTGATCGATATTGAACTGGACCTGCCGCAGCCCGGCCCGCGCGACCTGCGGGTGGCGGTGCGCGCGGTGGCGGTGAACCCGGTCGACACCAAGGTCCGCCGCGGCGTGGCCACCGACGGCCCGCGCGTGCTGGGCTGGGATGCGGTCGGCATCGTCGACGCGGTGGGCAGCGAGGTGACCCTGTTCCAGCCCGGTGACGCGGTCTACTACGCCGGCGTCATCGATCGCCCGGGCAGCAATGCCGAGTACCAGCTGGTGGATGAGCGCAGCGTCGGCCGCAAGCCGGCCAGCCTCGACGATGCCGCCGCCGCCGCGCTGCCACTGACTGCGATCACCGCCTGGGAGCTGCTGTTCGACCGCCTGCGCATCCCCGAGGGCGGTGGCGAAGGCCAAGCCCTGC
Source organism: Stenotrophomonas sp. YJH_SMC_29 (assembly GCF_059371235.1). Lineage (NCBI taxonomy): Bacteria > Pseudomonadati > Pseudomonadota > Gammaproteobacteria > Lysobacterales > Lysobacteraceae > Stenotrophomonas > Stenotrophomonas sp. YJH_SMC_29. The sequence continues at coordinate 30,033 of NZ_JCAFUK010000014.1, read as the reverse complement.
TGGTGATCGGTGCTGCCGGCGGTGTCGGCTCGATCCTGGTGCAGCTGGCGCGGAAGCTGACCCGGCTGACCGTGATCGGCACCGCCTCGCGCCCGGAGACCCAGGACTGGGTGTATGCGATGGGCGCGCACCATGTGATCGACCACCGCCTGCCGCTGGCCGAGGGCCTGGCGCGGCTGGGCATCAGCGAGGTGCAGCACGTGGCCAGCCTGACCCATTCCGACCAGCACTACGCGCAGATCGTGGAACTGCTGGCGCCGCAGGGACAGTTCGGCCTGATCGATGACCCGGGCCAGGTGGACGTGATGGCGCTCAAGCGCAAGGCACTGTCGCTGCACTGGGAGTCGATGTTCACCCGGCCGCTGTACCGCACCGCCGACATGCAGCGCCAGCACGACCTGTTGAACCGGGTGGCCGAGCTGGTCGATACCGGCGTGCTGCAGACCACGCTGGGCGAACATTTCGGGCGCATCGACGCGGCCAACCTGCGGCGCGCCCACGCGCTGCTGGAAAGCCACCGCGCCAAGGGCAAGATCGTGCTGGAAGGCTGGTAAGGCCGGGTCGTTCCCGCGCCCCTGGGGTCAGATCTCTTTCCCGGGAGAGGATCTGACCCCTGCCTCAGGCCACGCCGTTGTCGACGTGTTCGGCGAAACCGGGCTGCTGGCGCAGGCGCTCGAACCAGGCGCCCACGTGTGCCAGCGCCGGCGTGTGGCCCGGTGTGCTGCGCCAGCGCTGGGTCGACAGCCCGAGCACGATGTCGGCGAGGGTGAAGGTGCTGCCAGCGGCGTAGCCGCCAGCGGCCAGCTGGGCATCAAGCACGCCCATCAAGCGGTTCCACTGGGCCAGGCTGGCCTCGGCGCGGGCATCGTCCGGGTAGTCCGGATGCTGGCGCACGCGTGCCATGAACACGTGCCGCCAGGCACTGTTGAGGTCGCTGGCCTGCCAGTCCATCCACTGCTCGACCCGCGCACGATCCTGTGCCGCGCGGGGCAGCAGGTCGTCACGGCCCGCGCGGGACGCCAGGTAGCGGCAGATGCTGTTGGACTCCCACAGCACGAACTCGCCATCACGCAGGACCGGCACCTGCCGGTTCGGGTTCAGGGTGGCCAGCAGGTCCGCGGGTGGCGCAGGCTCGTGGTGCAGGGGCAGGTCGAGGCCGGCGCACAGCCAGAGCACCTTGCGCACGTTGATGGAGGTGGGCTTTCCGTACAGGGCAAGCATGGTCCTGGCGCAGCAGTTGAGACTGGGCCAGCCTACACTTGCCGCATGCAAACCGAATCCCTGCTCATTGCCGGCCTGCTGTTGGCCGTGCTCATCCTGCAACTGGTCGCCCTGCTGCGCCGCCCCCCGCATGACCGCCTGGAACAGGCGGTGCGCGAGGAGGCACGGTCCGGGCGCAGCGAGCTGCGCGAACAGCTCGATGGCTTCGCCCGCGCGCTGACCGATCTGTCCACCCGTACCGACCAGCGCCTGGACCTGCTGCGCGAAGCGCTGGGCGAAGATGCGCGCAAGGCGCGTGCCGAGGCTGCCGACAGCCAGCAGCGCGGCGCCGCGCTGACGGGACAGCGCCTGCAGGAGCTGCGGGGCCAGCTGGAGGCCTTCGGCCAGCAGCAGGAGGCGCGCATCCATGCGTTTGGCCAGCAGCTGCAGGAACTCACCGGACGTACCGATACCCAGCTGGGTGCGTTGCGCCAGACCCTGGTCGATGACGCGCGCAAGGGCCGCGAGGAAGGCGCGCAGTCGCAGCAGCGCCTGACCGAAAGCCTCGGCCTGCGCCTGCAGGAGCTGACCCAGCGCAACGAACAGCGCATCGCCGAGATGCGCGCCACGCTGGAAGAGCAGCTGCGCGCGCTGCAGAACGACAACGCGCAGAAGCTGGAGCAGATGCGCCATACCGTGGACGAGAAGCTGCAGTCCACGCTGGAGACGCGCCTGGGCAATTCCTTCAAGCTTGTCTCCGAGCGCCTGGAACAGGTGCAGCGTGGCCTTGGCGAGATGCAGCAGCTGGCCACCGGCGTCGGCGACCTCAAGCGCGTGCTGACCAACGTCAAGAACCGCGGCAGCTGGGGCGAAGTGCAGCTGGAGAACATCCTTGAGCAGACACTCACCCAGGAGCAGTACGCACGTGCGGTGAAGGTGCGGCCGGACAGCGGCGAGATGGTCGACATCGCGGTACGCCTGCCGGGACGCAGCAGCGGCGATACCCCGGTGTGGCTGCCGATCGACTCCAAGTTCCCGCGCGAGGACTACGAGCGCCTGCTGGACGCGCAGGAGCACGGCGACGCCGAGGGCGTGCGCCTGCAGGGCATCCAGCTCGAGCGCGCGGTGCGCGTGCAGGCCAAGTCGATCTGCGACAAGTACATCGCACCCCCGCATACCACTGATTTCGCAGTGATGTTCCTGCCTACCGAAGGGCTGTACGCCGAAGTGATCCGGCGCCCGGGACTGGTCGATCTGCTGCAGCGCGAGCACCGCGTGGTCGTGGCCGGGCCGACCACGGTCACCGCGCTGCTCAACAGCCTGCAGATGGGGTTCCGCACGCTGGCCATCGAGCAGCGCTCCAGCGAGGTCTGGAGCCTGCTGGGCGCAGTGAAGAGCGAGTTCGGCAAGTTCGCCGGCATCCTGGAGAAGGCCGAGAAGCAGATCACCACCGTCGGGCGCAGCATCGGCGAGGCCAGCCGCAAGACGCGCACCATCGAACGGCGCCTGCGGGGTGTCGAGTCGCTGGCCGCCGAGCAGGCACAGTCGTTGCTGGGCGACCTGGCCGAGGGAGATGCCACGGCCGAGGAAGAGGCGAGCGACGGCGAGGAGGCCTGACCGGCGCCGACACGCCGCATGCATCGCCGGTGCGTATGCTGGCGGCCTGCCCGCCCGATCCGGTACCACGATGCGCCTGCCCCTTTGCACCAGCCTTGTCCTGACCGCACTGCTTGCTGCCTGCAGCAGCGCGCCACCGAGCGTGGACACGACCGCGCAGGCCACGGCCACCAGCCCTGAAGCTGCCGAGGCCTATCGCGAAGCGCGCGACGTCGACTGCCAGGCTGCCGGTGGCAGCCTGCAGCGGCTCGGCCGGTTGCAGCGCGAGCAGTGCGTGATTCCCTATGCCGATGCCGGCAAGGCCTGCAGCCGCAAGAGCGACTGCACCGGCCAGTGCCTGGCGACGGGCGAGGGGGTGGCCGGCGTCGTGGCGACAGGCACCTGCCAGCGTGATGCCAGCCAGAACTTCGGTTGCCGCCAGCGCATCGACGACGGCAAGGCGCAGGGCACGCTCTGCGTGGACTGATCCTCGCGCCGGCCGCTGGCCGGCAGCCTCATGAACCCATGCGAACGGTCGCACGATTCCCGGCCAGCAGCCGGCACGACCGGCATCGCGCGGCGCTATGCTGGTCGGCCATTTCCCGACGTAGCCGGAGCCCCCGCGTGAGTACCCCGATCCAGGACATTCCCCTCACCACCATCGACGGCCAGCCGTCCTCGCTTGCCGACTACCAGGGCAAGGTGCTGCTGCTGGTCAACGTCGCCTCCAAGTGCGGCCTGACCCCGCAGTACGAAGGCCTGCAGGCGCTGTATTCGGAAAAGCACGCCCAGGGCCTGGAAGTGCTGGGCTTCCCCGCCAACAACTTCCTCGGCCAGGAGCCGGGCAGCGAGGCCGAGATCCAGCAGTTCTGCCAGCTCACCTATGACGTCAGCTTCCCGATGTTCTCCAAGATCAGCGTGGCCGGCGAGGATACCCACCCGCTGTACCAGCAGCTGACCGCCGCGCAGCCGCAGTCGATCGGCGAAGGCCCGCTGCGTGAGCGCCTGGCCAGCAAGGAGATCCCGATCCATCCGGCACCGGCGGTGCTGTGGAACTTCGAGAAGTTCCTGGTCGGCCGTGATGGCAAGGTCGTCGCACGCTTTGCCCCGGACGTGGCCGCCGACGATGCACGCCTGCGCGAGGCCATCGAGGCCGCGCTGGCGGCCTGAGCAAGGCGTGCCAGCCACGGTTGGCACCCAGCGGAAAAGAAAAACCCCGCCGAGGCGGGGTTTTTCATGCACCGATGCAGGGCTTCAGTGGGTCCACTGCGGCATCGGCATCGCATCGACCGGGATCGGCGAATTGGCATCGTCATGGCCGCGGTCGCGCTTGCTGCGCAGGTCGTTCTCGATCTGGTAGTTGCGGCGCTGCATCCACGCATCGCGGACCAGGGCGTATTCGTCCACTGCGGTGTCGCGCAGATCGTCGATCGCCAGCAGCTGTGCGCGGGTGTCGACCAGCTGCAGGCCCTGCAGGCCGATGCGGATCTTGTCTTCCTCGACGCGCCGGATCGGCGACAACGGGATGTCACCGGCCAGGCCGAACACGTCGCGCACGGTACGCGGGCCGAAGAACGGCAGCTCCACGTAGCGCGAACGACGCCAGCCCCAGGCACCCAGGGTCTGGCCGAAGTCTTCATTGCGACGCGGCACCATCGCCTTGCTGGCCGGATCGAACAGGCCACCGATGCCCAGCGTGCTGTTCATCAGGAAGCGGCCGAGGCTGTCCCACGCGTCGGCACCACGGCCCTGCAGCAGCTGGTTGGTGATGGTCACCGGCGCACGCAGGTTGCTGAAGAAGTTGCTGATGCCGGTACGCGCGAAGCGCGGCACCACATGGGTATAGGCGGTGGCCAGCGGACGGGCCACACCGCGGTCGACCGCATTGTTGAACGTGTGGACCTTGCGGTTGAACGGTTCCCACGGATCGTAGGCCGCAGCGCTGCTGGTGGTGCCGGTGCCGCCATACAGGGCGTCGAAATCATCCTCGCCCCCGGCGGCGGTGGCCGTTGCGGTCTTCGCCGCGCTGGTCTCTGCGCCGTGTGCCGACGCAGCCGGCGACGGTGCGGAAGGCGCCGGTGGAGTGGCCGCGGCTGCAGCCGGCGTCGCGTCGGCGCCGCCGGTATCGGCGGTTGCCGCCGGTGCCTCGGCCACCGTGCTGGCCGCGACCACGGTGCTGGCGACCGGTGCATCGCTGCGCGCGGGCTTGCCGGCACAGGCGGTCAGGGCGGTGGCCAGGAGGATCAGGGGGAAAGTGCGTACGACGTTCATGTCAGCTCGCAGCAGAAGTAGCGTTGAAATCCAGGTCGGGCGACAGCCGGTAGGCTGCGCTCAGCTCGTTGTAGCCGGCCGGCGCGCCGGCAATTGCCAGCAGGTGGCCCGCCTTGCGCGCACGGGCCGCCAGTTCGGCCAGCAGGGCCAGGCCGGCGCTGTCCACGCGCTCCACCTCACCCAGCTCCAGCCGTGCCAGCTTGGCCGGCAGGGCCTGCAGCTGCGGCCACAGCGCGATCACCGCGGCACGGTCGAGCACCCCGCGCAGGCGCAGGGTGTCGCCTTCCAGCAGCGCCAGTGCGTTACTTGCCATTGCCCGCGGGCCCGGCCTGCATGCTGCCGCTGTGCAGTTCGCTGGCCACCTGCTTGATGCCCTTCTGGCGCAGCGGAGTATCGAACTGGTTGCGGAAGGTCTGCACGTAGGAGATGCCTTCGATGTTGACGTCGAAGATCTTCCACTGGCCGTTGACGTTGCGCATCCAGTACTCGACCGGGGTCGGTTCGCTGCCGGCGCGCACCAGTTCGGTGCTCACGCGCACGCCGCGGTTGCCCGGCAGCGGGCTCTCACCCTTCAGGCGGAAGCTCGGCTTGCCCTGGATGTTGAGCAGGGTCGAGCCGTAGCGCTGCATCAGGCTGTCGGCCATGGCATCGGCAAACAGCTTGATGTCCGCGTCAGAAGCACCGCGGGCGTGCGGGCCCAGCACCAGGCGCGCGGCATAGTCGCGGTCGAAGGTGCGGTTCAGCTCGCTGTCGATGTAGCTGCGCAGGCTGGCCGGGTTGCTGCCGAACTCGCTCCGGCGCTGCTGCAGGGTGTTGAGGATGCGCGTGCTGGCATCGATCACCACCTTGCCGGCCTGGCCCTGCGTCGCAGCGGCAGCGGGGGCGGCGGCCTGGGCCTGGGCGAAGAACGGCGTGGCCAGCAGCAGCGCCGAGGCGAGCAGGGCCGGGATCAGTTTCGTTTTCATGGTTGCGGTTCCGTTGCAGGCGCCTGCGCGCCATCGTTGGGCTTCTGAGCAGCGCCGCCACCGGCGCCGCCACTGAACATGTACTTGCCAACCAGCTGGATCAGGTCCACCGCCGGCTGGGTGAAGACGATCTCGTCGCCAGCCTTCAGCACGTCCGGGTCACCGCCCGGCTGAAGACCGATATAGCTCTCGCCAAGCAAACCACTGGTGAAGATGCCGGCCGAGGTATCTGCCGGCAGGTCCTTGACCTTGCTGTCCATGCGCAGGGTCACGATGGATTCGAACTTCACCGGATCCAGGTCGATCGCGGCGACCTGGCCCACGGTGACACCGCCGATCTTCACCGGCGCCTGCTTGCGCAGCTGCCCGACCTGGGAGAAGCGCGCCTTCAGCTCGTAGCCCTGGCTGCCCCAGCTCCAGCGCTGGTTGGTCGAGGCCACGGCCAGCACCAGCAGCGAGGCCAGGGCCAGCAGCAGGAAGGCGCCGACGGAAAATTCGAGTCTGGGACCGCGGATGGCCATGTGGAATACCTGATCGAGTCGTGGTGGCCGCGCGCGCCTGCGCACCGCCGGTGGAGGGGTTAGGTGAACAACATTGCCGACAGCACGAAGTTGAACATCAGTACCAGCAGCGAGGCGTTGACCACCGCACGGGTGGTGGCCACCGAGGTGCCCTCGATGGTCGGCTCGGCATGGAAACCGACGTAGGCGGCCACCAGCGCGGCGGTGCCGCCGAAGATCGCCGACTTCAGCATCGCCACGCCGAAGTCGTCCCAGAAATCGACGCTGTTGCGCAGCGCCGACCAGAACACGCCATTGTCCAGGCCCAGCACGTGCACGGCCTCGAAGTAGCTGGCACTGATCGCCAGCGAGCAGAAGATGCCGGTCAGCAGCGGCACGGTCAGCACCGCCGCCCAGAAGCGCGGTGCCACGGCCTTGGCCACCGGGTCGATGGCCATCAGCTCCAGCGCCTTGATCTGGTCGGTGGCGCGCATCAGGCCCAGTTCGGCGGCGATCGAGCTGCCGGCGCGGCCGATGAACAGCAGCGCGGTCAGCACCGGTGCCAGTTCGCGGTACAGCGACAGGCCGAGCAGGGTCGACAGCGCGTCGGCCGCACCGAAGGTGGTCAGCGTGCGGTAGCCCTGCAGGGTCAGCACCAGGCCGACGAAGGCGCCACCGACGGCGATGATCGGCAGCGAGCGCGCGCCGATCTTGTAGATCTCGCGGGTCAGTTCGGCCAGGAAATCACGGGTCGGCAACGAACCGCGCAGCACGGTCAGCGAGAACAGGCCGGCGCGGCCCAGCGAGCGGGTGGCTTGGACGAACGGCATCAGGCGACCCTCGCGCGCGGCGCGGCATCGAACGGGATGGGGCCATCGGGCTGGCCGTGCAGGAACTGCCGCAGCAGCGGGTCCTGGCTGGACTGCAGCGCCTCGGGCGTGCCCTGGAACACGATGCCGCCGTTGGCGATCGCGATCACTTGGTCGCAGATCGGCAGGGTCTCGTGCACGTGGTGGCTGACGATGATGCTGGTCAGGCCCAGGCTGTGGTTGAGGCGCTGGATCAGGCTCATGATCACGCCGGAGGCGATCGGGTCCAGCCCGGTCAGCGGCTCGTCGTAGATCATCAGCGGCGGGTCCAGCGCCAGCGCGCGGGCCAGCGCCACGCGGCGTGCCATGCCACCGGACAGCTCGCGCGGCCAGGCATCGGCAGCGGCCAGCAGGCCCACCGCATGCAGCTTCATTTCCACCAGCCGGCGCAGCACAGCGGCCGGCAGGCGGGTATGGGTACGCAGCGGCAGCGCGACGTTCTCGGCGACGGTCAGGTCGGTCAGCAGGCCATTGCCCTGCAGCAGCACCCCCACGCTCTTGCGCATTTCCAGCAGTGCGCCGCTGTCCTGCGGGATCGGCTTGCCGAACAGGGTGACCTCGCCGGCGACCGGGCGCAGTTCACCGGTCAGTGCCGCCAGCAGGGTCGACTTGCCGCTGCCCGATGGGCCCAGCACCGCAGTGATGCTGCCCTTGGGCACCTGCAGCGACACGTCACGCAGGATCGTGCGCCCGCTCCGGTCGATGCGGACGTTGGATAACTGCACCAGACTGGACGTGGAAGCCGACATGGGCACCATTAACGTTTTTTAGACATCGAAGGATCGGGCCCGTCGGCTGAACATAAGCAGACTGGACGGTCCAGTATTGTGGCACGGCAAGGCCCCTGCCAGGCTGGGACAATCGGCCGGCAGCGCGGAACAATCCGTACCGGCGATGAGCCAGCCATTGAATACGGCCTGCTCTGCTGCACACTGTGCACGATGAGTGACCCGGGCAGCGATTTCCGCCTCTACCATTCCAATTCCCTGGACGTGCTGGCTGCGCTGCTGGCGCGCAACGTGCGTACGCCGGTTCCGGGCCAGCCGTTGCTGACGCCGGACGTGGTGCTGATCCCACAGGTGGCGATGCGGCGTTGGCTGCAGGCGACACTTGCTGCCGAATATGGCGTTGCCGCCAACCTTGAGTTCCTGACCCCGGGCGAGTTCGTGGCCCGTGCACTGAACGCCAATGTGCCGGGGGAACGCGACGACCTCGACGCGGCCGGCCTGCACTGGAAGCTGTACCAGGCACTGCGCGACCCGGCGTTGCTGGCGCGGCCAGCACTGCGCGCGCTGCAGTCCTATCTTGCCGGTGGCGACGCGCTGAAGCCCTGGGCACTGGCCGGCGAACTGGCCTCGGTGTTCGAGAAGTACCAGGCCTGGCGGCGTGACTGGCTGCTGCGCTGGGAGGCCGGCGCCGACCCGGCCGATCCGCAGGCCATCCTCTGGCGCACCATTGCCGGTGGCCACGACTATCGTGCGCGGCGCATCCAGGCCTATCTCGATCGTTTCGAGGGCGCTGGCCAGCCGCTGCCGGAAGGCCTGCCGCGGCGCATGTCGGCGTTCGCGACGCTCAACATTTCGCCCGACGTGCTGCGGGTGATGGCCACCCAGGCGCGGGTGGGCGAACTGCATTTCTACATGCCCACGCCCGTGCAGTCGTACTGGGGCGACCTGCAGACCCTGGCCGAGCGCCTGCGCAGTGGCGCGCCGGATCCCTTCGGCGAAGCTGCGGGCGAGAACCGGCTGCTGGAAGCCTGGGGAGCGGCCGGGCGCGATTTCATGGCGGTGCTGGGCAGCTACGAGGTGGTGCACCCGGCCGGCGAGATTGCCGCGTATTCGGATCCGGAGGACGACACCCGGCCGACGCAGGACGAAGGCGGCCTGTCCGACAGCCTGCTGCATCGCCTGCAGCGCGATCTGTTCCACCGCCGTGCGCTGCCCTCGGGCGAGCTGCGCGACGGGCTGCGCAGCGACGATCCCAGCCTGCAGGTGCATGCCTGCCATACCCGCCTGCGCGAACTGCAGGTGCTGCACGACCAGCTGCGCAGCCTGCTGCAGGACCCGCGCTTCGACCCGCCGCTGCAGGCGCGGGAGATCGCCGTGCTTGCACCGGACATCGACCCCTATGTGCCGTATCTGGAAGCGGTGTTCGGCGGCCGTGGGGGCGAGGACGAGCACATTCCCTATGCACTGGCCGACAGCAGCCCGCTCGCCGGCGAGCCGCTGGCCGACGTGTTCGTGCACCTGCTGGGCCTGCCGGTCTCGCGCTTCGGCCTGAACGAAGTGCTGGACCTGCTGGCCAGCGCCCCGTTGGCCGAGGCGGCGGGCCTGGAAGCGGTGGACTTCGACCGCCTGCATGGCTGGCTGCAGCAGGCCGGCGCACGCTGGGGCCTGGATGCGAAGCACCGCAACCAGCACCAGGCGCCGGCCGACGATGCCTACACCTGGCAGTTCGCGCTGGACCGGCTGGTGCTGGGCCATGCCACCGGCAGCGAGGCCGATGTGGCCGGCGTGGCGCCGTGGACCGAACTGGAAGGCGGTGCGCTGGAAGCGCTTGACCGGCTGCTGCGCCTGTTGCGCGTGCTGGCGATCTATCAGCGCCGCCTGGGTGAGCTGCTGACGCCGGCGCAATGGCGGCAACGGCTGCTGTCGTTGCTGGATGCGCTGCTGCCGACTGCGCCCAGCTCGCCCAACAGCCAGCGCGCCCTGGAACGCCTGCGCAAGCTGCTGAACCAGTTCGCCGACGATGCGGCCAAGGCCGGCTTCGACGAAGGCGTGCCGCCGGAGGTGGTGCGCGCGCACTTCGCCGCCGTGCTGGGCGAGGCCGATACGCGCGCGCCGTTGTTGACCGGTGGCATCAGCTTCGGCCGCATGGTGCCGATGCGGCTGCTGCCGTTCCGGGTGATCTGCGTGCTGGGCCTCAATGACGGTGACTTCCCCCGGCGTGACCCCGCCGCCGGTCTCAACCAGCTCACCGCCGAGCTGGACACGCCGCGCCGCCGACCGGGCGACCGCTCCACCCGCGAAGACGACCGCTTCCTGTTCCTGCAGCTGTTCGCGGCCGCGCAGGAGGTGTTCTACCTCAGCTACCTGGGCGCCGATCCGCGCGATGGCAGCGTGCGTGAGCCGTCGGTGCTGGTCAGTGAACTGATCGATGCCGCCGCGGCGTATCACCTCGACCCGCCTGCGGCCGCCCGCGACTTCACCGTGCGCCATGCCCTGCAGCCGTTCTCACCGGCCGCTTTCGGCGATGGCGATCCGCGTCGCTTCAGCTATCGGCGGCAGTGGCACCCGGCGGCCGGGCGCCTCAGCGGCCAGCGGGGCGACCTGCAGCCGTGGTTCGATGCACCGTTGCCGCCGCCGCTCGACGATGCGGTGGAAGATGACGTCGCGCTGGATACCCTGCGTCGTTTCCTGTGCGATCCCGCCGGGCAGTTCCTCGCACAGTCGCTGGGCCTGCGCCTGGCCGACGACGTCGAGGAAGTCGATGACCTGGAACCGCTGGTGCTGTCTTCGCGCGGCCCGGAGAAGCGCAGCGTGCAGGCAGCGGTGGTGCGTGCCACGCTCAGCGGCGATACCGAGCCGTTGTACCCGCGGCTGCGCGCGCGTGGCCTGTTGCCGTCGGGTCCATTGGGCGAGCGCCAGTTCGACGCCGAACAGCTGAAGACCCGCCCGTATGCCAGCGCGCTGCTGGGCTGGATGCAGGGCGAACCGCTGGAAAGCCGCCGCTACGAGGTAGAGATCGACGGCGTGCGCCTGCATGGCCGCGTGGCTGATCGGCATCCCGCAGGGCTGGTGCGCCTGCGCGCCGGCCCGCTCAATGGCAATGCCGTGATCCGCCAGGGCCTGGACTGGCTGCTGGCCAACGCGGCTGGCGACGCCCTGCCGCTGGTGCAGTTCTACGATGGCGGCGACAACGGCCCGGGCCCGCACGTGCTGCCGGCACTGAATGTTCCCGCAGCACGTGCGGCCTTGCGCGCGCTGCTGCAGCTGCGCCGGCGCGGCCTGCGCGAACCGCTGCGCTTTGCCCCGTATACCGGCTGGGTGCTGTACACCACGGCAGGTGAGAAGCAGCGCAGCGAAGGCTGGAAGCAGTGGCACGGCAGTGACCGCACGTGGGGCGAATCGCGCAGCGACGCCTGGCAGCTGCTGCTGCGCGGTGCCGACCCCTTCGCCACCGACGCGGGCTACGCCGACCTGCTGCGCAACAGCCAGGTGGTCTTCAGCGCCGTGCGCGAAGGCCGCGCGCTTGCCGCCGCCAGCCAGGAGGGCAGCGGATGAATACCTCCATGGCAGACGAAGGACTTCAGCGCATGGCTGGCGATCCCTACCTGGCCCTGCCGCTGGACGGCATCCGCCTGATCGAAGCCAGCGCCGGCACCGGCAAGACCTTCACCCTGGCGACGTTGTTCACCCGCCTCGTGGTGGAGCAGGGTCTGCGCATCGGCCAGATCCTGGCGGTCACCTTCACCGATGCCGCCACCCAGGAGCTGCGCAAGCGCATCCGCGAGCGCCTGGCGCTGGCTGCGCGCCTGGTCGATCTGGAACCGGCCGAGGGCGAAGCGCCGGACGTGCGGCTGACCCGCGAGGTGCTGCAGCGCCACCTGCGGAGTGGCAGCGAGAGCCCGGCCGCGCTGAAGCGCCGGCTGCAGGTGGCGGCCGACGAGATCGATCTGGCCGCGATCTTCACCATCCACGGTTTCTGCACCCGCGTGCTGCGTGAGCACGCGCTGGAAAGCGGTCACACGTTCGATCCACCGGAGCTGCTGGCCAGCGACCGCGAGCTGCTGGAAGAGCTTGCGGCCGACCTGTGGCGCGCGCATGCCAACGATCCGGCCACGCTGGAGCCGCTGACCTGGCTCTGGCCCAACCCGGACGCGCTGGCGGCCGACCTGCGCGCGCTGCTGGGCGCGCCGCCGCTGCACCCGTTGCCACAGGCAGTGACGCTGGCCGACCCGCAGGCCGCCCTGCAGCACGCGGCGGCAGTGCTGTCCGCAAGCGTGCGCGAGCACGGCGAGCAGTTCTTCATCGACCTCTGCGATGCGGTCGACAACAAGTGGATCAACGGCGTGTCCTACAAGCTGGGCTGGTTGCACCCGCTGGGCCGGCAGCTGCTGGCCTGGGCCGAGCGCGACGATCCCCGCGAACTGCTGGCCAGCGATCGCCTGCCGGCACTGCTGCCGGACGTGCTGGCCGACAAGACCAACAAGAAGTTCGCCGATCGGACACCGTCGTCGCCCTTGCAGGCGCCGTTGGCGCGTTATGTCGCGCTGCTGGCCGAACGCGATGCCTGGCTGCGGGACAGCGCGCTGGCCTTCCTGCACCGCTTGCGCGAAGAAGCCACGCAGCGCCTGCAGGCGCTGAAGCGAACGCGCCGGGTTCAGACCTACGACGACCTGATCGATGGCGTGGCCGCAGCCCTGGAAGGCCCGCAGCGGCTGGCGCTGGTCAGGCAGCTGCGCGCGCAGTACCGCATCGCGCTGGTCGACGAGTTCCAGGATACCGACGATCGCCAGTGGGGCATCTTCCACAGCGTGTTCGGCGATTCGCCGGAGGTGCACGAACTCGGCCTGGCGCCGGCGCTGTTCCTGATCGGCGACCCGAAGCAGGCGATCTACGGCTTCCGCGGCGGTGATGTCCACACTTACCTGAAGGCCAAGCAGGTCGCGCAGCAGGCGCCGGTGCTGGACCAGAACTTCCGCTCGCGACCGGCCGTGCTGCGTGCGCTGCAGGCGCTGTACGACAACGGTGGCGACGACGCCTTCCTCGAACCCGACATCCAGTTCGAGCCGGTGCGTCCCGGCGGCGTGCGCACCGATTCGGACTACCTGCGCCACGGCGATGCTGCGGTGGCGCTGACCCTGCGCGTGCTGCGCAGCGGGTCCGACAAGGCGATGAGTGCCGACGCCTCGCGCGATGCAGCGACGCGGGCGTGCGTGGCCGCGATCCACCAGACCCTGGTCGATGCGCGGGCTGGCAAGGCGCTGCTGCGCGGGCGGCCGGTACAGCCGGGCGACATGGCCGTGCTGGTGCGTTCGCACCGTGAGGCCACCCTGGTGCAGCGCGCGCTGGCGGCGGTCGGCATTCCTGCGGTGGCGGCCGGCAAGCAGAGCCTGTTCGCCACCAGCGAAGCGCGCGATCTGCGTGCGTTGCTGCTGGCACTGCTGCAACCGGCCGACGAGGGCCGCCTACGCGCGGCGTTGGCCACCGTGCTGCTCGGCCAGCGGGCCAGCGCGATCGCGGCGATGGAGCGCGAGGGCGACCTGCAACGCGGGTTCCAGGCGCAGCTGCTGCACTGGCGTGAGCGCTGGCAGCGCGGCGGCCCCTTCGCGGTGATTGCCGATGTCTGTGCCGCACAGGGCGAACGCCTGCTGGCGCTGATTGACGGTGAGCGCCGCCTGACCAACTACCTGCAGTTGGGCGAACTGTTACAGGAGGCCTCGGCGCAGGCGTTGGGCATGCATGGCCTGCTGGACTGGCTGCAGGGCCAGATGGCCAGCGCCGACCAGGATGACGAGCAGCAGCTGCTGCGCCTGGAATCGGATGCACGCCGCGTACAGATCATCACCCTGCACAAGAGCAAGGGCCTGGAGTATCCGCTGGTGTACCTGCCCTTCGTCGGCATCGACGGCGGTGCACCGAACACCGCGTCGCACTGCACCGTGCACGTCGATGGCCAGCGCCAGCTGCACTGGAAGCTGGGCAAGGACGACGCCTGGGAAGCAGCCAGCAGCCAGCGCGAGCGCGAGCAGCGCGCCGAGGATGCGCGCCTGCTGTACGTCGGCCTGACCCGCGCCGAGCACGCGCTGTGGATCGCCGTGGGCGATCTGGCCGGGCTGCGAAAGACCCGGCTGGCACCGCTGCTGGGCGACCTGCAGGTGCTGCGCTCGCATCCCGACGTGCACATCGACGACAGCGAGGTCCCGGCCACGCTGCCGCAGCTGGCGGCTGAAGTGGAAGGCGACCTTCCGGCAGTACGGGCACTGACCCGGCGCGTGCCGCACGACTGGTGGGTATACAGCTTCACCCAGCTGGCGCATGCCGATGCCGGCGCTGGCGGTGATATCGAAGCGGCGGCCACCGAGCTGCCGGCGCCCGCCGCCGACGAACCCGCGGGCGCGGAACTGCCGCTGGAACCGGCACTGCCGGAGCCGGCCGTCGCTGCCGAGGACAGCACGCCTGTGGACCCGCGCTTCATGGGCAGCCGCTTCGGCAACGTGCTGCATGAGGCAATGGAGAACGTTGACTTCGCCGCATGGGCCGGCTGGCAACCCGGCCTGCCGGCGCCGGAAGGCCAGGCCGAGGTGCTGCGCAAGGCGCTGCACGACGAGGGCTACGCCGATGCCGATCTTGAGGAGGGCGTGGCCGTGCTGGTGCCCCTGGTCGGCCACACGCTCACCGTGCCGCTGCCCGAAGGCGGAGCCCTGCATAGCCTTGGCGACGGCGAGCGCCGTGCGGAGATCGACTTCCATTTCGCCATCGAACCCACCACGGTGCCGGCGCTGCTGCAGGTGCTGCATGCACACGGCGTTTCCAGTGGCCGGCGCGGCTTCGGCCAACGCCGCCGCCTGGAAGGGCTGATGACCGGCATGATCGACCTGACCTACGTGCGCGATGGTCGCTGGTATGTGCTCGACTACAAGTCCAATCGCCTGCCCGGCTACAGTCCGGACCTGCTGGCCATCGCCATGCGCCACAGCGAGTACGACCTGCAGGCGCTGATCTATACCGTGGCGCTGCACCGCTGGCTGCGCTTCCGGCTGGGCGCGGCCTACGACTACGAGCGCGACATGGGCGGCATCCGTTACCTGTTCTGCCGTGGCCTGGACGGCACCGGCAACGGCGTGCACGTGGATCGCTTCCCGTTCGCGCTGGTGGATGCGCTGGATGCGCTGTTCGCCGGTGGCGGGCAGGCCCAGGCCGAACTGGCCGCACGTGCGCGGGGGGGCAGCGCATGAGCCTGCTGCACGAGCTGTATCGCAACGGCCAGCTGCGCACGCTCGATCACGCACTGGCGACCAGCCTGCAACGCTTGCGGGCGGATACCCCTGACAGCGTGGCAGTGGCGGCCGCGCTGGCCTCGCTGGCGGTGTCGCAGGGCCATGCCGGGTTTGATCCGGCACAACCGCAGCGGTTGCTGGACGGCGTGCCCGAATGGCCTGCCGCGCAGGACTGGCTGGCACAGTTGCGAGCATCACCGTGGGTAGCGACGCCGCAGCAGGCCGATGCCATCGCCGAGGACGCGCCGCTGGTGCTGGAGAACGGCCTGCTCTACCTGCGCCGCTACCGCGAGTACGAGCGGCAGCTGGCGGCCGGGCTGCAGCGCATCGGCCGGCATCCGCTGCCGCCGCCGGACATGGCCGCGCTGGCACCGCTGTTCGCGCAGCTGTTCCCGCAGGCATTGGGCGGCGAGGACCACCAGGCACGCGCAGCCGGCGTGACCCTGCGCCATCCGCTGGCGCTGGTCACCGGCGGCCCCGGCACCGGCAAGACCACCACCATCGCACGCCTGTTGCTGCTGCTGGCGGCGCAGGCCCGGCATGCCGGCCAACCGCTGCCCGAGGTGGCGTTGGCCGCGCCGACCGGGCGCGCCGCCGAACGCATGGCCGAGAGCCTGCGGCTGGCCGTGCAGCGCCTGCAGGAGCACGGCGTGGACCCGGCGCTGTGCGCGGCACTGCCCAGTACCGGCACCACCCTGCATCGCCTGCTTGGCGTGATCCCGGATTCGCCGCGCTTCCGCCACCACGCCGACAATCCGCTGCCGGTGGACGTGGTGGTGGTCGACGAAGCGTCGATGATCGATCTGCCGATGATGGCCAAGCTGGTTGACGCGGTCGCCAGCGGCACGCGGCTGATCCTGCTCGGCGATCCCGACCAGCTGCCGTCGGTGGAAGCCGGCGACGTGCTCAGTGCGATCCTGCGTGCCAGCGGTGATGGCATCGGCACCCGCGCCGACGACGCGCAGGCGCTGCGTGGATTGCTGGCGCCGTCCACGCTGCAGCCCCAGGCCGAACCGCGCGCCTTCGCCGGCCGCCGCGTGCAGCTGCAACGTGGGTACCGGCAGAGCGATGCACTGGTGCTGGCCCCGTTGGCAGATGCCGTGCGCGAGGGTGAGGCCGGCGCCGCCTTGCAGCTGCTGCGCGGCGGTGAACTGGCCGGCGTGCATTTCCACGAAGGAGAGGCGGACCCGCTGCGCGGCCAGCGCGAGCACCTGCTGGGCCATTGGCGTGCGTTGGCCGACGCCGCCGATCCGGTACTTGCCCTGCAGCAGGCCGGGCGACTGCGCGTGCTGACCGCGCTGCGCGAAGGCCCGCAGGGCGCGCGTGGCCTCAACAGCCGTATCGAGCAGCTGCTGGCGGGCAACACCCCGGGCTACTTCCAGGGCCGCCTGCTGCTGGTGACCGAGAACAGCTACCGGCACCGCCTGTTCAACGGCGATATCGGCATCTGCCTGCGCGACAGCAGCGGCGCGATGGTCGCCTGGTTCCCCGGCGACACCGTCGAGCAGCCGCGCGCCTTCCACCCCGCAGCACTGCCCGCGCACGAAAGCGCCTTTGCGATGACCGTGCACAAGGCACAGGGCTCGGAGTTCGATGAAGTGTGGTTGCAGCTGCCACGCCAGGACAGCCGCGTGCTGTCGCGCGAACTGGTCTACACCGGCCTGACCCGTGCTCGCCAGGAGCTGCATGTGGCGGGCAGCGCAGAGGTGCTGCAGGCCGCATTGAAACGCCACGCCAGCCGGTTGGGTGGCCTGGCCTGGCGGCTGGGTGCGGAAGCGGTGGCCGAACAACCCGCGCGCATCGAACAGCCCACAGTACAGGGCACCTTGTTCTGAATCGGGGTCGGATCCCGTTTCCACCGGGAACGGGCCCTGACCCCATCCCCGAGGCACGCATGCTCCGGGTCGGAGCCCTCCCTTCAGGAGGGATCCGACCCGGCGTCATTCAGCGATCAACACCAACCCATCCGGGAACACGATCGCCGCTTCATCCGCATTCACGTCGAAGAAGCCCACGCCGTGCTTCTCGGCCAGGTCCTGCACGCGGCCGTGCGCGCGCTCAGCCACCGAGTAGGCGAACGCGCCGTAGATCACCTGGCGGCCGATGCTGTACTCGGTCACTTCGTCACGATCGTCATCGTCGTTGCTGAGTGGTCCGCCCAGCGGCGGGAAGTCCTGCGCCATCTCCGCGAACCACGCCTGCAGCGCCGGGCTGCTGACCGCCGGGTCGTCATACTCGTGGCGCTCGTTCCACTGCGTCTGCTTCTCGAACCAGGCGATGAAAGCCGCCGCCTCGCGTGGCGCGGCGCTGGCCTCGAACACCATCATGTCGTAACTCATTGGAGCTTCCTGTGCAGAGCAGGGGGCAGCGCCTTCGCCTGCGGCGAAGGATCCGACCCCGGCAACGGGGGCTGTGGACGCACAGGGTATCGCGCTAGGGCTGTTCGGCCGCACTCATGGCCAAGCCCGGCGCCAACGCCTTCGCCTCCGGGAACAGCGCGAAGCGCAGGCCGATCAGGCCCATCAGCGCCTCGTCGCGCGCCTTGCAGGCGGCCACGCTGCCGACCCGTGCCAGCGAGGTATCCAGCCGCTCGCGCAATGCGTCGGCTGCCACCATCGGCCTGCGCGCGGCGATCTGCCGGCGGTAGTGCACGGCCACCTCTTCCAGAATGTGCTCGACCGCCTCACGGCTGCGCTCGGGCAGTTCCAGCCGGGCGCGGCGCAGCTGCAGGATGTTCAGGCCGATGCGTGCTTCGTTGAGCATGTCCACCGAGGCGATGTCGCTGCCCTCCGGCGTCGCCGCCAGGCGCGGCGCGAGCAGGCCCAGCAGGTCGAGCATGCGCGCGGCGAAGCGCTGCCGGTCCTGCTGGCCACGTCCTTCGGCGGCCTCGGCCAGCGTGGTCCAGCCCTGCCGCACCAGGCGGCGCGCGGTCCACTCGGCACCCACCGAGCGGAACAGGCGGGTCATCACCACCGCAAAGCCGATGCCGATGAACATCGCGATCGACGAATTGAGGAAGGTCTGGATGTTGGCGCTGTAGGTGTTCTGCAGGCTCAGCAGTGCGGCCAGGTTGACCGTCAGCGGCAGCGCGAACAGCGCGCTTTTGGGGTGATGCAACAGCAGCCCCAACGGCAGGAACGCCACCGCCAGCACCAGCGCCAGCAGGCCGAAGTCGTGCACGGCCGGGAACACGCCGAACAGGTACACGCCGGCCACCACCGAGGCGACCATCGCCCACACCAGGAACTGCACCATGCTGGGGGCCGGATCGTCCTGTGCGGCGAAGAATGCGGCGGTCACCGCCGCCATCATCGCGCCGTTGCCACCGCCCTCCCAACCGAGCGCGATCCACAGCACGCAGTAGCTCATCAGCGCCACGCCGGCACTGAGCGCGGAGAACAGCGCCATGCCGTAGTCGACGTGCCTGTCGGCGGCCACCCGTTCGGTGCGGATGCGGTAGTGCGCGCGGTCCAGCGGCGCCGTGCCCTGATCGATCGCGTGCTGCAGGGTGCGGCAGTCCTGCCACAGGTCCACCAGCTCCTCCAGGCGCAGCAGCAGGCTGGCCAGCTGCAGGTGCTGCAGGTCGCGGTCCACCTGCGGCTTCAGCGCGCTGATGCGCGCGCGCAGCCGCGCGTACTCACTGGCGTTGGTCGGCCCATCCAGCCAATCGCGGATGTCGTCGACCAGCGCCGGCAGCCCATCCGGCAGGGCCTGGCCATCGCTGCGCAGCGCGCTCAGGCGATCGGCAATCGAGGACAGCACCGGCAACAGCAGCAGCATGCGCTCGCGCAGGCGCTCCATCGACACTGCCGAACCGGCATGGCGTGGATCATCGCGGCGCAGGAATTCGATCAGCGCCTCGAACTGCACCAGGTCCGCGGCCAGCCGGTTGCGCGGCGCGTGCGCGCGGCCGCGTTCGAGGATCTGCCGGCACCACTGCGCGGCGTCCTCCATCCAGTTGCCGATGCGGGCGCGCAGCATCGGGCGTACCGAGGCCGGGAACAGCAGCGAAGCAAACAGCACCGCCACCACGGTACCGAGGATGATCTCCTCGCTGCGCGCCACCACGGTGTCGAAGATGGTCTCCGGCGAGGTCACTGCCGGGAAGCCGATGAAGGCGGTGGTGTAGCCGGCCAGCAGGAACGCGTAACCGCGCGGGCCGCGGTTGAGCAGGGCCATGAACAGGCACCCGGCCAGCCAGATCGACATCGCCGCGCTCAGTACCAGCGGCGTTTCCACCAGCGCCGGCAGCACCAGCAGCGTGGCCAGGCCGGCCACCAGCGTGCCGACGATGCGGTACACGCCCTTGGCGCGGGTCGGCCCCAGCAGCGGCTGGCTGACGATGTACACGGTGCCCATCGCCCAGTACGGGCGCGACAGGTTGCCGGCCATGGCGATGTACAGCGCGGCCACCGCGGCCAGGTAGGTCTTGATCGAGAACAGCCACGCCTGGCGGTCGGTCAGCGCGTTCATGGCCTACTTCGCTGCGGTTGCGGCATCGGGCGCGGCGGCGCTGGCCTGCCAGCCACCGCCCAGCACCAGGAACAGGTGGATCTGGTCGCGCGAGACCTGTGCTTCGGCAGCGGCCAGGGTGGCATCGCTGCTGGCCAGGCTGCGGTCGGCATCCAGGCTGGACAGGTACGGCGTGCGGCCACCCTGGTACAGCCGGCGGTTCTGCTCGGCGGCCAAGGCGGCCTGTTCCTGCGCGGTGCGCAGCGACTGCAGCCGGCGCAGGTCCTGGGCGTAGCGGTCCAGCGCGGTCTGGGTCTCGCGCAGCGCCTGCAGCACGGTGTGGTCGAACTCGGCCAGTGCCGCGTCGGCACCGGCTTCGGCGGCGTGGATGCGCGCGTGGGTACCGGACGACGGCAACGTCCACGAGATCAGTGGGCCGATCGACCACTGCTGGGTCATCGGCGTGCCGAAGTCTTCCAGCAGGCCGGCGGCACCGAGCGAGGCGCCCAGGCGGATGTCCGGATACAGCTCAGCGGTGGCGACGCCGATCCGCGCGGTGGCCGAGGCCAGCTTGCGCTCGGCCTGGCGCACGTCCGGGCGGCGTTGCAGCAGTGCCCGGCCGTCACCGACCGGCAGCGGCTGCGCCAGGCCGGGTGCGTGCGCACAGTCGATCACGCCTGCTGGCAGCTGGTCCGGGGTTTTCCCAAGCAGCGCGGCCAGCGAATAGGCGGCCGCCGAACGTTGCGCGCGCAGCGGCGGCAGCGCGGCTTCCAGCAGTGCCACCTGCGCATTGGCGCGGGCCAGCTCCGGCGGCGTGCCGCGGCCGGCCGCGATCAGGCGCTCGGTGACGCTGCGGCTGCGCTGCTGCAGCTGCAGCGAATGCTCGGCCACGTGCAGTTCGTGGTTGGCGTGGCAGATTTCCAGGTAGCTGTCGGCGACCTGCGCGACCACGCTGACCTGGGCCAGGTCGCGCGCCGCAGCAACGGACTGCTCGTCGGCACGCGCCGCCTCGGCGCCGCGCTTGAGCTTGCCGAACAGGTCGAACTGGTAGCTGACCGCGAACTTGCCATCGGCCAGGTTGATCACCGGCAGTTCGTGCTCCTGCAGGAACGATTCGGCCGACAGCTGCGCGCGGCTGACCCCGGCCTCGGCTTCGTACTCGAAGCCACCGGCGTCCAGCGCCTGTTCGTATACCGCCGCCGCACGGCGCAGGTGCGCATCGGCGGCCTTCAGTTCGACGTTGTCTCGCAGCGCCTGGGTGATCAGGCCATCCAGCACCGGGTCGTTGTACAGCGACCACCAGCGGTCGGGCAGCGCCTGGTTGGCGGCAATCTGCGGGTTCTGCGTATCGATGAACGCCGCATTGGCCTCCGGGCGCTTGAAGGCCGAGCCTTCCGGCAGTGCATAGTCGGGGCCAACGGTCCTGCACGCGGCCAGGCTGGCCAGCGCGACGATCAGGCCGAGACGGGGCAGGGCGGCGTTCACAGGCCCGCCTGTGTCGGCGCGGTGCCGGCCTTGTCGTTGTGCGGGTGACGGCCGGTGTCCACGGTCACCGTCGCGGTGCGGCCGGCAATCAGTTCCACGCCCTTGGGCACCTCGTCGATGGCGATGCGCACCGGAATGCGCTGGGCCAGGCGCACCCAGTCGAAGGCCGGGGTCACGTTCGGCAGCAGGGAGCTGCCATTGCTGCGGTAGCGATCCTCGATGCCGGCAGCGATGCTCTCCACATGGCCACGCAGCGGTGTCGACTCGCCCATCAGGCGGATGTCCACGCGCTGCCCCGGCGCCACGCCGCGCAGCCGGGTTTCCTCGAAGTAGCCATCGATGCGGAACGAACCGGTGTCCAGCAGCGCCAGCACCGGCTTGCCGGCCACCACGTAGTCGCCCACGCGCATCGTGCGGTCGTTGACCCGGCCGTCGGCCGGCGCGCGCACCTCGGTGCGGCCCAGGTTGAGCTCGGCCAGGTCCACGGCGGCCTGTGCCGTGGCCAGCGCGGCCTGTGCGGCCTGCAGCTTGGCGCGGCGCACTTCGGCGTCCTCGGCGGCAACCAGGTCCTGCAGGCTGCGGTCGCGGCCGATCTCGCGGCGCAGCTGGGCCACCGAGGCCTGGCGCTCGGCCAGGCTGGCCTTGGCCTGTTCCAGCGCGATGCGATAGCGCGCGCGGTCGACCACGAACAGCAGGTCGCCCTTGCTCACCGCCTGGTTGTCGGCCACCTGCACCGTTTCAACCAGCCCGGAGACATCCGGCGCCACCTGCACCACGTCGGCGCCGACATGGGCGTCGCGGGTCCACGGCTCATCCATGTAATAGACCCACAGCTGGCGCAGCACCAGCAGGGCGACGATCACGGCTGCGCTGGTGAGCAGCACCGGCAGGGTCTTCTTCACGATCTTGTTCACGATTGCATCCAACGCAGGAGGTGGAACAGCAGGCCAAGCACGATCCCGTACAGCGCCAGGTTGAACAGCGCCGGGTGCCAGACATGGCGGTAGGCGCCGGCACGCTGCAGCAGCGCGTGCAGGCCGCTGTTGACCAGATAGGCCAACAGCATCAACCCGAGCAGGGTCGGGACGAACACTCCGTGGAGACTGAATTCACCGGGCATCGGTAGGGGCGGGGGCGAGGAGGGAGGGGGAGGGACAACAGAACAACGACAACGGGCAAACGCCGCTGGCGTGTGCACGGCAGCGGCAGCGTCCGGCAGCAGCGGTCTTACGTGATGCGGTCGGCGGCCTCGGCCAGCAGGCGCCATGCCTTCAGCACGGCGTGCAGTTCATCCATGGAAAGTTCGCCGAACACGTCCTGGCGCAGGCCGATCAACTGGTCTTCCAATTCGCTGACCAGCGCATGGCCCTCGTCGGTCAGCCACAACAGGTTCGCGCGGCGGTCGCTGGCGTCGCTCTCGCGACGGACCAGGCCGCTGGCGCACAGCTTGTCCAGCAGGCGTACCAGCGAAGGCCCTTCCATGCCCAGCTGCTGGGCCAGCGCCACCTGGCGGATGCCACCGCCGGAGCGGCCGATCATCAGCAGGGGCATGGTGCAGGCGGTGGAGATGCCGTAGCTGCCGAGCCGGCTGTCGGCCAGGCGCTGCCACTGCCGCCCTGCATAAAGCAGGCCGGAGCTGAGCTGCATCTGCAGCACGGTGCGCTCGTCGAGGGGTCGGTCCATAAGAGATAGATAGGATACTACTAATTTCATTCCTATCAATAGGTTTTTCTGAATGGGTGGGGTGTAGTGAGGAAAGCGTTGCGCCCGCCTGGTGTCGGTGGGGCAGCGGGCGCCGGAGGGTGCAGGACACGCCGTGACCCCCCCCTCCGGGGTCCTGCCCCGCCCGGCCCCCGCTGCCTTCCCCATCCCCCGCGAGCGCAGTGGGTTGGCTCTTAGAAGCAAGAGCAGAAGCAGTGCGGACCAACGGTCCGCACCCACCAGGGGAGTGGCCAAAGCAGCGGCGCGCCGCTTCCGAAGCCATGAACCCCGCTTTTGACCCCGCTTTCGGGGGGCAGGCCGCGCCCGCGGGACACCGCCAGGGAGTGGGAGAGGGGGCTGCGCAGGACCGTTGGCGCCATGGATGGCGCCATCGAGCCCCCATGGACGGGTTTACGGCGTGTCCTGCGCAGCCCCCTCTCCCACTCCAAACCGATAGCAACGACGCGCCAACAACGCCCCCCGATGAACCGTCCCCACAGGACGACCCACCCCCCGGTCGGGTACGATGCTCGCCCCCCGTTCGGGACGCTGTACGCAATGAGCAAGAACAACGAAAAGGCCGCCCCGCAGGGCGACGTGACCCAGGACCAGGCCGAGGATGCCGTGCGCACCCTGCTGCGCTGGGCCGGTGAGGACCCGTCCCGCGAAGGCCTGCTGGATACCCCCCGCCGTGTCGCCGAGGCCTATGGCGACTGGTTCAGTGGTTACCGCGATGACCCGCGCGCCTACATGGAGCGGACCTTCGAGGAAGTGGCTGGCTATGACGAACTGATCGTCCTGCGCGACATCGAGTACGAAAGCCACTGCGAACACCACATGGCGCCGATCATCGGCCGCGTGCACGTCGGCTACCTGCCGGCCGGCAAGGTGGTGGGCATCAGCAAGCTGGCCCGCGTCGTCGAAGCCTACGCCCGCCGTTTCCAGGTGCAGGAGAAGATGACCGCGCAGATCGCCCAGTGCATCCAGGATGTGCTGCAGCCGATCGGTGTCGGCGTGGTCGTCGAAGGCGCCCACGAATGCATGACCACCCGCGGCATCCACAAGCGTGGCGTCAGCATGGTCACCTCCAAGATGCTGGGCAGCTTCCGCGACGACGCGCGTACCCGCGCCGAGTTCCTGCGTTTCATCGAAGTGGGCGGCAAGCGCTGAGCCGCTTGCCTGCACCCCGCCGGCCCCGTGCGGCCGGCATGCCCACGGCTGTCCGCGCGGCCGCCGCGGGTGGCTGTTCGTCCCCGCCAGCCCTCATGACTCTTTTCGCTGCATGAAGCATCGCGAACGCATCTCCCGTTACCGCCATCTGCGCGAACAGCCCCAGTGGAAGCTGCTTGCCGCCGACCACGCTCCGGAAATCATCGGCCTGCTGCAGGGCCTGTTGATGGATGGCGAGCGCACGCTGCCCTCCTCGGTGCTCAACGAGCGCCTGCAACGGGCGCTGGACCAGCTCAATGGCGATGAACTGTCGCGCGAGCTGCCACGTACCGCGCAGGCCTACATCGCGCACTGGCTGGCGCA
Organism: Stenotrophomonas sp. YJH_SMC_29; assembly: GCF_059371235.1. Taxonomy (NCBI): domain Bacteria; kingdom Pseudomonadati; phylum Pseudomonadota; class Gammaproteobacteria; order Lysobacterales; family Lysobacteraceae; genus Stenotrophomonas; species Stenotrophomonas sp. YJH_SMC_29. The sequence continues at coordinate 5,459 of NZ_JCAFUK010000014.1, read as the reverse complement.
GGGCTGGCTGGAGCGCCGCCTGCCCGAAGGCGCCGACCAGGAACAGTACGAGCTGTCGACCGCAGCGCTGCAGGCGATCCGCTTCGCCGACGGCCTCGAGCAGGCCCGCGTGGCCGCCACCGAGAGCCGCCTGGCACTGGTCATCGAGCAGCTCTCGCAGCTGGCCGCGCAGACCGAGTCCGACCCCGACGCCCGCCTGTCGGCGCTGCGCGACGAGCGCGACCGCATCGATGCCGAGATCGCCCGCGTCGGCGCCGGCCGCGTCACCGCGCTGGACGGCAAGCGCGCGCTGGAACGTGCGCGCCAGATCATCGGCCTGGCCGACGAGCTGACCGAGGATTTCCGTCGCGTGCGCGACGACTTCGAGCAGCTCAACCGCGAGTTCCGCGAACGCATCATCGACGACGAAGGCGAGCGCGGCGACGTGCTGTCACAGCTGTTCGAAGGCGTGGATGTGATCGGCGAAAGCGATGCCGGGCGCAGTTTCCAGGCCTTCTGGCGCCTGCTCAACGATGCCGAGCAGAGCGCCCAGCTCGATGCCGCCCTGGAAGCAGTGCTGGCGCGTGGCTTCGCCCGCCGCCTGGACCGCAACGAACGCAACTTCCTGCGCGGCTTCACCAGCACCATGCTTGAGCGTGGCGGCCAGGTACACGATGTGCTGCAGAACTTCGCGCGCAGCCTGCGCGGTTTCGTGCAGAGCCGTGGCTATCTGGAACAGCGCCGCCTCAACCAGCTGCTGAAGCAGGCGCAGTCCGAGGCGCTGGCACTGCGTGACGAGTTCCCCGCACAACGCGGCATCGGCCGTGACCTGCAGCTGACCACCAGCCGCCTGCGCTCGTGGTCGCAATGGAAGCTGCACGATCCGCGCAGCGCCCAGGTCGATGGCAACGTCGAGTACAACGATGCCGCTGCGATCAGCCTGGAAAGCGTCGGCGATCTGGTCGCTTCGTCCGAAATCGACTTCCGTACCCTGCGCCGCGACCTGCACGACCTGCTCGACGCACAGCCGCGGCTCAGCATCGCCCAGGCCCTGTCGCAGCGCGAAGCGCCGCAGGGCCTCGGCAGCGTCATCGGCTACCTGTCGCTGGGCACGCGCTTTGGCAACGTGGTTGCCGGCGAGCAGGAGCTTGCGCAATGGCGAGGCGGCGACGGCCAGATCCGTCGCGCCCGCATCCCGCTGGTTTGGTTCACCCAGGAGAGACGCCATGAGCTGGCATGAAGATCCCATCGAAGCACCGCAGGCCGAGGGGGCGGAAGACGCCTACGACGCCGAACCGGTGGCGACCGTGGCGCAGCCCCGCCGTGGCAACGACGTGTATTACCTGGGCGACACCGGGCGCCTGCCGCTGGATGCGCGCCGCGCGCTGTGCCAGCTGCTGATCGGCCCCAGCATCGACCAGCTGCGCCACGCCAAGCTGTGGCCCGCGCTGATCCGCAGCGAGGCGGCCATCCGCTCGTCGCTGGCGGACCTGTTCCTGGAACTGGTGCTCGACCGCGACAGCGGCGTGGCGTTCACCCGCCAGGCCGACACCGAAGACGTGGATGCGCCGGTGCTGCTGCGCACCTCGCCGCTGACCTTCATCGACTCGGTGCTGCTGCTGTACCTGCGCCAGCAGCTGGCCGAGGCCGATGCGCGCGGCAACCGCGCGGTGGTGGCCGACGCCGAGATGGCCGAAGCGCTGGCCATCTACGAAAAGAACCTGTCCACCGACCGCGCCGGTTTCAACCGCCGCGTTGCATCGGCGGTGCAGAAGATGAAGGACAACCACATCCTGACCCGCCTCAGCGGCCAGGACGACCGCCACGAAGTCTCGCCGGCGCTGAAGCTGCTGTTCTCCGCCGAAGACGTGTCCCAGCTTTCGGCGGTCTACCGCCAGCTGCGCGAAACCCCGGCCGCCGAGGCCTGAGAGACCCGACCATCGCATGGCTATCTCCAAGCACACTCCCGCCCTGTTCAACGAAGGCCTGCTGGACCCGCGCCTGCAGCAGTTCCGCATGCGCCGCCTGCAGGTGCACAACTGGGGCACCTTCAACGGCCTGACCGAAGTGCCGATCGCCGAGCGCGGCTTCCTGTTCGTCGGCCGCTCCGGCTCGGGCAAGTCGACCCTGCTCGATGCCATGTCCGCGCTGCTGACGCCGCCGGCCATCGTCGACTTCAACGCCGCTGCGCGTGAAGCCGAGCGCAGTGGCCGCGACCGCAACCTGGTGTCCTACGTGCGTGGCGCTTGGGCCGACCAGCAGGACAGCGGCACCGGCGAGATCGCCACCCAGTACCTGCGCAAGGGTGCCACCTGGACCGCACTGGTGCTGGAATACCGCGCCGGCGATGGCCGCGTGGTCAGCCTGGTGCGCCTGCTGTGGATCTCCGGCAACGGCACCTCGGCCGGCGATGTGCGCAAGCACTACATGATCGCCGAACGTCCGTTCGACATCGCCAAGGATCTCGGCGGCTTCGACCTGGACCTGCGCAAACTCAAGCAGAAGCTGCCCGACCTGCACCATTTCGACACCTTCTCCGGTTACGCCGAGCGCTTCCGCGACCTGCTCGGCATCGACAACGAGATGGCGCTGCGCCTGCTGCACAAGACGCAGTCGGCGAAGAACCTGGGCGACCTGAACGTCTTCCTGCGCGACTTCATGCTCGACACGCCGAAGACCTTCGACGCCGCCGAGCGCCTGGTCAGCGACTTCGCCGAGCTCGATGGCGCGCACCAGGCGGTGGTCACCGCCCGCCGCCAGGTGGAAACCCTGCTGCCGGCACGTGCCTACTACAACGACCTGAAGGAAATGCACCGCCGTCGCGGCGACGACGAAGCGCTGAAGCTGGGTGTCGACAGCTTCCGCGAAAGCCGCCGCCAGGCGCTGATCGAAGCGCGCCTGCGCGAGATGGATGTACGTGATCGCGGCCTGCTTGGCGAAGAAGCCCAGCGCCGCGCGGCGCTCGACAACCACACCGAACGGCTGGCCGAACTGGAACTGCAGCGCCGCCAGCAGGGCGGCGAACGCATCGAGGAACTGGAACGCGAGCAGGGCCGTGCGGAAGCGGAGCGCGATCGCCGCCAGGCCAAGCGCGAACAGGCCCGCCAGGCCGCCCAGCAGCTGCAGGCGGAACTGCCCGACGACGCCCATGGATTTGCCGAACTGGTCGAGCGCGCGCAGAACGAACTGCAGGATCGCCAGCGTGCCTCCTCGGCACTGGACGATGCGATCAGCGAGCGCCTCGGCGGCAAGCGCGATGACGAGCGCCGCTTCGGCGAAGTCCGTGCCGAACTCGAAGCGATGCAGCGCACGCCCTCCAACATCCCGGCACCGATGCAGAAGCTGCGCGCGCGCCTGGCCGAGGAAACCGGCATTGCCGAGGCGGCGCTGCCGTTCGTCGGCGAGCTGATCCAGGTCCGCTCGGAAGAGCAGGGCTGGCAGGGTGCCATCGAGCGCGTGCTGGGCGGCTTCGCGCTGTCGCTGCTGGTCGATGACAAGCACTACAACGAGGTTGCCGAGTGGGTGAATCGCACTCACCTTGGCATGCGCTTCACGTACTACCGTGTCCGCCGCAACGATGAAGCGTTCGCGCGCGAGCCGTCGGCGAAGTCGCTGCTGCACAAGCTGGAGCTGCGCGAGCACGTGTTCGAAAGCTGGCTGCGCCGCGAGCTGGGGAAGCGGTTTGACTACGAGTGCGTGGATGCCAAGCAGCTGCGCAACGTCGACCGCGGCATTACCCGCGAAGGCCAGGTCAAGCATCCGGGTGACCGCTTCGAAAAGGACGACCGTAGCGCGGTGGGCGACCGCCGGCGCTGGATCCTCGGCTTCAACAACCACGACAAGGTCGGCGCCTTCGAGCGCGAAGCCCAGGAACTGGCCAAGCGTATCGCCAGCTGCGAGACCGATATCGCGCGCCTGCGCGGCCAGCGTGACCGCGACAACGAACGCCGCCTGGCCTGCCACGAGCTGGTCAGCATCAGCTGGAACGAGATCGATGTCGCCGCGCCGCAGCAGCGCCTGACCGATATCGAGGCCACCCTGCGCGACCTGCGCGAAGGCAACGCCGATCTTGCCAGGCTGGCCAAGCAGATCGACGCCGTGCGCGCCGACATCGAGCAGGCCCGCCGCACGTACGAAGACGTCCGCGTCGAGCGTGGCCAGCTGGTCAGGGAACGCGATCGCCTCGACCGCGCACGCCAGCAGAGCCGTGCGCTGGTGCTGCCGACCCTGGCCCAGGAGCAGGAGGCCGGCCTCGCCGAGCGCCTGCAGGAGCAGGGCCCGCTCAGCTTGGAAACGCTCGAAGCGCACATGCGCCAGGTCAGCAACGCGCTGAACGAGCAGCTGTCGTCCTCGCAGCAGGACCTCAACCGCATCGAGAACCAGCTGATCGGCTGCTTCCGCCGCTTCATCCAGCAGTGGCCGGAGGAATCGGGCGACTTCACCGCATCGGTGGCCTCGGCCGAGGACTTCCTCGCCCGCCTCGAGCGGCTGGAGCGCGATGGCCTGCCGCAGCACGAGGAGCGCTTCTTCGATCTGCTGCAGAACCAGAGCAAGAACAACCTGCTGGCCCTGCAGCGCCACAGCGCAGAGGCACGCAAGTCGATCGGCCAGCGCCTGGATGAAGTGAACGCCAGCCTGGAACAGGTACCGTTCAACCGCGGCACGCTGCTGACCATCGAACTGAGCGACCGCCGCCTGCCGGAAGTGGCCGAGTTCCATCAGCAGCTACGCGAAGTGCTGTCGCAGCAGCAGACCGAGCAGCGCGAGTTGGCCGAATCGCAGTTCACCGTGCTGCGCCAGCTGGTCAACCGCCTGGGCTCGCAGGAAGGCGAGGACAAGCGCTGGCGCGAACTGGTGCTGGACGTGCGCATGCACGTGGAATTCATTGGCGTCGAGCTGGATGCGGAAACGCGCCAGCAGGTCGAGATCTACCGCAGCGGCGCGGGCAAGTCCGGTGGCCAGCGCCAGAAGCTGGCCACCACCTGCCTGGCCGCGGCGCTGCGCTACCAGCTCGGCGGTGCCGACAGCCAGCTGCCCAGCTATGCCGCCGTGGTGCTCGACGAAGCCTTCGACAAGGCCGACAACGAGTTCACCGCACTGGCGATGAACATCTTCGACAACTTCGGCTTCCAGATGGTGGTCGCGACCCCGCTGAAGTCGGTGATGACGCTGGAACCGTTCATCGGCGGCGCCTGCTTTGTCGAGATCAGCGGCCGCCACGACTCCGGCGTGCTGTTGATCGAGTACGACGAAGAAGGTAAGCGCCTGAAGCTGCCCGAGCGCAGCCGCCAGCAGGCCAACGAACCGGAAGAAGCCGAGGCCTGACCCGGCCGATCGAATGGGAATGCCGGCCAGCGGCCGGCACTACCCACGGGCGGGGTTCATGACCCGATCGAATGGGGAATGCCGGCCAGCGGCCGGCACTACCGATGGGCGGGGCTCATGACCCGATCAAATGGGGAATGCCGGCCAGCGGCCGG
>NZ_JCAFUK010000013.1:0-133550 GCF_059371235.1 Stenotrophomonas sp. YJH_SMC_29 | reverse complement strand
CTGCTTACATCCACGGCTTCTACAATCCAGCCCGGCTACACTCGGCGCTGGGCTACCACTCGCCTAACAACTACGCCCGGCAGCTCCGGACTGCCGCCTGAAACGGCTTCATGGCGTCCGTTTTCAGGGGGCCAGATCAGACACCCCCACAACCTGACCCACCCCACCTTCGACAGTTTCCTGCGATCTGTCGGAACAACTCTTGGGGTCAGATCCGTTTTCCTGCGGAAAACGGATCTGACCCCAGATTTATTTCGATATCTGACAGATGTGTCGACCAAGGTCGACACCTACCAACAGCCGAGTGAACCTGTCAGAGGCGGGGCGGTGTGGGTTGGCAGGACCGTTGGCGCCATGGATGGCGCCATCGAGCCCCCATGGATGGGTTCACGGCGTGTCCTGCCAACCCAGACCGCCCCGCCATCCCACGGATAGCTCGCTGTTGCTGTTGCTGTTGCATCGGCCTCTGCAGGTGCAGGGCTGCAAGCCCGGCCGACCAACCCCTTGATTTCGGGACAATCACCCCTACCCCTTGGCGAGGCCGCACGCGCTGGCGCGGCATTGCAAACGGAGCCTTATCGATGACCGAGACGACCCAGACCGAAACCCTTGGCTTCCAGACCGAAGTCAAGCAGCTGCTGCAGCTGATGATCCACTCGCTGTACTCCAACAAGGAGATCTTCCTGCGCGAGCTGGTCTCCAATGCCGCCGACGCCGCCGACAAGCTGCGCTTCGAGGCCCTGACCCAGCCGGCCCTGCTGGAAGGCGACAGCGAGCTGCGCGTGCGCGTCAGCTTCGATCCCACCGCCCACACCATCACCATCGAAGACAACGGCATCGGCATGAGCCGCGCCGAGGCCATTACCCACCTGGGCACGATCGCCAAGTCCGGCACCGGCGACTTCCTGCGCCAGCTGTCCGGCGACCAGAAGAAGGATTCGCAGCTGATCGGCCAGTTCGGCGTCGGCTTCTACAGCGCCTTCATCGTTGCCGACGAAGTGGAAGTGACCTCGCGCCGCGCCGGGCTGCCTGCCGGCGAAGGCGTGCGCTGGACCTCGCGCGGCGAAGGCGATTTCGAGGTGGCCACCGTCGACAAGGCCGAGCGCGGCACCCGCATCGTGCTGCACCTGAAAGACGGCGAGCACGACTTCGCCGACGGCTGGCGCCTGCGCAGCATCCTCAAGAAGTACTCGGACCACATCGGCCTGCCGATCCAGATGCCGAAGGAAGGCGAAGAAGGCGCCGCCGTCGAGTGGGAGACCGTCAACCGCGCCAGCGCACTCTGGACCCGTCCGCGCACGGAGATCAGCGACGCCGAATACACCGAGTTCTACAAGCACGTGGCGCACGACCACAGCGACCCGTTGGCGTGGAGCCACAACAAGGTCGAAGGCAAGCTGGAGTACACCTCGCTGCTGTACGTGCCCGGGCGCGCGCCGTTCGACCTGTATCACCGCGATGCCCCCAAGGGCCTGAAACTGTACGTGCAGCGCGTGTTCGTGATGGACCAGGCCGAACAGTTCCTGCCGCTGTACCTGCGCTTCATCAAGGGCGTGGTCGATTCCAACGACCTGTCGCTGAACGTCTCGCGCGAAATCCTGCAGTCCGGCCCAGTCATCGATTCGATGAAATCGGCGCTGACCAAGCGTTCGCTGGACATGCTGGAGAAGCTGGCCACCGACAAGCCCGAGCAGTACGCCACGTTCTGGAAGGAATTCGGCCAGGTGCTGAAGGAAGGCCCGGCCGAGGACTACAACAACCGCGAGAAGGTGGCCGGGCTGCTGCGCTTCGCCTCCACCCGCGGCGACGGCGATGCGCAGACGGTGTCGCTGGCCGATTACCTCGGCCGCATGACCGAAGGCCAGGACAAGATCTACTACCTCACCGGCGAGAGCTACAGCCAGGTGCGCAACAGCCCGCACCTGGAAGTCTTCCGCAAGAAGGGCGTGGAAGTGCTGCTGCTGACGGACCGTATCGACGAATGGTTGATGGGCTACCTGACCGATTTCGACGGCAAGGGCTTCGTCGACATCGCACGTGGCGACCTCGACCTGGGCGCACTCGAAAGCGAAGCCGACAAGCAACAGCAGGAAGCAGCGGCGAAGGAAAAGCAGGGCCTGGTCGAGCGCCTGAAGACGGTGCTCGGCGATGAGGTGGCCGAAGTGCGCGTTTCGCACCGCCTGACCGATTCGCCCGCGGTGCTGGCCATCGGCGAACAGGACCTGGGCCTGCAGATGCGCCAGATCCTCGAAGCCAGCGGGCAGAAGGTGCCGGAAAGCAAGCCGGTGCTGGAGATCAACCCGGGCCACCCGCTGATCGCCAAGCTCGACGCCGAAGCCGATGGCGCGCGCTTCGACGACCTCGGCCGGGTGCTGTTCGACCAGGCCGCGCTGGCCGCCGGTGACAGCCTGAAGGACCCGGGTGCCTATGTGGCCCGCCTGAACAAGCTGCTGCTGGAACTGTCGGCCTGACCGACAGGGTGGCGCCGGGCATGGCCCGGCCTACCCGGCGATGCTCTGGTAGCGGCCAACCTTGGTTGGCGCCCCAAAAGCGTGCCAACCAAGGTTGGCACCCACCAGGCGCGGCAGTTGGCGCCTACCGAGACGGGCTGATCAAACCTCGCGATCCAGCAGCGAACCCAGCATCTGGTCCTGGCGGCGGATGACCGCGGCATTGGCGGCGAAGGCCACTACTTCGGCCTTGGCCGCCAGCAGATCGCCGAGGGGGGCGCCCGGATCGGGGGCGGTGCTGGTCACCGCCGTCGCCACCCCGCCCTGCGCCACCGCATTGCGCTGCAACTGCAGGCGCTGCGCATCGGGGGTGGACAGGTTGGCCACGTTGTGCGCGGCTACCTGCATGCCCTGCTGGGCCGCGCGCATGCCACCCAGAGCGGTTCCCATCACGTTGTCCATGGCGGTCTCCGGGCCGCACGCCGCAGCCCTCCTGACCGGTTAACGGCCGGCACGCCGCGACCTTGAGTCCACATCGGCCCGACAGGCCCGAGTGGTAGCATATCCCCCTGATTTCAGCGCCTTTTGCCAATGCTCAGTTTTTTCCGCCGCAAGAAGCCCCAGGACGCCGCCGCACCGGACGCGCCCAAGACCCAGCACTACTCGGCTGAAGAGCTGGCGGCGGCGTTCCCGTCAGCCGCCCCGGCCGAGGACGCGCCCACCACTGCGGTGGCCGAAGCCGTAGCGCCGGTACCCGTGCCGGAACCGGCCCCCGTCGCGGTACCGGCGCCGGTCACCGAAGTGCCCGCCGTGCCGGCTGCGCAACCGGTCATCGCGGCCGAGGATGTCCAGGCCGAAGCGCTGGCCGCCGCCGCCGTGCTGGCCCCGCTGGCTCCGGTCGTTCCGGCCGCGGAGCCGGCCGCCCCGGCCGCCGATCTGCCGGCGCTGGTCGATGCCCCGCCAGCCCCGGCCGGCAAGCCCGGCTGGCGCGAACGCCTGCGCAACAGTGTCATCGCGCGCAGCTTCGGCGGCCTGTTCTCGCGCAATCCCAAGCTCGACGACGACCTGCTGGACGAGCTGGAGACCGCACTGATCACCGCCGACGTCGGCGTAGGTGCCACCACCGACCTGGTGGAAGGGCTGCGCAAGCGCATGAAGTCGCGCGAGTTCGCCGACGCCAATGCGCTGCTGGCTGCGCTGCGCGCCGAGCTGATCGCGATCCTGCAGCCGGTGGCCAAGCCGCTGGTGATCGACCGTGCTGCCAAACCCTTCGTGGTGCTGACCGTCGGCGTCAATGGCGTCGGCAAGACCACCACCATCGGCAAGCTGGCCAAGCGCTTCAAGGACGACGGCCACAGCCTGATGCTGGCCGCCGGCGATACCTTCCGTGCCGCTGCCGTGGCCCAGCTCCAGGCCTGGGGCGAGCGCAATGGCGTGGCCGTGGTCGCGCAGGGGCAGAACGCCGATGCCGCGTCGGTGGCGTTCGACGCGCTGCAGGCCGGCAAGGCGCGCGGCACCTCGGTGCTGATCGCCGACACCGCCGGCCGCCTGCACACCCAGTCCGGCCTGATGAACGAGCTGGGCAAGATCCGCCGCGTGCTCGGCAAGATCGACCCCACCGCACCGCACGAAGTGCTGATGGTGATCGACGGCACCACCGGCCAGAACGCGCTGTCGCAGCTGCGCCAGTTCAATGCCGCAGTGAACGTGACCGGCCTGGTGGTGACCAAGCTGGACGGCACCGCCAAGGGCGGCGTGGTGTTCGCGCTGGCCCGCGAGTTCGGCATTCCGATCCGCTTCGCCGGCATCGGCGAGCGCCCGGAAGACCTGCGCGTGTTCGACCCGGAAGCCTTCGTCGATGCCCTGCTGCCCGAAGCGCTGGGCGCCTGATACACCGCGCCGCCACGCATGACGTGGCGCTACTGATATCTGGTAGCGCCACCCCATGGGTGGCTGCCTCTCTGGAACACCCATGCCCCGCCAGCCGCACGCCAGCGCCGGATCCCCGCACACCGACGACTTCGTCGCCCGCCTGCTGCACTGGTTCGACGACCACGGCCGCCACGACCTGCCCTGGCAGCATCCGCGCAGTCCCTACCGGGTCTGGCTGTCGGAGATCATGCTGCAGCAGACCCAGGTGGCCACGGTCATCCCGTACTTCCTGCGGTTCCTGCAGCACTTCCCGGCCTTGCCCGACCTCGCCGCCGCCAGCAATGACGCGGTGATGGCGCAGTGGGCAGGGCTTGGCTACTACGCCCGCGCACGCAACCTGCATGCCGCCGCCAAGCGCTGCGTGGAACTGCACGACGGCGACCTGCCGCGCGATTTCGACGCGCTGCACGCGCTGCCCGGCATCGGTCGCAGCACTGCCGGCGCCATCCTCAGCCAGGCCTGGAACGACCCGTTCGCGATCCTCGACGGCAACGTCAAGCGCGTGCTCAGCCGCTACCACGGCATCGACGGCTTCCCGGGCCTGCCGGCCATCGAGAAGCAGCTATGGGCAATCGCCGAGGCGCACGTGGCGCAGGTGCCGGCCGGGCGCATGGCCGATTACACCCAGGCGCAGATGGATCTGGGCGCGACGGTGTGCAGCCGCGCCAAACCGGCCTGCGTGATCTGCCCGCTGCAGGACGCGTGCGTGGCGCGGCGCGAGGGCCGCACCGCTGAACTGCCCACGCCCAAGCCGGGCAAAACGCTGCCCGAGCGCGAAGCGGTGGCCCTGCTGCTGCGCGACGCCCAGCAGCGCGTACTGCTGCAGAAGCGTCCGGACACCGGCATCTGGGCGCAGCTGTGGACGCTGCCGCAGGCCGAGGCCGGCAGCGTGCTGCAGGACTGGTTCGATGCGCACGTGGAAGGTTCGCTGGAAGACGCCGAGGCGCTGCCGGTGCTGCAGCACACCTTCAGCCACTACCGGCTGCACCTGCAGGTACTGTCACGGCAGGTAGACGGCCTGCGCGTGGAAGAACCCACGCTGCGCTGGGTCGCCGCCGACGAACTGCCTTCGCTGGGCCTGCCGGCACCGATCCGCAAGCTGCTCGACGGTGCCACGATCAGGACGCCGAAACGAAATTCCAAGAAACCCCGCAACCACGAGTGAGTGCCATGCCCCGAACCGTCTTCTGCCAGTACGAACAACGCGATGCCGAGGGCCTGGACTTCGTGCCCTACCCCGGCGAACTGGGCCAGCGCATCTTCAACAACATCGGCAAGCAGGCGTGGGCCGCGTGGCTTGCGCACCAGACCATGCTGATCAACGAAAACCGGCTGTCGCCGCGGACGCCGGAACATCGTGCGTTCCTTGAAGGCGAACTGGTCAAGTTCCTGTTCGAGAAGGACGCGGAAAAGCCGGCCGGCTTCGTTCCGGAAGCCTGACCCACAGGTAGTGCCGGCCGCTGGCCGGCATCCTGGCATCTGCGCGATGTCGGCCAGCGGCCGGCACTACCGCGCTAGTTCGTATTTTCCTCGCGCTCCTGCACCTGCGCCTGGCGCAGCTCCTGCTCGGAGGCACGCAGCGCCTTCACATCCAGCTTGCGGATGCTGTGGATGAAGCACGGCATGCGCGGGCCACCGGTCGGGTCACGCACCAGTACCTTGTCGAAGCGCGACGATACCCGGCCCATGCTGCTGGTGAGCCCGATGGCCGTGGCGTAGGGCAGGTCCGGGCACGGGCCGCTCAGTTCCAGCAGGTAGGCCTCGCTCGGCCGGGTCCACACCGCCAGCGCGCTGTCACCCAGTTCGGTCCAGCCATTGAGGCTGCCGAAGAACGGCATGTCATTCTGCGGCGCGCCAGCATGGGCGCGGTACAGGCCGAGCTTTTCGGTGCTGCTGAGCCGGCCGGTGGTCGCACAGGCGGCCAGCGCCAGACAGAGTCCGGCAATCAGGAGCGGGGTCTTCATGGCGATCTCCTCGGGGAACCTGCCGCGATCATGCGCCGGCCGACGTGCGGCCGGCGCGATGGCAGGTATACCCGTTCAGGCACCGGGAGGCGGCCGTTGCCGGGCGCTCAGACGTCGGCGTGGGCGAGCGCGTGCAGGCGGCCTTCGCGCAGCTCCAGCACCCGGTCCAGCCGCCGCGCAAGGCTGCGGTCGTGGGTGACCAGCACCAGGCTGGTGTGACGGGCACGGTTGAGTTCCAGCATCAGCTCGAACACGGTGCCCGCGGTGCGGTCATCCAGATTGCCGGTCGGCTCGTCGCCGAGCACGCAGGCCGGATGATTGACCAGCGCACGGGCCACTGCGGCACGCTGGCGTTCGCCGCCGGACAGCTCGCCGGGCTTGTGGTCCAGGCGATGGCCGAGGCCGACCGCTTCCAGCAGCGTGGTGGCCCGGCTGCTCGCTTCGGCCACGGCGGTGCCGGCCAGCAGCACCGGCATCATCACGTTTTCCAGCGCAGTGAATTCCGGCAACAGGTGGTGGAACTGGTAGACGAAGCCCAGCGCCTGGTTGCGCAGCAGGCCGCGCGCGGTATCCGACAGCGCCGACATGCGCTGGCCCGTGACGTACACCTCGCCTGCGGTCGGAACATCCAGCCCCCCCAGCAGGTGCAGCAGCGTGCTCTTGCCCGCGCCGGAGGCACCGATGATCGCCACCGTCTCGCCGGCGGTCACGGTCAGGTCCAGGCCATCGAACACCGGGGTCTGCATGCGCCCTTCGGCGTAGGTCTTGCCCAGTGCTTCGGCGCGGATCACTTCATCGCCACGGTTGAAGACCTTATTCATAACGCAGGGCCTCCGCCGGCTGGGTGCGTGCTGCCCGCCAGGCGGGATACAGGGTGGCCAGGAAGCTCATCAGCAGCGCGACCACGGTGATCGCCACCACGTCGCCGGTCTGCATGTCGGTCGGCAGGCCGGTGATGTAGTACACATCCTCCGGCAACAGCTTGACGTTGAACACGCGCTCGATGGCGCCCAGGATGCGCTCCAGGTTGAGAGTCAGCGTGATGCCGCCGATCAGGCCGGCCAGCGTGCCGAAGATGCCGATCAGCGAACCCTGCACCATGAACACCTGCATCACCCCGCCCGGGGTCAGGCCGAGGGTGCGCAGGATGGCGATGTCGGCCTGCTTGTCGGTCACCAGCATCACCTGCGAGGACACCAGGTTGAAGGCCCCCATGGCGATGATCAGCGACAGCAGGATGCCCATCACCACCTTCTCCATGCGCAGCGAGTGGTAGAGGTTGGCGTTCTGCTGGGTCCAGTCACTCACGCGGTAGGCCCCCCCCAGGCTCTGCGCCAGGTCCACGCCCACTTCCAGCGAACGGTCCATGTCGTGCAGTTTCAACCGCACGCCGGTGGCACCGTCGCTGCGCAGTACGCGCTCCAGGTCCTGCATGTTGGCGAAGCCGACGCCCCGGTCGACCTCGTTGTAGCCGGCCTCGAAGATGCCACTGACGGTGAAGCGTTTCATCCGTGGCACCGCACCGGCAGGCGTGCCCTGCACTTCGGCAAATGTCACCAGCACCTGGTCACCGACATCGACGCCGAGCCAGATCGCCAGTTCCTTGCCCAGCAGCAGGTTGAAGCTGCCCGGCGTCAGGCTGGCATAGCTGCCCTTGGTGACCTTCTTGTCGATCACCGATACCTTCGGCTCCAACGCCGGATCGATGCCCTGGATGATCGCACCCTGAACGCGCGGGCCGCTGATCATCGACTGGATCTCGATGTAAGGCGCGGCACCGGCCACGCGCGGATCCTTGCGGGCCACGTCGACGACGCGCATCCAGTCCGGCATCGGCTCGCCGTCGCGGCTGATGGTGGTGTGCGCGGTCATCTGCAGCAGGCGGCTGCGGATTTCCTTCTGGAATCCGCTCATCACCGCCAGCGTGGTGATCAGCACCGTCACGCCGAGCGCGATGCCCAGGATCGATGCCATCGAGATGAAGGAGATGAAGCCGTTGCGGCGCTTGGCGCGCAGGTAGCGCAGGCCGATGGCCACGGGAATGGGTTTGAACATGCAGGCACGCCGGTCAATTCAGCTTATGGTGCCATTGACCGGGCCCGACGGGAAACGCTGCGTGCGGCCACGGCCAGTCGCAGTTCACGTCGCTGCCCGGAATCGAGCACATCCGGCCAGAACAACAGGCGCTGGCGCCTGCCGCCCTCACGCCAGAGCAACAACAGCCAGGGGCCGCGTACGATCAGCCGCGGCGCATCGATGCCCTGCCCGCCCACCTGCAGCGGCTTCGGAGGCAGGGGCAGAAGCAGCTGCGTGCGTGGCCGGCGCTGGCGCCAGGCCAGCTCGGTGCCCCCGGCGCCCCAGGCCAGCAACACCGCGGGCATCAGCAGTTGCGGCGGCAGATCCGATGCGCGCAGCAGCCAGGGCGCGGCCAGCAACACCGCCAGCTGGGCGGCGGCCTGCAGCCGCGAGGGACGCCACTCAAGGCTTGAGGGCGAGGATCTTCTGCATGAGGGGGATCGCGTGCGCATGCGGGCAGGCCTCGTAGCCCATGAACCAGCGCCACAACTTATCGTCCTCGCAGTCGAGCAGGAACAGGAAAACTTCGCGTTCTTCGGTCGGCGCAGTGCTCCACTCCCGGTCCAGGTAGCGGCCGAACAGCTGGTCCAGTTCGCGCATGCCGCGTCGGCAGCGCCAGCGCAGCTTCTTCAGCAGAACATCTTCTTCCATCGTGTTTCTCCAGATACAGCAAAGCCACGCATGGCGTGGCTCTACTGGGGTGGCACAGCCACGCGTCGCGTGGCTCTACCAGATACCGCCGGGCCTGATCAGGCGCGGCGTTCCATCATCAGCTTCTTGATCTCGGCGATCGCCAGCGCCGGGTTCAGGCCCTTCGGGCAGGTCCGGGCGCAGTTCATGATGGTGTGGCAGCGGTACAGCTTGAACGGGTCTTCCAGATCGTCCAGGCGCGCACCGGTGTCCTCATCACGCGAGTCGATGATCCAGCGGTAGGCCTGCAGCAGGATCGCCGGGCCCAGGTAACGCTCGCCGTTCCACCAGTAGCTCGGGCAGCTCGTCGAGCAGCAGGCGCACAGGATGCACTCGTACAGGCCGTCCAGCTTCTTGCGGTCTTCCGGCGACTGCAGGCGCTCGCGGTCCGGCGGTGCCGGGGTCTGGGTACGGATCCACGGCTTGATCGACGCGTACTGCGCGTAGAAGTGGGTCAGGTCCGGAACCAGGTCCTTGACCACGTTCATGTGCGGCAGCGGGTAGATCGGCACTTCCTTCTTGCCACAGTCCGAGATGGCTCGGGTGCAGGCCAGGGTGTTGGTGCCGTCGATGTTCATCGCGCACGAACCACAGATACCCTCGCGGCACGAGCGGCGGAAGGTCAGGGTCGGGTCGATCTCGTTCTTGATCTTGATCAGGGCGTCCAGGACCATCGGGCCACAGGCATCCAGATCGACTTCATAGGTATCGGTGCGCGGGTTGCTGTCGTCGTCCGGACTCCAGCGGTAGATCTTGAAGGTGCGCACGTTCTTGCCGCCGTTCTTGACGGGGAAGTGCTTGCCCTTCGTGATCTTGGAATTCTTGGGGAGTGAAAACTCGGCCATGGCTGCTCTCGTTGGCTCAGGCGGCCCGCGCCCGTGGGCGCGGATTGCATGGTAGGCGGGGTCGGATCAGTACACGCGCGGCTTCGGCGGCACCACGGACACGTCGTCGGTCAACGTGTACATGTGCACCGGACGGTAGTCGAAGCTGCACTTGCCCTTCTCGTCGACGCTGACCAGGGTGTGCTTCTGCCAGTTGACGTCGTCGCGGTCCGGATAGTCCTCGTGCGCATGCGCACCACGGCTTTCCTTGCGCTGTTCGGCCGAGTTGATCGTCGCCACCGCGTTGAGCAGCAGGTTGTTCAGCTCGTAGGTCTCGATCAGGTCCGAATTCCACACCAGCGAACGGTCGGAGACCTTCACGTCCTGGAACGAGTCGAAGATCTTGTCCATCTTCTCGCAGCCTTCCTTCAGCGTCTGGCTGGTGCGGAAGACCGCCGCGTCGGCCTGCATGGTGCGCTGCATGCGATCGCGGATGACCGAGGTCGGGGTATCGCCGTTGGCGTGGCGCAGCTTGTCCAGCAGGCCCAGCGCCTTGTCGCAGGCATCGGCCGGCAGCGGCTTGTGCGATGCGCCCGGCTTGATGGTCTCGGCGCAGCGGTTGGCCACCGCACGCCCGAACACCACCAGGTCCAGCAGCGAGTTCGAGCCCAGGCGGTTGGCACCGTGCACGGACACGCAGGCCGCTTCGCCGATGGCGTACAGGCCCGGCACGACCGCGTTGTCGTTGTCACCGACCTTCTGCACCACTTCACCGTGGTAGTTGGTCGGGATGCCGCCCATGTTGTAGTGCACGGTCGGGATCACCGGGATCGGCTGCTTGTGCACGTCGACGCCGGCGAAGATGCGGGCGCTTTCGGCAATGCCCGGCAGCTTCTCGTCGATCACGCCCGGGCCCAGGTGGGTCAGGTCGAGCAGGATGTGGTCCTTGTGCTCGCCGACGCCGCGGCCTTCGCGGATCTCGATGGTCATCGAACGGCTGACCACGTCGCGCGACGCCAGGTCCTTGTAATGCGGTGCGTAGCGCTCCATGAAGCGCTCGCCGCTGCTGTTGCGCAGGATGCCGCCTTCACCGCGGACACCCTCGGTGATCAGGCAGCCGGCGCCGTAGATGCCGGTCGGGTGGAACTGCACGAACTCCATGTCCTGCATGGCGATGCCGGCACGCATGGCCAGGCCGCCACCGTCGCCGGTGCAGGTGTGCGCGGAGGTGGCGCTGAAGTACGCACGGCCGTAACCACCGGTGGCCAGCACCACGCCCTGGGCGCGGAACAGGTGCAGGGTGCCGTCGGACATGTCCAGGGCCAGCACGCCGCGGCAGGCGCCTTCCTCGTCGAAGATCAGGTCGAGCGCGAAGTACTCGATCATGAAGCGCGCGTCGTGCTTCAGCGACTGCTGGTACAGCGTGTGCAGCATCGCGTGGCCGGTACGATCGGCCGCCGCGCAGGTACGCTGCGCCGCCGGGCCTTCGCCGTACTTGGTGGTCATGCCACCGAACGGGCGCTGGTAGATCTTGCCTTCGGCAGTGCGCGAGAACGGCACGCCGTAATGTTCGAGTTCGATGATGGCCGGGATGGCCTCACGGCACATGTACTCGATGGCGTCCTGGTCGCCCAGCCAGTCCGACCCCTTGATGGTGTCGAAGAAGTGGTAGCGCCAGTCGTCCTCGCCCATGTTGCCGAGTGCGGCCGAAATACCGCCCTGGGCGGCAACGGTGTGCGAACGGGTCGGGAAGACCTTGGTCAGGCACACGGTCTGCAGGCCCTTGGCGGCCAGGCCGAACGTGGCGCGCAGGCCGGCACCGCCGGCGCCGACCACGACCATGTCGTACTTGTGTTCGGTGATCTTGTAAGCGGACATCTAATCTGGATTCCTGTGTAGGTGCCTGGGCTCAGGCAACGCCGAGGGCGATGCGGCCCACCGCAAACACACTGACGATCATGCCGAGCACGGCGACGAACTTCACCGCGGTCTGCAGCACCAGGGCCAGCAGCGATTCGTGGATGTAGTCTTCCAGCACGACCTGCATGCCGAGCTGGGCGTGCCAGAACATGGCGATCAGCAGGCCGATCAGCGGCACCGCGTTCCACGGCTTGGCCACGGCCGCGGCGGCGGTCGCGTAGTCCGAGCCGAGCAGGCCCAGCACGAAGACCAGGAACCAGATGCCCAGCACCACCAGTGCGGCGGCGGTCAGGCGCTGGTGCACGAAGTGCTCGGTGCCGGTCTTGGCCGAGCCCAGGCCGCGCACGTTCTTCAACGGGGTACGGAACCTGCTCACGCGGCACCTCCGAACATCACATAGGCCCACACCAGCAGGGTGATCACCAGGCTGCCGATGACCGACAGCCAGCTGCTGCGGATGAAGGCGGGGATGCTGAAACCAATGGCGAAGTCCTGCACGACGTGGCGGATGCCATTGCACAGGTGATAGGCGAACGACCATGTCCACGCGAACAGGAACACGCGGCCATACCAGGCCCCGGCATGGCCGGTGAAGCAGTTCCAGGACTCGGGCCCCATCATCAGGGCCAGCAGGCCGGCAGCGATGATGAGGGCACCAACAGACAGAAAGATGCCAGTGGCTCGATGCAGGATCGAGGTGGCCATCTGAATCTGCCAGCGATACACCTGAAGGTGCGGGGAAAGTGGGCGTTGTCTGGTCGCCATTCGCTGGGCTCGTTGTCTCGGCTGGGCGGCACGCGGCCGCGTTGGCTCAATGCTGATCAGAAATCGATGCAGCGTCCGTTTTTCTCCCAATCGCCATACCGCACCGGATCAAGTCCGCCGCGGCCGCCGAATTCCTCCGCCTTTTCCTGTTCCACGGGCACGGGTGCCGCAGGGACCAGCGGGGCTTCAGATTCGTCGTCGGGAGTGGGGGTTGTTTGGCCTATCATGTTCGGTCTCGCAACGCACAAATTTTAGACCTCGTTCACGTGCCTGACAACCTGCCCCCTGCTTTCGTCGGATATCCGCGCCTGCCCGGCCACCAGCTGCTGAGCCTGCAGGGCCCGGATGCGGCCGTCTTCGCCCACGCCCAGTTCAGCAGCGATGTCACCGCCCTGCCCCTGCTGCACTGGCAGTGGAGCGCCTGGCTGAGTGCCAAGGGCCGCACCCTGGCGGTGTTCCAGCTGCTCCGGCTGGCCGACGATCACGTGATGCTGGTGCTGGCCGACGGCGATGCCGATGCGATTGCGTCGCAACTGCAGCGCTTCGTGTTCCGGCGCAAGCTGAAGGTGCTGCCTCGCGGCGACCTGGCAGTGGCCGGTGCGTTCACCGCGCCCGAGGCCGCCAGCGGCGCTGCGATCGCGCACGCCGGTGATGGCTGGGAACTGGACCTGGGCAGCGACGCCCTGCCGCGCACGCTGCGCATTGCCGCCGCTGATGCCTTCTCCATCGGCGGCGACGCCGACGAGGCCGCCTTTGCCCTGGCCTGGCGCCAGGCCGACCTGCGCTACGGCCTGCCGCGGCTGGAACACAGCCAGCGCGAAGTGTGGACCCCGCAGCAGCTCGGGCTGGACCGGCTGAACGGCTACAGCGTGAAGAAGGGCTGCTACCCGGGGCAGGAAATCGTCGCCCGCACCCATTTCCTCGGCAAGGCCAAGCGTGCAGTGCAGCTGCTGCATACCGCGGCCCCCGCACAGGCGGGCGATGGCGTGCAGCAGGACGGCGCGGCCCTCGGCACGATTGCCAGCGTAGCCGGCGAACTGGCCCTGGCGGTGCTGCCACTGGAGGCTGGCGACGCCGAGCTGCAGGTGGGTAATGCCATCGCGCAGCGCGTGCCGTTGCTGGATGGCCTGGCCCGCTGAAGCAGTCGGGGACCTGCACGGGTGAGTGCAGGAATGGTAGTGCCGGCCGCTGGCCGGCAACCATGCGGGGTTGAGGTTGCCGGCCAGCGGCCGGCACTACCCCTTACAGGCGCTCGCCGGTTTCCGCGTTGAAGAAATGCAGGCCCTGCGGGTGGATGGCCACCCGGATGTCTTCGCCCACGCCCGGCAGCGACTGCGGCGCCACGCGCATGGTCAGCGCGTGCTGGCCACTGCTCATGTTGACGAAGATCTCGTTGCCGACCGGTTCGATGCCTTCAATGCGCGCGATGAACGCGTGCGCGTCATCGGCAGCCGCCGGCTGCAGGTGCTCCGGGCGCACACCCACCGCGATCGGCTTCTGCAGCCACGCTGGATCGATCGTGGCCTGTCCCAGCGGCGCGCGCCATTCGCCGTCGACCACGGTCACGCCGCCGGCATCGCCCTGCAGCGTGCCGCGCAGCACGTTCATCGCCGGGCTGCCAAGGAAACCGGCCACGAACAGGTTGGCCGGGCGGTCGTACAGCGCCATCGGCGTATCGATCTGCTGGATGATGCCGTCCTTCAGCACCACGATGCGCTGGCCCAGGGTCATCGCCTCGACCTGGTCGTGGGTCACGTAGATCATGGTGGTGCCCAGCTTGCGGTGCAGCTGCGCGATTTCGGTGCGCACGCTGTGGCGCAGCTTGGCATCGAGGTTGGACAGCGGCTCGTCGAGCAGGAACACCGCCGGCTCGCGCACCAGCGCACGACCCAGCGCCACACGCTGGCGCTGGCCACCGGACATCGCCTTGGGCAGCTTGTCCATCATCTCGGTCAGGCCCAGCGTCTGCGCCGCCTCGGCAATGCGCCTGTCGATGGTCGCCTTGTCATGTCCGCGCAGCTTCAGGCCGAAGGCCAGGTTCTCGGCCACGGTCATGTGCGGGTACAGTGCGTAGCTCTGGAACACCATGGCGATGTCGCGATCCTTCGGCGCCACGTCGTTGACCACGCGATCGCCGATGGTCAGCGTGCCACCGCTGATCTCTTCCAGGCCGGCCACCATCCGCAGCAGCGTCGACTTGCCGCAGCCGGACGGACCGACCAGCACCATCAGTTCGCCATCGGCGACCTCGAAGGTGGCGTCCTTCACCGCGACCTGGCCGTTGTCATAGACCTTGCGCACACCCTGCAACTGCACTTTTGCCATATCACCTATCCGGTCCGCCCGAAGCCGGGCTGTCTTTTGGGACTGCCTCGGCCCTCCCGATGGCAGTGATGATTGCGCGCTTGCCGCATGACGGCGAGCACTGCAATCGAATACAGTTGCCCATTCTGCCATGTAAACGTTTTCACGTGGCACTATCCGATGATCGGTGCGCGCCGATCTGCGTCGGCGGTTGAACGAAGGTTCCGCCGAGGTGGTGGTTTCGAATGGAACGGTCTTCCAGTGCACCGGAGAACGCGCCCGACGAACCTCGGACAGGCAGTTGCGCGGATGTCCCCCGAACCCAGCCATGAAGCGATTGACAACGATGTCACCCGGATCTGAAACTCGAGCGATGCACGACACCCTCTTCCTGTTCGGTGCCACAGGTGATCTGGCCCAGCGCTACCTGTTCCCTTCGCTGCTTCGCCTGCTTGGCGACGGCCTGCTGCCGGAGGACTTCCGCATCCGTGCGCTGGCCCTGTCCGGGCATGACACCGAAGCCTTCCATGACATCCTGCGGCCGCGCCTGCAGCAGGCCATGCCGATGGCCACGCAGGACGACATCGGCGCCCTGCTGCGCCGCATCGACTACCGCTCGGTGGACCTGCGCGACGTCGACTCGGTCGCCGCCGCGGTCGCCGACCTGGTGCACCGCAAGTGCGTCAGCTACCTGGCCATTCCGCCGGGCCTGTACATCTCCACCTGCGAAGGCCTGGCCAAGGGCGGCGCGCTCGCCGCGCCGGCACGGCTGATGCTGGAGAAGCCGATCGGGAGCGACAGCGAGAGCGCCGAGGAGATCATCAGCACCATCGGCCAGTGGATCGACGAGGACCGCGTGTTCCGCCTCGACCACTACCTGGGCAAGGCCGCGGTGCAGAACCTGATCGCGCTGCGCTTCGGCAACACGCTGCTGGAAGCGGTATGGAACCGCAACTACATCGAATCGGTGCACATCCTGGTGGCCGAGAGCGAGGGCGTGGACGGCCGTGACGCGTACTACGCGCGCTCCGGCGCGCTGCGCGACATGGTGCAGAGCCACATCCTGCAGCTGCTGTGCATGGTCGCGATGGAACCACCCGCCTCGCTGGAAGCCGACCGCATCCGCGACGAGAAGGTCAAGGTGCTGCGCGCCCTGCGCCCGCTCGATGCCAGGCACGCCGCGCGTGACAGCATCCGCGGCCGCTACACCGCCGGCACCATCAACGGCCAGCCGGCGCAGGCCTACCAGCCGCCGGAAGGCAGCGACGTGGAAACCTTCGCCGGCGTCACCGCGCACATCGACAACTGGCGCTGGAGCGGCGTGCCGTTCCACCTGGTCACCGGCAAGCGTCTGCCCGAGCGCACCACCCGCGTGGTGGTCACGCTGAAGCCGGTCACCCACTGGCTGTTCGAGCGCCCGCAGCGCGCGCAGGCCGCACCGAACCGCCTGGTGTTCCAGCTGCAGCCGCAGGAGAACATCGAACTGGGCCTGATGAGCAGCCTGGCCGGCCCGGAATGGGGCGCGCTGGAACTGCATCCGCTGGAACTGGAACTGTCGGTGCCGACCGGCCTGCACCGCCGCATCGCCTACGAACGCCTGTTCCTGGATGCCTTCAACGGCAACCACACGCTGTTCGTGCGCGACGACGAAGTTCGGGCGGCGTGGGCGTGGATCGACAGCGTCGCCGACGCCTGGAAGGAGGCCAAGCTGCCGCTGGAACCCTATCCCGCCGGCCAGTGGGGCCCGAGCAATGCGGGCGAGTTCCTGCCGCAGGGCGTGGACGCGCCGGACAGCGGAGCGTCGGCATGAGTGCCACCTCGCAGCCGGTGCTGGTTGCCGACATCGGCGGCACCAACGCCCGCTTCGCCCTGGCCGACACCTCGCAGGACGCGCCGCTGCGGAAGGACAGCATCCGCGAATACGCGGTGGCGGAGTTCCCATCGCTCGGTGACGCGGCGCGCCACCACCTGGAACAGATCGGCGCCAGCGCAAGCCGCGGCGTGTTCGCCGTGGCCGGGCGCGTCGATGGTGACGAAGCGCGCATCACCAACCATCCGTGGGTGATCTCGCGCAGCCGTACCGCCGCGATGCTCGGTTTCGACGAGCTGCACCTGATCAACGATTTCGCCGCGCAGGCGATGGCGATTTCGCTGCTTCAGCCCGACGACGTGGTCCAGGTCGGCGGGGCTGCCTGGGTACCGGGCAAGCCCGGCCAGCCACGCAACTACGCGGTGATCGGGCCCGGTACCGGGCTCGGCGTCGGCGGCCTGATCATGCGCCACGGCCGTTGCTATCCGCTGGAAACCGAAGGCGGCCATGTCAGCTTCCCGCCGGGAACCCCGGAAGAGATCCGCATCCTGGAGATCCTGTCCGAGCAGTTCGGCCGCGTCTCCAACGAGCGCCTGATCTGTGGCCCCGGCCTGGTCAACATCCATCGCGCGGTGTGCGAGATGGCCGGCATCGACCCCGGCCAGCTGCAGCCGGTGGACGTGACCGCCCGCGCCCTGCACGGTGATCCCCAGGCCATGCGCACCGTGGATGTGTTCTGTGCCGTGTTCGGTGCCATCGCCGGCGACCTGGTGTTGACCCAGGGTGCGTGGGATGGCGTGTTCCTGACCGGCGGCCTGACCCCGAAGATGCTCGATTCGCTGCAGCACTCGGGATTCCGCCAGCGCTTCGAGCACAAGGGCCGGTTCTCTTCCATCATGGCGCGGGTTCCTTCGCTGGCCGTGATGCATCCGCATGCCGGGTTGCTGGGCGCCGCTGCCTATGCCGCCGACGCCGAACGTGACGCACCAGGAGTTGCCGCATGACCCCTACCCTCCACGACGACCGCATCGAGTTCATCCCGCACGGCGATGCCGATGGCTGGATCGAGGCGGTGGCCGCCGAGATGGCGCAGACGCTCAACCACGACATCAACGAGGTGGGGCGCGCCCGCATCCTGCTGTCCGGCGGCACCACGCCGGCGCCGGTCTACCAGGCGCTGGCCGAGCTGGACGTGCACTGGGACCGGGTGGAAGTGAGCCTGGCCGACGAACGCTGGCTGTCGCCACAGGATCGCGACAGCAACGCCTGGCTGGTGCGCGAAAACCTGCTCAAGCGTGCCGAGGGCGCCCACTTCGATCCGCTGGTGCGGATCGGCAAGCCGCTGCCCGAATGCGTATACACCGCCAACCTGCAGGCCCAGCACAGCCAGCCGCCGAGCCTGGTGGCACTGGGCATGGGCAACGACGGCCACACCGCCTCGCTGTTCCCGGGCTCGAAGGACCTGGCCCGCGCACTGGAAAGCACCCTGCCCTATGCCGCGCTGGACGCCACCGGCTGCCCCGGGGCGAACCAGTGGCCACTGCGCATCACCCTGACCCCGCATGGCCTGCGCCAGTGCCGCCAGCGCCTGCTGCTGCTGCGGGGAAAGCAGAAGCTGCAGGTGCTGCGCCAGGCGCTGGACAGCAACGACGCCCAGCAGTACCCGATCCTCAATGCGATCAACCTGGACGGCGCGCGCCTGCGCGTCCACTGGGCTGATTGACGTCGGCGGCGGTGCCCTGCCGCCGCTTGCCTCTCGCCACCTCGAACGCCGGTAGCCAATGAGCCTCCATCCGCAACTGCAAGCCATCACTGAGCGCGTCATCCGCCGCAGCGCCGCCTCGCGCGCCGCCTACCTGGCCGCGATCGACGCCTCGCTGCGTGACGGCCCGTTCCGCAGCCGCCTGAGCTGCGGCAACCTCGCCCACGGGTTCGCCGCCTGTGGCGGCACCGACAAGAGCCGCCTGCGCGGCGGGGTGACACCGAACCTCGGCATCATCACCGCCTACAACGACATGCTGTCGGCGCACCAGCCGTTCGAGACCTATCCCGAACAGATCCGTGAGATCGCCCGCGAGCTGGGGGCCACCGCGCAGGTGGCCGGCGGCGTGCCGGCGATGTGCGACGGCGTTACCCAGGGCCGCGGCGGCATGGAACTGTCGCTGTTCTCGCGCGATGTGATCGCGCAGGCCACCGCGATCGGGCTCAGCCACGACATGTTCGACAGCACCGTCTACCTCGGTGTCTGCGACAAGATCGTGCCGGGCCTGCTGATCGGTGCGCTGGCCTTCGGCCACCTGCCGGCGGTGTTCGTACCGGCCGGCCCGATGACCCCGGGCATCCCCAACAAGCAGAAGGCCGAGGTACGCGAGCGCTACGCCGCAGGTGAAGCCACCCGCGAAGAGCTGCTGGAAGCGGAATCTGCGTCGTACCACGGCGCCGGCACCTGCACCTTCTATGGCACGGCCAACTCCAACCAGGTGCTGCTGGAGGCGATGGGCGTGCAGCTGCCGGGGGCGTCGTTCGTCAATCCGGGCACGCCGCTGCGCGATGCGCTGACCCGCGAAGCCACCGAGCGCGCACTGGAGATCACTGCGCTGGGGGATGACTTCCGCCCACTGGGCCGGATCATCGACGAGCGCGCGATCATCAATGCGGTCATCGCGCTGATGGCCACCGGCGGTTCGACCAACCACACCATCCACTGGATCGCGGTGGCGCGAGCGGCAGGCATCGTACTGACCTGGGATGACTTCGACGAACTGTCGCAGCTGATCCCGCTGCTGGCCCGCGTCTATCCGAACGGCGAGGCCGACGTGAACCGTTTCGCGGCCGCCGGCGGCCCGGCGTTCGTGTTCGGCGAGCTGATCAAGGCGGGCCTGATGCACGGTGACCTGATCAGCGTCGCGCGTGGCGGCATGGCCGACTATGCGCGCGAGCCGCAACTGCGCGACGGCCAGCTGGTCTATCTGCCGGGCCTGGAACGCAGCGCCGATGACGAGGTGGTGCGCGGCGTCGACAACCCGTTCGAGCACCAGGGTGGCCTGCGCCTGCTGCGCGGCAACCTGGGCAAGTCGCTGATCAAGCTGTCGGCGGTGAAGCCGCAGTACCGCACGATCGAGGCACCGGCGGTGGTGGTCGATGCGCCGCAGGTGCTGAACAAGCTGCATGCCGGTGGCCTGCTGCCGCAGGACTTCGTGGCGGTGGTGCGCTACCAGGGGCCGCGCGCCAACGGCATGCCGGAGCTGCATTCGCTGGCGCCGCTGCTGGGGCTGCTGCAGAACCAGGGCCGGCGCGTGGCGCTGGTCACCGACGGCCGCCTGTCCGGCGCCTCGGGCAAGATCCCGGCGGCCATCCACGTGACGCCGGAAGCCGCGCGTGGCGGTCCGCTGGCCAAGGTCCGCGAGGGCGACATGATCCGCCTCGATGGCGAAGCCGGCACCCTGGAGGTGCTGGTGGATGCGGCGGAGTGGGCGGCACGGCCACTGGCACCGAACACCGCACCGGCGGCACATGACCTGGGCCGCAATCTGTTCGCGGTCAACCGGCGCGTGGTGGGGCCGGCCGACCAGGGCGCGATTTCGATTTCGTGCGGTCCGGCGGCGGCCGATGGCGGGCCGTGGGAATACGACGCGGAGTACGAGTTGGGGCACGATGCCGCAGCGGCGGCGGCGCCGCATGAGGCAAAAGACGCCTGAGGGTTGGAGAGCGTTGCGGGCGTGCGTGGGCGGCAAGTGTCCTGGTTGAGGCGGCGGCTAGCCCCCACCAGGACACGCCGTGAACCCATCCATGGGGGCTCGGTCGCGCCATCCATGGCGCGAACGGTCCTGGCGGGGGCTAGCCGCCGCCTCCGGACGGTTTCATGGCGCCCTCGCGCCGCGAAGTGATCACTGAAAATCAAATTCGGAAGCAAAGGCAGAAGCAGAGCTATGGGTATCGAACAACATCAGGTGAAGGCGGCGGAGCTGTTGCATGCGGCGGGCATCCTGCCGGTGGTGACGGTTCATACGCTGGACCAGGCGCGTGCGGTCAGTGCGGCGTTGCTGGAAGGTGGCCTGCCGGCGATCGAGTTGACGCTGCGTACGCCGGTGGCGATGGACGCGCTGGCGATGCTCAAGCGCGAGCTGCCGGACGTGGTGGTGGGTGCCGGTACGGTGCTGACCGTGGAGCAGATGCAGCAGTCGATCGATGCAGGTGCGGACTTCCTGGTGACCCCGGGTACGCCGCCGGCCTTGGCCGATGCGCTGGCGGCTGCACCGCTGCCGGTGGTGCCGGGTGCGGCCACGCCGACCGAACTGCTGTCGCTGTATGCGCGTGGCTTCCGCGTGTGCAAGCTGTTCCCGGCCACCGCCGTGGGCGGGCTGGCGATGATCAAGGGACTGGCCGGCCCGGTGGCGGACCTCAAGCTGTGCCCGACCGGCGGCATCACCGAGAACACCGCCGCCGAGTACCTCGAGCAGAAGAACGTCGTCTGCATCGGGGGTTCGTGGATGGTACCGGGCAACTGGATCGCCGACGGCCAGTGGGACAAGGTGCGCGCCAGCGCTGCCGACGCCGCGAAGATCATCAAGCGCGTACGCGGCCACTGACATGAAGATCGGGGTCAGAGCCCTTTCCCGCCGGGAAAGGATCCGACCCCAGGCTGCGAGCGCGCGCAGCGCGCGACCCGCTCCTGCTCTTCCTTCTTCGTTCCGCGGTGGCGGCGCACGGAACCTGTCCGTGGCCCTGCGGAGGGATTGCGCAGGGGCGTAAGCGCCATGGATGGCGCGCCCGAGCCTCCAGGGATGGATTCACGGCGTCCCCTGCGCGGTCCCTCCGCAGGGCCAACCCCACAAATCCAACCGCACCACCACCGCGAGGGGCTCAGCCGTTGGCCGAATCCCTTACAACGGCCGTGCCGGATCTACCAGGCCGTACTGGCTGGCCATGCGCGCCAGTGCGATGTTGTCGTGGATCCCCATCTTCTCGAACAGTCGCGCCTTGTGCGTGTTCACCGTCTTCGCACTCAGGCTCAGGCGCCGCGCGATGTCTTCCTGGCGCAGGCCCTGGGTCAGCAGCAATGCAACCTCCAGTTCGCGCGGCGACAGGTTGTCGAACGGCGAACCGTTGCCCTCCACGGTCGACAGGGCCAGGTTCTGCGCGATGCTGGTGCCCAGGTAGCGCCGGCCCATGGCCACATCGCGCACCGCGCGCAGCAGCTCCTGTGCATCGCAGCCCTTGCCGATGTAGCCCGCAGCGCCCGCTTCGAGCAGACGCTTCGGCAGCGGACCGTCTTCCAGCACCGACACGATCACCACGCGGGTGTTGCGGTGGCTGCGGACGATACGCTCGGTCACCTCCATGCCACTCACGCCGGGCAGGTGCAGGTCGCACAGCACCACGTCAGGCAGCAGCTGGCGGACGTCACGCAGCGCGTCTTCGCCGGTCTCGGCTTCGCCCACCACCTCGATGTCGGTCTCCCCCGACAGGATCATCTTCATCCCGGTCCGGACCAGCGCGTGGTCATCCACCAGGTAGACTCGAATCGTCATCCACGTACCTCTTCGAATGCGGCCATTGCAGGTCAAGCTAGGCAGGGCGCCGATACCCCTGCAAGCGCGTTCGGGAAGCGAACCGGGCATTCTGCCTTGCGCATCACAGTACCGCGCGTTGTGCTTGTCCCCTGTCTTGCAGAACCTGCAGTAACGAAACAACTGATCTATTACGTAGACGCCCCGGAGGGGTCATCCACGTCAATCCCCCTGTGGTGATGCTTCGCTGGCCGTCGCTGGCGGCGAATCGTGACGTCGCCAAGGATGCCGGCGACTGAACATGACCAGATAGCACCCTACCACCCAAACCAGCGCCGCACACCATCCGGCCAGGATGTCCGAGGGGTAATGGACCCCCAGATAGACCCGGGAGACGCTGACCAGCAGGCTGAACGCGGGCGCCAGCAGCAGCACCGGCCAGCGCCAGCGGGTGTTCCAGGCCAGCAGCACCAGGGTCGCAGCCAGGGTCATCGAGCCCATCGCGTGGCCGCTGGGGAAGCTGAACGTCGATTCGGGCGCGATCGATTCCCACAGGCTGGGCCGTTCGCGCTGGAAGAACTGCTTGCTGCCCATGTTCAGCAGCGCCGAGCCCACGAAGCTGACCGCCACGAACGTGGCCTCCCGCCACCGCCGACAGGCCAGCAGCACGCCGATGATCAGCACGTCGGCCGGAATCAGGAACCATTCGTAGCCCAGCCTGGAAATGAGCACGAAAAAGCGGTCCAGCAGCGGCGAATGCAGGCCATGCATCTGCCACAGCAGCGGCGCATCGAAATGGAACGATTCAAACTCGTGGACTTCGTCGGCCAGGGCGACGAAGCCGGCCAGCGGCAGCAGCACGCCACCGAACAGCAGCACCAGGCGCCACGCATTGCGCGCCATCCAGTGGCGGAAGCCGGAGGCGGACTCCGGCGCGGCGAGGATCGCAGGCTTATCCGGCGCTTCGGACATACGTGCGTTCGACGTAATCGTCGATCAGGGCGACGAACTCCTGGGCGATGTTGTCGCCGCGCAGGGTCACCTTCTTCTCGCCATCGACGAACACCGGCGCCGCCGGCGTTTCACCCGTGCCCGGCAGCGAGATGCCGATGTTGGCATGGCGCGACTCGCCCGGCCCGTTGACGATGCAGCCCATCACCGCCAAGGTCATGTTCTCCGCCCCCGGGTGATGGACCTTCCACAGCGGCATCTTCTCGCGCACGTGGTTCTGCACCACCTTGGCCAGTTCCTGGAAGAACTCGGAAGTGGTGCGGCCGCAACCGGGGCAGGCGGTGACCAACGGCGTGAAAGCGCGCTGGCCCGTGGTCTGCAACAGTTCCTGGGCGACGATCACCTCCTGCGTGCGCGACTGGCCCGGCTCCGGGGTCAGCGAGATGCGGATGGTGTCGCCGATGCCTTCCTGCAGCAGCACGCCCAGCGCCGCCGACGAGGCGACGATGCCCTTGCTGCCGATACCGGCTTCGGTCAGGCCCAGGTGCAGGGCGAAGTCGGAGCGCTGGGCCAGGTCGCGGTACACCGCGATCAGTTCCTGCACGCCGCTGACCTTGGCCGACAGCACGATGCGGTCGCGCGGCAGGCCCAGCTCCACCGCCTGCTCGGCCGAATCCAGCGCCGAACGGATCAGCGCCTCGCGCAGCACGCGACCGGCATCCCAGGGCTGCGCGCGCAGGTTGTTCTCGTCCATCAGCTTCGCTGCCAGGGCCTGGTCCAGCGACCCCCAGTTGGCGCCGATGCGTACCGGCTTGTTGTAGCGGATCGCGAACTCGATCAACTGGGCGAACTGCAGGTCCTTCTTCTTGCCGAAGCCGACGTTGCCCGGGTTGATGCGGTACTTGGCCAGCGCTTCGGCACACGCCGGTTCGGCGGTCAGCAGCTGGTGGCCGTTGTAATGGAAGTCACCGATCAGCGGCACATCGATGCCCATCATCGCCAGCTTGTCGACGATGCGCGGGATCGCCGCAGCCGCTTCCACGGTATTGACGGTCAACCGCACCATCTCCGAGCCGGCACGCCACAACTCGGCCACCTGCTTCACGCTGGAGGCCACGTCGGAGGTATCGGTGTTGGTCATCGACTGCACCACCACCGGCTTGCCTCCGCCTACAGTGACCCCGCCGATCTGGACGGCGTGGGTCTGGCGACGGGGCCAGGCGGTGGCATCGGAAGGGGGAGTCGGGCGGGTGACGGCGTCGTGCATGCGGGCATTCTAGCGCCCGGCCCTGCATTCCGGGTGACTCGCATTCAGCCGGCGGCACGGCTGCGGCCGATTGTCGCAGGCACGTGCACGCCTGAACGCATACGATGGGCATGCATGACCGGTCCCGACGCCCCGTTTCTCCGCACCCTGTGCAGCCTGCGCTGGCTTGCCGTAGGTGGCCAGGCCGCCACCATCCTGGTCGCCACCTGGGTGCTGGGCCTGCCGTTGCCGCAGCAGCCGTTGTGGGCGGGTGTGGCCGTGCTTGCCCTGTTCAACATCTACACCCAGCTGCGCCCGGAAGCGGCCGACACCGCGCCGCTGACCGCATTCGGCCACATCCTGGTGGACGTGATCATCCTGACCTGGATGGTGGGCTGGAGTGGCGGCATGGCCAACCCGTTCAGTTCGCTGTTCCTGATCCTGATCGCGCTGGCGGCGTTCGCCCTGCCCCTGCGCTGGGCACTGGCGGTCGCCCTGGCCTGCCTGCTCGGTTACGCCGCCAGCGGCATCTTCGGCCAGCCGCTGCCGGATGGCTATTTCCGTGCGCAGGACCTCAACCGCTGGGGCGTGGTCGCCAACTTCCTGATCTCCGCTGCGGTGGTGCTGACCTTCTCCACCCGGCTGGCGCTGGCGCTGCGCCAGCGCGAACTGGAACTGTCGGCGCTGCGCGAGCGTTTCGCCCGCAACGAGGGCATCGTCGCCCTGGCCACCCATGCCGCCTCGGTGGCACATGAACTGAACACGCCACTGGCGACCATGACCCTGCTCGCCGATGACGTCGCCGAGCGCAGCGAAGAGCCGGAAGTGCGCGAGGACATGGAAACCCTGCGCGAGCTGCTGGTGCAGTGCCGCGAGCGCGTGCTGGCACTGGCTGCCCCGGCGTCGGCCGATGCACCGGGTCGCAGCCACTCCAGCGCCCAGCAGGTGCTGGAGCAATGGCGCCTGGTGCGGCCCACCATCGACCTGCATCGCAACGACGATGCGCCGCTGCGGCTGCCACTCGACCCGGGCGTGGGCCACCTGCTGATGGTCCTGCTCAACAATGCCGCCGATGCCGGCGAACAGGCCGGCCGGCCACGCGTGGACCTGGACCTGCGCATCGAAGGCGACGACCTGATCGGCGAAGTACGCGATTACGGCCATGGCTTCGACGCCCGTGCCGCCGTGCTGCCGGGCCGGCTGTTCGGCAGCAGCAAGAGTGAGGGCATGGGCGTCGGCCTGGCCCTGTCCCATGCCACCATCGAACGCCTCGACGGCGAGATGTGGATGCGCCCGGCCCAGGGGGCCGGCAGCCGCGTCGGCTTCCGCCTGCCGCTGGCCCCACGCGAGGACACCCCATGAGCCTTCATCCCTCCCCCCAGGGCCTGCTGGTCGACGACGACGAGCTGTACCTGCGCACCCTGCAACGCAGCCTGGCCCGCAAGGGGCTTGAAACGCAGACCGCACAGGATGCGGCCAGCGCGCTGGCGCTCGCGCGCCAGCATCCGCCGGCGTTCGCGCTGATCGACCTGAAACTGGGCAGCGACTCGGGCCTGGCGCTGATCCAGCCGCTGCGCGCCCTGCGAGCCGACATGCGCATCCTGCTGGTGACCGGTTATGCCAGCATCGCCACCGCGGTGGAGGCGATCAAGCTGGGTGCGGATGATTACCTGCCGAAACCGGCCACGGTGCCGATGATCCTGCGCGCGCTGGGCGAAGAGGACGACGGCCCGGCCGACGATGGCGAAATGGAAGTGCCGGACGCGATGACGCCGATCAGCCGCCTGCAGTGGGAACACATCCAGCAGGCGATGCACGAAACCGGCGGCAATGTCTCGGCCGCCGCGCGCCTGCTCGGCATGCACCGGCGTTCGCTGCAGCGCAAGCTGGCCAAGCGGCCCAGTCCGGAACGCGACCCGAGCAGGTGAGGCGGTAGTGCCGGCCGCTGGCCGGCAGCCTCATGAACCATTGAAGCATCACCTGGATGCCGGCCAGCGGCCGGCACTACCAGGGCATCAGCGCTTCAGCTGCGCCAGGATCTCGCGGGTCAGCGCACCCAGCGCCTGCGCGGCAGCGCGTCGAGTGACGCGGTAGTGCCGGCCGCTGGCCGGCAGCCTCATGAACGATTGAAGCATCACCTGGATGCCGGCCAGCGGCCGGCACTACCAGGGCATCAGCGCTTCAGCTGCGCCAGGATCCCGCGGGTCAGCGCACCCAGCGCCTGCGCGGCAGCGCGTCGAGTGACGCGGTAGTGCCGGCCGCTGGCCGGCAACCTCATGAACGATTGAAGCATCACCTGATGCCGGCCAGCGGCCGGCACTACCAGAGCATCACCGCTTCAGCTGCGCCAGGATCTCGCGGGTCAGCGCACCCAGCGCCTGCGCGGCAGCGCGTCGAGTGACGCGGTAGTGCCGGCCGCTGGCCGGCAACCTCATGAACCATTGAAGCATCACCTGGATGCCGGCCAGCGGCCGGCACTACCAGAGCATCACCGCTTCAGCTGCGCCAGGATCTCGCGGGTCAGCGCACCCAGCGCACCCAGCGCCTGCGCGGCAGCGCGTCGAGTGACGCGGTAGTGCCGGCCGCTGGCCGGCAACCTCATGAACGATTGAAGCATCACCTGGATGCCGGCCAGCGGCCGGCACTACCAGGGCATCAGCGCTTCAGCTGCGCCAGGATCTCGCGGGTCATCGGATCGGCAATTGCCACCTCCTCGCCCTGCAGCGCCGGCAGCAGGCCACTGGCCAGCTGCTTGCCCAGCTCGACACCGAACTGGTCGAAGGCGTTGATGTTCCAGATCACCGACTGCACGTACACGGCGTGTTCGTACATGGCGATCAGCGCGCCCAGCGCCTGCGGGGTCAGCGCGTCGAGCAGGATCAACGTGCTCGGGCGGCCGCCCGGGTAATCCCGGTGCGGATCTTCGCTGCCCTGGCCATTGGCCAGCGCCTCGGTCTGCGCCAGCAGGTTGGCCAGCAGGGCCTGGTGATTGACCGTGTACGGATCATCGTTGTGCACGCAGCCGATGAAATCGGCCGGCACGATGCTGGTGCCCTGGTGCAGCGCCTGGAAGAAGCTGTGCTGCACATCGGTACCCGCCCCGCCCCACCACACCGGCACGGTGTCGGTGGTGACCGGCTGGCCGTCACGCTGCACGCGCTTGCCCAGGCTTTCCATCACCAGCTGCTGCAGGTAGGCCGGCAGCAGCGCCAGGCGCTGGTCGTAGGTCATCACCGCATGCGTGGCATGGCCCAGCAGGTTGCGGTTCCAGATGTCGGTCAGACCGTGCAACACCGGCAGGTTGCGCTCCAGCGGCGCATCCAGCGCGTGCGCATCCATCTGCGCCGCGCCTTCCAGCAGCTGTTCGAAACGCTCGAAGCCGATCGCCAGCGCGATCGGGAAACCGACCGCCGACCACAGCGAATAACGGCCACCGACCCAGTCCCACATCGGCAGCACGCGATCGGCGGCGATCGCGAAGGCCTTGGCGGCGCGTTCCGGGTTGGCGCTGACCGCATACAGGCGCTCGCTGCCGCCCAGCCAGTCGTGCAGGATCTGGCCGTTGAGCAGGGTTTCCTGCGTACCGAAGGTCTTGGAAATCAGGATGCCGGCGGTCTTGGCCGGATCCAGCGTGGCCAGCGTGCGCTGCATGGCGGCGCCGTCCACGTTCGAGACGAAATGCACGCGCAGGCGCGCGCCGGTGACCGGGCGCAGCGCGTCGGCGACCAGGCGCGGGCCAAGGTCGGAACCACCGATGCCGACACTGACCACATCGGTCACGCCACTGTCTTCCAGCGCGCGCACCAGCACGCCCATGCGCTGGCGGATCGCGCGCGCGGTGGCATAGGCCTCGGCCGCCACCGGCGCATCGACCACGTCGCCGCGCAGCGCGGTGTGCAGCGCCGCGCGACCTTCGGTCAGGTTGACCTGCTCGCCGCGGAACAGGCGGGTGATGGCACCGCCGACGTCACGGTCGGCCGCCAGCGCCAGCAACGCCTGCAGCGCCGCGGCATCGTATTTCTGCCGGGCAAAGTTGACGTACAACGGACCGACCCGCAGCGCCAGGTCCTGTACGCGGCCGGGTTCGGCGGCGAGCAGGCTGGGAATGCTTGCGCCCTTCAGGCGCTGGGCGTGGGAATGCAGCGAGTCGAATCCGTTGTTCGTTGTCATGCGGCCTGGGTCGGGATCGTGTCGTTGGTGTGGGTGATCTGGTTCTTGCCATCAACGTACACCAGCTTCGGCTTGAAGCTGTCGGCTTCCTGCTCGGTCATGCTGGCGAACGCGGCAATGATGATGATGTCACCGACCTGCACGTGGCGCGCGGCGCCACCGTTGAGCGAGACAACGCCGCTGCCGGCTTCGGCGCGGATGGCATAGGTCGAGAAACGCGCACCGTTGGTCACGTCCCAGATGTGCACCTGCTCGAACTCGCGGATGCCGGTGGCCGCCAGCAGGTTGTCGTCGATGGCGATCGAGCCTTCGTAGTTCAGCTCGGAATGGGTGACGGTGGCGCGGTGGATCTTGGTCTTGAGCAGGGACAGGTGCATGGGGGCGCTGCAACGGCAAAGGAAAGAGCGGATTCTAGCACCCGCTTGGCCGTCGTCAGGGGGCTGCCGCAGGACGCTGAAGGCCGTTCAGGCGCCTTCGCCCCGCGGCGCTGGCGCGGCAGGGACGGCACCGCCCTGCAGTGACAGCCGGAATACCGCATGGAAGGCCAGCCCGGCGGCCAGGCCCAGCCCCCCGGCCAACGACACCGTCAGCCCATAGCTGATCACATCGAAGGTATCCACATAGCGCAGGCGCTGCAGCAGCGGCCCCTGGACCGCACCCGGCCATTCATGGACCGCCATGGCCAGCGCGCCCAGCGCAGCCCCCACAAACGCGAAGCTGATCCGGCGCAAGGGCCGCCGGGACTGCAGGATCAGCGCCATCGGCAGGAACACCGCGATGGCGCTGCAGACGCCCAGCCCGAACATCAGCCCACCGCCGGTGAGCGCGGGCATCGGCGTGCGCCTGAATTCGAGCGCGAACAAGAGGCCGCCAAACAGCTGCGCCGGCAGCATGCCGGCCGCCAGCACGGCTAGGATCGTCGCCCGGGCAAGGCGGCCGGCGTCAGTGGCAGGGGTCTTCATATCCAGTCTCCCGTCCGTGGGATGGTGAGAGGCGCCCGTTGCGGGCGCCCCGGAGCCACGTGCGGCTCAGAACTCCAGGTTGTCGATCAACCGGGTGGTGCCCAGGCGCGCGGCAATCAGCGCCACGCGGCCACCGCCGTCGAAGGTCGGCTCGGCCAGTTCCGGGGTGCGCAGCACCGCGTAGTCGACCTGGAAACCGGCCGCCTGCAGCGCGGCGGTGGCATCCGCCTCGATGCGTTCGCGCGGGTGACCGGCTACGTAGCCCTCGCGCATGCCCAGCAGGGTGCGGTGGATGGTGGTCGCGACGGGGCGCTGTTCGTCGCTCAGGTACTGGTTGCGCGAACTCTTGGCCAGGCCATCCTCGTCGCGCACGATCTCAGCACCGACGATCTGGATCGGGAACGACAGCTCGGTCACCATCTGCCTGATGACCGCCAACTGCTGGTAATCCTTGCGGCCGAACACGGCCACGTCCGGCTGGACCTGCAGGAACAGGCGCGCCACCACGGTGCAGACGCCATCGAAGTGGCCCGGCCGGCTGGCGCCTTCCAGCACTTCACTGACACCCGGCGCATGCATCTGCGTGGTCTTGTCCACGCCCAGCGGGTACATCACCTCGACGCTGGGCAGCCACACCGCGTCGCAGCCGGCCTGCTCCAGCCCGGCCACGTCGGCCTCGGGCGTGCGCGGGTAGCGATTGAAATCCTCGTTGGGGCCGAACTGGGTCGGATTGACGAAAATGCTCGCCACCACCTTGTCGGCGTACTGGCGGGCCAGCGCCACCAGCGAATGGTGGCCGCCATGCAGGTTGCCCATGGTCGGCACCAGCGCTACGCGCAGGCCGTCCTGCTTCCACTGGGCGATCTGCGCGCGCAGTGCGCCGAGTTCGTTGAAGGTCTGGATCATTGGGCGTAGGCGTGCTGTTCGTCGGGGAAGCTGCCGTCGCGCACGGCGTCGGCGTAGGCGCGGGTAGCACCGGCCACCGAACCGCCTTCGGCAAGGAAGTCCTTGACGAACTTGGGACGGCGATGGCCGCTGTCCAGGCCCAGGAAGTCGTGCAGCACCAGCACCTGGCCGTCGCACTGCGGGCCGGCACCGATGCCGATGGTCGGCACATCCACCGCGGCGGTCACTTCTGCGGCGACCGGGGTCGGCACGCATTCGAGCACCATGATGCTGGCACCGGCCGCGGCCACGGCCTTGGCATCCTCGACCAGCTGGCGGGCGGCATCGCCGCGGCCCTGGATCTTGAAGCCGCCCAGGCGCAGCACCGATTGCGGGGTCAGGCCCAGGTGCGCGCAGACCGGAATCTCGCGCTCGACCAGGTAGCGGATGATGTCGACCTTGAAGCCGGCCCCTTCGATCTTGACCATCTCGGCACCGGCCTGCAGCAGCTGCAGCGAAGCATCCAGCGCGCGCTCCGGGGTGGCATCGGCGCCGAACGGCAGGTCGGCCACCAGCAGCGCACGCTGCAGCACGCGGGCCACGGCGCGGGTGTGGTAGACCATGTCGGCCACGGTCACCGGCAGGGTCGAATCATGGCCCTGCACGACCATGCCCAGCGAATCGCCGATCAGGATCAGGTCAACGCCATTTGCGTCGAAGGTGCGGGCGAAGCCGGCGTCGTAGGCGGTCAACATGACCAGCTTCTGGCCATTGCGCTTGGCCTCGGCCAGGGCGGGAACGGTCCAGGGCTTGCTGTCTGCGTGGGTGCTCATGTGCTGATAACCGGGGGAGATAACCCGGGCATTATCACCCTATCGGCGCGATCCCGCAGGCATCCACCCGCATCACTGCATCCCGCACGCGGCCATGGCCGGGAATGGCCAGATCCGGTGCGATTTCGGCCAGCGGCACCAGCACGAAGGCACGCGCGTGCAGGTAAGGGTGTGGCACCTGCAGGCCCGGCTGATCGAGCACCTGCGCGCCGTACAGCAGCAGGTCCAGGTCCAGCGCACGCGGCCCCCAGTGCACCGCCGGATCGCGCACGCGGCCGAAGCGCTGCTCCAGCGCCAGCATCGCCTGCAACAACTCATCGGCCGGCAACGTGGTTTCGACCGAGGCCACCGCATTGACGAACGGCGGCTGGTCTTCCTTGCCCCAGGCCGGCGTCGCGTAAAGCCGCGAGGCCTGGCGCAGGCGGGTCCCAGGCAGGCCGTCCAGCGCGGCGATCGCCGCGCCCACGGTGGCGGCCGCGTCGCCAAGGTTGGCGCCGAGGCCGATCCAGGCAAGGGTCATTGCTGCTTACTCGCCCGCTGCACCGGCCGTGGCGCCCGGACGACGCCGACGACGGCGGCGCTTGCGCGGCGCCCCACTCTCGTCCTCGGT
Organism: Stenotrophomonas sp. YJH_SMC_29; assembly: GCF_059371235.1. Lineage (NCBI taxonomy): Bacteria > Pseudomonadati > Pseudomonadota > Gammaproteobacteria > Lysobacterales > Lysobacteraceae > Stenotrophomonas > Stenotrophomonas sp. YJH_SMC_29. The sequence continues at coordinate 101,648 of NZ_JCAFUK010000013.1, read as the reverse complement.
CTCTTCGCTGTGCATCGCATCCAGCGACGATTCCAGCTCGCGTCCGGACTGCGCCTGCGCGTCGCGCCAGAACTCGACATCGGCAGCATGCTCGGACGATGCCACCTGGCGCAGGCTGAGGAAGTCGAACGCCGCACGGAAACGCGGGTGGGTCAGGGTGCGGAACACGCGCTTGCGCTGGCGCGAACCGAAGCGCGACTGCAGCAGCCAGATCTCCTGCATCGGCAGCGAAAAACGCCGCGGCAGCGCAATGGTGCTCAGCTGCTGCACGGTGACGCGGTCGGCGGCACGGCGCTGTGCCTCTTCCGGTGCCACGCCCTGCTTGAGCAGGGTCGCCTGCGCGCGGCAGAACGCCGGCCACAGCAGCAGTGCGAACAGGAACGCCGGCGAGACCGGCTCGTCGTTGGCCACGCGCGCATCGGTGTTGGCCAGGCCCTCGACCAGCATGCGGCGCAGCGCGCCGGTGCGGTTGGACTTCAACGCTTTGGCGCTTTCCGGGAACAGCACGTCGAGCAGGCCGTAACGCTCCAGGCCTTCGAAGCTGGCCACGCCGTGCCCGGACAGGAACAGCTTGAGCACTTCCTCGAACAGGCGCGCCGGTGCGGCTTCGTTGAGCAGGCCGGCCAGCTGCGGGATCGGCGCGGCGGTGCCCTCTTCGATCTGGAAGCCGAGCTTGGCCGCCAGGCGCACCGCACGCAGCATGCGCACCGGGTCTTCCTGGTAGCGCTGCACCGGATCGCCGATCAGCTTCATCAGACGTGCCTGCACGTCCTCGAAACCACCGGTGTAGTCACGCACCGAGAAGTCCTCGATGGCGTAGTACAGCGCGTTGCAGGTGAAGTCGCGGCGGACGGCGTCGTCTTCGATGGTGCCGTACACGTTGTCGCGCACGAGCATGCCGTTTTCCATCTCGCGGTCGCCGCTGCCGTCATCGCTGTTGGCACGGAAGGTGGCGACTTCGATGATCTCGCGGCCGAACACAACGTGGGCGAGGCGGAACCGGCGGCCGATCAGGCGGCAGTTGCGGAACAGCTGTTTGACCTGTTCGGGCGTGGCGTCGGTGGCCACGTCGAAATCCTTGGGTTGGCCATTGACCAGCAGATCGCGCACCGCGCCGCCGACAAGGTAGGCGCCGAAGCCGGCATCGCGCAGGCGGTAAAGCACGCGCAGGGCGTTCGGGCTGATGTCCTTGCGGGAGATCGTGTGCTGGTCGCGCGGGATGACGCGCAGGCTGAACGGTGATGTAGCAGGGGAAATGATGTTGGCGCTTCCGGTTGAAGTTTCGGGATTGCCCAATGGCATCGAGGTGCATATACTAGCGCTCCTGCCTCGGCAGCGACACAGTTACGCTCCCTTCGTCTAGTGGTTAGGACGTGGCCCTCTCAAGGCTAAAACAGGGGTTCGAGTCCCCTAGGGAGCGCCAGTCGCCGCAGCAGGAACCGAAAAAGCCCGCCTCGTGCGGGCTTTTCTGTTTTCCGGGGTACGCATTGGCATCGGTCGGTCTGGTCGCTTTGGCGCCTGCCGGCGATCGGCTTGAGCCGGTGGGGTCCCCCAGGGCAGGACACGCCGTGCGTGTCCTGGAGAGGGCGGTCTGCCCCCTCACACTCTGGACAGGCAGGCGCCAACGGAACGCAACCGAAGCCAGTCGCCGTCAGCCATCCATCTGCTCCAGCTCCTTGCCCTTGGTCTCGCGCACGTAGCGGACCACAAAGAAGATCGAAAGGATCGCCGCGACCGCGTAGATGCCATAGGCCCCGGCCAGGCCGATGCCGGCCAGCAGCATCGGGAAGGTCACGGTGATCGCGAAGTTCGAGGTCCATTGCGCGGCCCCCGCCACCGCCAGCGCCGGGCCACGGATCTGGTTGGGGAACATTTCGCCCAGCATCACCCACATCACCGGGCCCCAGGACATGTTGAAGAACACCACGTAGACATTGGCTGCGACCAGCGCCAGCCGGCCCATGCCATCGGACAGCTGCAGGCGCCCGCCGGCCAGGCTGCCGCTGGCAAAGGCCACCACCATCAGCACCAGTGCCACCGACATGCCGACCGAGCCGACCCACAGCAGCGGCTTGCGCCCGATGCGGTCGATCAGCAGCACGGTGAGCAGGCAGGCGCCGATGCTCAGCGCGCCGGACAGCACATTGATCAGCAGTGCGTCGCTTTCAGAGAAGCCCACCGCCTGCCACAGCACCGCGCCGTAGTAGAACACCACGTTGATGCCGACCAGCTGCTGGAACATGGCCAGGCCGATGCCCACCCAGAGGATCGGGCGCAGCCTGCCGGTAGCCCTGCTGCGCAGGTCGCCGAAGCGCGGCTTGTGCTGGTCCTGTGCCAGGCTGGCCTCGATCTCGGCCTGCTTGGCCCGGGCAGCGGCCTCGCCGTACAGTCGCGACAACACCGCCCTCGCCTGCCCCTGGCGGCCCTTCAGCACCAGGAAGCGCGGGCTTTCCGGAATCACCAGCAGCAGCACCAGGAACAGCGCGGAGGGCAGCGCCTGCATCCAGAACATCCAGCGCCACGCCTCATGGCCCAGCCACAGCGGCTCGGTCGAGGCGCCGGCAGCGCGGGCCAGCAGATAATTGCTGAGGAACGCCGCAAACAATCCGCAGATGATGGCCATCTGCTGCACCGTGGCCAGTCGGCCGCGATACCGCGCCGAAGCGACCTCGGCGATGTAGGCCGGCGACATCACGCTGGCCGCGCCCACCGCGAAACCGCCCAGCACGCGGGCCGCGACAAACAGCCAGGACGCATGGGCCGCGCCGGCGCCCAGCGCCGAAACCAGGAACATCAGCGCCGACACGATCAGGACGCCGCGGCGCCCCAGCCGATCGCCCAGCCAGCCGGCCAGGAAGGCCCCGATCGCGCAGCCCAGCAACATCGAGGCGACCTCGAAGCCCAGCGCGGCCTCGCTGGAATTGAAGGCCTGCCGCAGGCCATCGACCGTGCCATTGATGACACCACTGTCGAAGCCGAACAGGAACCCACCGAGGGTGGCCACGCAGCTGATCAGGACGATGAAGGCCGTGTTTTCACCGCCGTGGGAGGCGACGCCGGGCTGGGCGTGAGACATGGAAGATCCTGTTGGAAAGGGAGCCCGGCCACCACGGCCGGTTGCCGCGCAGCGTCGCACAGGCCCTGCCATGCCGCCAACGGCGGCCACGGCCGCGCCTGCCAGACGCCCGTTTTCGGCTCCGCGCCGACACCGGGGGCCAACCTGTTCTAGAATTGGCGGGTTCAGGAATCGATCCACCCCCAGCCCATGCCCTTTGTCGTCACCGAAAACTGCATCAAGTGCAAACACACCGATTGCGTGGAAGTGTGCCCCGTGGATTGCTTCCACGAAGGCCCGAACTTTCTGGTGATCGACCCGGATGAGTGCATCGACTGCACCCTCTGCGAGCCGGAGTGCCCGGTCAACGCGATCTTCCCGGAGGACGATGTCCCCGCCGGCCAGGAGGGCTTTGTCGCCCTCAATGCCGAGCTGGCGAAGGCGTGGCCGGTGCTGACCGTGCGCAAGGATCCGCCTGCCGACGCCGGCGAGTGGGATGGCAAGCCGGACAAGCTGAAACTGCTGGAGCGCTGAGAAGCGCCCGTTGCAGCAACGAAAAGGGCGCCCTTGGGCGCCCTTTTGCGTTTTCCGGCATACGCCAACCGCAGGATCCGGTAGGTGCCAACCTTGGTTGGCACAGAAGCGCCGACCCAGGTCGGCCTCTACCCGGGCAGCTGCGGACCTGGGCCCGCCCCCGCTCGACCGGCCCTTACGGCGCCAGCTTCGCCTTCAGCGCAGCGATCAGCTTCACCGGTGCTGCGGCCGTGGCCGGCAGGCCACGCGGATCGACCGCGGAGATGTAGGCGCCAGCATCGACGGCGACCACGCGGACCAGGAAGTTGCTGCCTTCATAGGCCACGTCGTACGAACCCAGCAGCTGCGCGCGGCTGGCGATGGTCACGCCCTCCACGCCTTCCAGCGCCGTGCCGACCTTGGCGAAGGCTTCTTCCTTGCCGCCGGCAATGGTGAAGCCCGTGGTGCCCACGGCCGGGGCAGCCGCGGCAGGTGCCGCCGGCTTGGTCGCCGAGGCCAGCGTCGGCACCTTGTTGTCACCGGTGGTGGCCGGCAGGTTCAGGTCCGGCGGCACTTCCAGCGGACGCATTTCCGGGGCCAGGGCGTAGTCGCCCTTGACGCCGCGCTTGAAGCAGCCGGTGGTGCCGGCAGCGACCGCCACAGCAAGCAGGGCATAGGACAGCACGCGGACGGTGGAAACGGATTGACGCATATGAATCTCCTGGGTCAGACCAAGACGGGAGGTCAGTGGCTGGAAAGGGCTTCGAGGGCGGCGATGTCGCCCGCAAGATGATCGGCGGCCGGGTGATGCGCTGCCGACAGCGGCAGCAGTGGCAGGCGCAGGTCGTGGCCGATGCCGATGCGGCGCAGCAGCGCCTTGACCGGGATCGGGTTCGGTTCGACGCCACAGAAATCATGGAACGGCTGCAGGCGCGCATCCCACGACTCGGTGGCTTCATGGTCGTGCGCGGCGGCCAGCTCGCACATCCGGCGGTAGGCGCCGGGAAGCACGTTGGAACCCACCGAGATCAGGCCATCGATACCGACCCGGATGGAACGGGCCGCGGTGCCATCGTCACCACTGAGCACCGCGAACTGCGGGCTGCGCAGTGCCAGCAGCGCGTGTACCCGGCCGGTGTCACCGACCGCTTCCTTGATGCCGACGATGTTGGGGTGGCTGGCCAGCTCGGCGACGGTCTCCGGCTGCATGTCGCAGCCGGTGCGGCCAGGCACGTTGTACAGGACGACGGGCAGCCCGCCCTGGTCGGCAACCGCGCGGTAGTGCGCGATCAGGCCGGCCTGGGTCGGCCGCACGTAGGGCGGAGTGACCACCAGCGCATGGCTGGCGCCCAGTGCGGCGGCACGACGGGTCTGTTCGATGGTCTTGGCGGTGCCGGACAAGCCGGTGCCGGCCATGACGGGAATGCGGCCGCCGATGCGTTCCACCGCACTGGCCAGCAGCTGGTCGTACTCGGCGTCGGTCAGGGTGGCCGCCTCGCCGGTCGAGCCGGCCACGACAACGCCATGGACGCCACCCTCCAGTTGCAGGTGCAGCAGGCGCTGCCAACCATCGGGATCGAGGGCACCGTCGGCCCGGAACGGGGTCGCCAGCGCGGTGATGAGGCCGGAAAGGGACAAGGACGTGCTGCTCTTGGCTGGGAAGGGAAAACGCCCGCCACGACAGGCCGGGGGCGACCTGAATGTTACTTGCGGCGCGAAAGCACGGGCAAGTATGCTGGACACCGGTGGATCCCCGCCTCTGGCGGGCATTCAGACTCACGCATGCATTACCCGGAATCGCCTTGACCGACACCACCCCGCGCCCCGCGCCGAGCGAAAACCACCTCCTGATCAACGCCTATACGACGCATCCGGAGTCCCCCCTGCTGTCCGTCACCCGCCGCATTGCCGACAGCGGCTGCAATCTGGTGGACGCACGCCTGGCCACGGTCGGCCGCGATGTCTCGGTCACCGCCCTGGCCACCGGCTCCTGGGACTCGGTGGCCAAGCTCGAGGCGATGCTGACCCGGCTCGAGCGCGAGGAAGGCCTGAAGCTGGTCTGGTACCGCACCGCCGCCAAGCAGGCGCAGTCCAACCTGCTGCCTTACATCGTCGAAGTGATCGCCGCCGACAAGCCGGGCATCCTGTTCCAGCTGGCCGACTTCTTCGACCGCCAGGGCATCACCATCGAGAACCTGCAGAGCACGCGCTACCGCGCCATGCAGACCGGTGCGGAGATGTTCAGCGCGCAGGTCACCATCGGCGTGCCGGCCAACATGCACATCGCCGCGCTGCGCGACGATTTCCTCGAGTTCTGCGACCACCTGAACCTGGACGCGATCATGGACCCGATGAAGTTCTGAATGAATTCCTGATTTTTCGCGCATCCCTCACGGGCGCGTGGCGTTTCATGCAATTGTCGTAGAAAGAACCCAGGCTCGACAGAAGGACCTCATGAACAACGGCGACACCCTGGACCGCACCACCCTCTCCCTGCCACTGGCGTTGTCCGGTGGCGCCCAGGCCACCCTCGGCGACTACGCCGGCCACTGGCTGGTGCTGTACTTCTATCCCAAGGACAGCACCCCGGGCTGTACCACCGAAGGCCTCGACTTCAACGCGCTGCTGCCGGAATTCAAGAAGGCCGGCGCGGTCGTGCTGGGCGTCTCGCGTGATTCGGTGAAGTCCCACGACAATTTCTGCACCAGGCAGGGCTTCGGCTTCCCGCTGGTCAGCGATGGCGACGAAGCGCTGTGCAACGCCTTCGACGTGATCAAGATGAAGAACATGTACGGCAAGCAGGTACGTGGCATCGAACGCAGCACCTTCCTGATTTCCCCCGACAGCCGCATCGTGCAGTCCTGGCGCAAGGTCAAGGTTGCCGGCCATGCCGATGCGGTTCTCGCCGAACTGAAGGCCTCCCAGTCCAAGTGAGTCCCACTGCCTACTGTGTCTGCCATCACCCTGCCCCGCAGCAGGCCGTGGTGGTTTTTCCCTGTCCGTAACCAGGAATCGACGATGACCCGAGGCAAGCGCATCTACGTGCTGGATACCAACGTGCTGATGCACGATCCCACCGCGCTGTTCAAATTCGAGGAGCACGACGTCTACCTGCCCATGCAGGTGATCGAAGAGCTGGACAACGGCAAGAAGGGCACCTCCGAGGCGAGCCGCAACGCCCGCCAGGTGAGCCGCTTCCTCAACGAGCTGGTGCAGGAATCGGGCCTGGACAACCTGGCCGACGGCATTCCGCTGCAGCGCCCCAACGGCCTGCAGCTGCGCGGCAAGCAGAGCGCCGGCAAGCTGCGCTTCCAGACCAGCCATTTCGATGCGGGCAAGAGCTTCGGCCAGGTCATTCCGGACAACGCCATCCTTGGCGCGATCCTGGCCCTGAAGGAAGAAACCCCGGACCTGCCGGTGGTGTTCGTCTCCAAGGACATCAACCTGCGGATCAAGGCCGCCATCGCCGGCATCGTGTCCGAGGACTACGAGAACGACCGCGCGCTGGACGATTTCAGCCTGCTCTACACCGGCGCCACCGAACTGCCGGAAGACTTCTGGAAGCGCCACGGCGACGACCTGCGCAGCTGGAGCGACAAGGGCCGTACCCATTACGAAATCCAGGCGCAGGACGGCGAGGAGTGGTATCCGAACCAGTATGTCTACCTGCCGGGCGAGGATGAAGTCGAGCTGCGCGTCAGCCGCGTGGTCGGCGACGGCAAGGTGGTGCTGTCGCTGGTCGATGATTTCCGCCACGGCAGCCACGCCGTGTGGGGCATCAGCGCACGCAACCGCGAGCAGAACTTCGCCCTCAACGCACTGATGGACCCGGAGATCGACTTCGTCACGCTGCTGGGTACCGCCGGCACCGGCAAGACCCTGCTGGCACTGGCCGCCGGCCTGGCGCAGACGATGGACCAGCAGCGCTATCGCGAGATCATCATGACCCGCGCCACGGTCAGCGTGGGCGAGGACATCGGCTTCCTGCCCGGCACCGAGGAAGAGAAGATGACGCCGTGGATGGGCGCGTTGACCGACAACCTGGAAGTGCTCACGCACAACCAGGAAGGCGGCACCTGGGGCCGCCAGGCCACCAACGACCTGCTGGCCAGCCGCATCAAGATCCGCTCGATGAACTTCATGCGCGGCCGCACCTTCCTGTCACGCTACCTGATCCTGGACGAGGCGCAGAACCTCACCCCGAAGCAGATGAAGACGCTGATCACCCGCGCCGGCCCCGGTACCAAGATCGTCTGCCTGGGCAACGTCGAGCAGATCGACACGCCGTACCTGACCGAAACCACCTCGGGCCTGACCTACGCGGTGGATCGCTTCAAGAACTGGCCGCACAGCGCGCACATCACGCTGCGCCGTGGCGAGCGTTCGCGCCTGGCCGATTACGCTTCGGAGGTGTTGTGAACCGCTGCACCCGCCTGCTGCTGCCCACGGCGGCGATCGCCCTCGCCGCCGTCCTGGGTGCCTGCACCACCACGCGCGGCCCGGCCAGCGTGCCGACTGCCGCGCGCACCGGCCAGTCCTGGGTGGTCACTCGCCCGATCATCGCCGCGCAGGTGCTCGATACCTGCTCGCGGCCCAGCCCGGGCCGCGAGCCCGGGCGGGTCAGCGGCTACTGGGCACCCAGCCGCCAGCAGGTCGACCAGCTGGAAGCGAAGCTGTCGTCGCTGGAGGCCCAGGTGCCGAAGGTGCTGGACTTCGACCGCCAGTACGTCGGCATCGAAAGCGCTGGCAAGCGGTTGATCTACATCAACGCCTTCCATCTGCCCGACGACAGCGGCATCAACCCGGCGCGGGAAGCGATCCGCGTCTGCGACGGCGGCGCGCAGTTCTGGGGCGCGGTGTTCGACCCGGCCAGCAACACCTTCAGCGAGCTGCAGTTCAACGGCGGCCTCGGCGGGCCCTGAGGGGCCCCGCCGATGGGAATCCGCCTGCCCACCTGGGTCTGGATCGGCGCGGTCGCGCTCTCGTGCGTGGCCGGCATGGTCAACGTGGTCGGCTTCCTCGGCTTCGAGCACCAGGCGGTCAGCCACATGACCGGCAGCACCAGCCAGCTCGGCATGGCGCTGGCGCAGGGCGACTGGCGCGCGGTCGGCCATCTGTGGGGGCTGCTGATCGCGTTCTCGCTGGGCGCGATGCTCAGCGGCCTGCTGATCCAGGACAGTACCCTGCAACTGGGCCGACGCTACGGCGTGGCGCTGGCGCTGGAGTCAGCGCTGCTGCTGGTGGCCATTCCGCTGTTCGAACGCCACCAGATCTGGGGCGCACTGGCCGCCGCGATGGCCTGCGGCCTGCAGAACGCGATGGCCACGACCTTCAGCGGCGCGGTGGTGCGCACCACCCATCTCAGCGGCATGTTCACCGACCTCGGCATCGGCCTGGGCCACCTGCTGCGTGGCCTGCCGCTGCAGGTGCGGCGACTGACCCTCAGCGGCCTGATCATCAGCGGTTTCCTCGGCGGCGGCATCCTCGGCGCCTGGCTGTTCATGCGCTGGCAGTACCACGCCCTGCTCGCCCCCGCCCTGCTGACCGGCCTGACCGGGCTGGGTTATGTGCTGTACCAGCAGTGGGCGCGTTGGCGGCACTGAGGGCCGCGCTCTGGGGGTCAGGTCCCTTTTCCTGCGAAAAAGGGGTCTGACCCCTTCTACCAAGGCATCCACGCATGGCGCGGATCTACTTTCCCCAGCTGGACCACGGCACAATCGCTGGATGAGCCCGACCACGCCCGTTTCCGCCCTGACCATCGCCGGTTCCGACTCCGGCGGCGGCGCGGGCATCCAGGCCGACCTGAAGACCTTCGCTGCCCATCGCGTGCACGGTCTTTCCGCGATCGCCGCGCTGACCGCGCAGAACACCCGCGGCGTCATCGCCGTGCATGTGCCACCGGTCGGTTTCCTGCGCGCGCAGCTGGAGGCCTGCTTCGACGACTTCGACATCCACGCGGTGAAGCTGGGCATGCTGGCCAACGCCGAAGTGATCCACACCGTCGCCGATGCACTGGAGCAGCATCGGCCGCCGCACGTGGTGCTGGACCCGGTGATGGTCGCCACCAGCGGCGCACGCCTGCTGGAAGACAATGCCCTGCAGGCGATGCGCGAACGCCTGATTCCCTTGGCCACGCTGGTGACCCCGAACACACCGGAGGCGGAACTGCTGGTGGGCCGGAAGATCAGCAACGGCGATGATGCCGAACGGGCGGCCTCCGACCTGCTCGACCTCGGTGCCGGTGCCGTACTGCTCAAGGGCGGACACCTGCTGGAAGGCCATCGTGTGATCGACCGTTACTTCGACGGCGTCAGCAGCGAAGAATTCATCCACGCCCGCCTGCCGCTGGATGCACATGGCACCGGCTGCACACTGGCCTCGGCCATCGCCGCGCAGCTGTGCAACGGCCTGAGCCTGGCCAACGCCTGCGAAGCCGGCATCGACTACGTTGCGCGCGGCCTGCAGCAGGGCCATGCCCCCGGCCGCAGCGAGGTCCTGGTCCTCGATCACTTCGGCGCGGCGCCGCACGCATGAACCTGGCGCCGCGCAACCTCGCCGTGCAGTGCGACGACGGCCACCGCTACGAGGTGATTGCCTGCGTGCCTGCGCAGCCGCTCGCGCGCCTGCTGTGGCTGCCGGCGCTGGGCGTGGCTGCACGCCATTACCTGCCGCTGGCATTGGCGCTGGCAGCCAGGGGCGTGGCGGTATACCTGCATGAGTGGCGCGGCAATGGCAGCAGTTCGCTGCGCCCATCGCGCACGCAGGACTGGGGATACCGCGAAGTACTTGAACAGGATCTGCCGGGCAGCCAGGCGATCCTGGCCGCCGCCGATCACGAGGGCGGCGCCCTGCCCTGGATCATCGGCGGCCACAGCCTCGGCGGTCAGCTGGCCTGCGTGCACGCCGGGCGCAATCCGAAGCACTTCCACCGGCTGTGGCTGGCGGCCAGCGGCTCGCCGTTCTGGCGCGGTTTTCCGCCACCACGCGGCTGGCTGCTGCCGCTGGTCTACCGCTTCCTGCCGTGGATCGCACAGCGCCAGGGCGTGCTGCACGGGCGCCGACTTGGCTTTGGTGGCACCGAAGCACGCGGACTGATCGCCGACTGGGCGCGCGTGGGCCTGAACAACCATTACGCCGCGGTCGGCATGGATGAGGATCTCGATGCGCAGATGGCGCGCGTGCACGGCAGCGCGCAGGCGGTGTTGATGGAACACGACTGGCTGGCGCCGACCGGATCGATGCAGGCGTTGCTGGCGAAACTGCCGAACGTGGACGCACAACTGTGCGTGCTGTCGGCGCAGGAGCTGGGCACGCGCGCCGATCATTTCGCGTGGCTGAAAGCCCCGGACGCTGTGGCTGACCGCTTTTTCATTCAGTTGGATGAAAATTTTCACAAAACTGTTGACGGTCCGCGCCGACATCCGCATAATTCCGCTCCTGTCGCAGGGCGCCCGTAGCTCAGTTGGATAGAGTACCTGGCTACGAACCAGGCGGTCGGGAGTTCGAATCTCTCCGGGCGCACCACTCGACAGGTTTTCAGCATCCGCCGCTGGAAATGCTTTAAAATTTGATTGTGTACCGCGCGCCCGTAGCTCAGTTGGATAGAGTACCTGGCTACGAACCAGGCGGTCGGGAGTTCGAATCTCTCCGGGCGCACCATACACAGTCAACACAACAAGTTTATGTAATTGGCGCCCGTAGCTCAGTTGGATAGAGTACCTGGCTACGAACCAGGCGGTCGGGAGTTCGAATCTCTCCGGGCGCACCATTACACCGAAACAGCAGGCCTCGGCCTGCTGTTTTTTTATGTGTGTTCTTCGGCAGGGCTGCGCCCTGCACCCCTGGTAGTGCCGGCCGCTGGCCGGCAACCTCAACAGCAAAAGCTGGCATTCCGTGGGTTGGCAGGGCGGCATGGACAGGCAGGACACGCCGTAAACCCATCCATGGGGGCTCGATGGCGGCATCCATGCCGCCCCACCTCTGACAGATTTCCGCGATCTGATGGATCCACGCCATGCGTGGATGAATCTCCATCGGAATCGAATATTTCGAATCGAGATCGAAGAGCATCCACGCATGGCGTGGATCTACCGTGCCGACCAAGGTCGACACCTACCAGAGCAGTACGCCGTTCCGACAGATCGCGGAAAACTGTCGAAGGCGGGGTGGGTCCGGTTGCGGGAGTGTCCGCGGCATGGGCCCGAGACATGCCTCGGGCGGGTTGGGCAGGACGCCCAACCCCGGTCTTGCCGTGTGCGCAGGAAAGCGCACACGAGCAAGCCGCGGCCAAGCCCCCAGGGGTGAGGGCGCTTTGCTTGCGAAGCACTGCTTCGCAAGCGCCCGAACGCACAGCCGCCAGCGGCTGGGCCGGTCTGGGGGTTTACGGCGTCTCCCGCACCCGGCCCCACCCCGCCATCCCTCAGGAAACCACTTCTGCTGTTGCTGTTGCTTCGAATGTTGCCGGCCAGCGGCCGGCACTACGGCGGGTGCAGGGCGCAGCCCTGCCAAACCCCTACCCCCTGGCCATCGCCTGCCACCACTCCGACAGCAGCGCCGGCCTGCGCAGGCGCTCCCGCCACCAGCGCAGGGCAGCGCCCTCCTCACCGGTGCGCCAGGCCAGCCAGAACGTCTCCTCCGGCTTGTGTTCCTCCACCTCACGGATCACCAGCTGGCCGCGCGCCACTGCGGCGCGTGCACAGGGCTCGGGCAGGAAACCGAAGCCCACGCCTTCGCACTGCAGCTTCAGCTTGCTGGCCATGTCCGGCACCGTCAGCATCTCCTGCCCCATCAACAGTCCAACGGTGCGCGGCAGCAACCTGCGCGCGGAATCGGAAACGGCGATCGCACAGTGCTCAGCCAGCTGTTCGCGACCGAGCACGCCGGGCACCGCGGCCAAGGGATGCTCGGGTGCGACGGCGAACACGAACGCCACCGTGCCCAGGGGCTCCACCACGTAACCGCCGCCACTGGGTCCCTCGCCCGGCGCACCGACCAGCAGGTCGGCACGCCGGTCCAGCAGGGCCTCCCAGGTGCCGGACAGCGCCTCGCCGATCAGTCGCAACCGGGTCGGCGCCTCGGCCTTTCGAAATGCGGCGATATCCGGGCCGAGCAGCCAGGTCGGGAACACCGAATCCACCGCCAGGGTCAGCTCAGTCTCCCAGCCCGACGCGACCCGGCGCACCCGCAGCTCCAGCTCGCGGGCCGCACGCAGCAGGTGCCGGCCTTCATCCAGCAGCGCGCGGCCGGCCTCGGTCGGCTCGGCGCGCGGGCCAACGCGGTCGAACAGCTGGACACCCAGGTCTTCCTCCAGCTTGGCCACGGTATAGGAGATGGTCGAAGGCACCTTGTGCAACGCCTTGCCGGCACCGGCAAACGATCCGCGGCGGTCGATGGCATCCAGTATCTGCAGGGCATCGAGGCTGAGCTTGAGCATTCGAATTTTTCGATGATGGCTGTCAAAACTATCCGTTTTTCAAACCCGGGGCGCAAGCGGATACTTCTCTCCAACGGGGAAACACGCAGGCTTCCGGCCCACCCCGCCCCATCGAAACCATCGAACAAGGAGATTCCATCATGCTGCAGATCCGCAAGAGCGCTACCCGTGGCCTGGCCGAGCATGGCTGGCTGTCGTCGCGCCATACCTTCTCCTTCGCGAACTACTACGACCCCCGCTACGTCAGCTTCGGCCCGCTGCGTGTCATCAACGAAGACAAGGTGATCGGCGGCCAGGGCTTCGGTACCCACGGTCACAGCAACATGGAGATCATTTCCTACGTGCTGGGCGGTGCGCTGGAACACAAGGACTCGATGGGCACCGGCTCGGTGCTGCGCTACGGCGACGTGCAGCGCATGAGCGCCGGCAGCGGCGTCACCCACAGCGAGTTCAACCACTCGGCCGACGAGACGGTGCACTTCCTGCAGATCTGGATCTTCCCGGACAGCGAGAACATCACCCCGTCGTACGAGGAGACCCACTTCCCGCCGGACAGCAAGCGTGGACAACTGCGACTGATCGCTTCGCCGGACGGTGCCGACGGTTCGCTGCGCATCCACCAGGACGCCCGCATCTTCGCCACCATCCTCGATGGCGGCCAGAAGCTGCACCATGCGCTCGGCAACGGGCGTGGCGCCTATGTGCAGGTGGCGCGTGGCCAGCTGCAGGTCAACGGCATCACCCTGGAAGCCGGTGATGCGCTGCAGGTCAGCGACGAAGCCCAGCTGACCCTGGAAAACGGCAACGACGCCGAAGTGCTGGTGTTCGACCTGCCGCTGTAACCACAACGCCCGCGGTGCCTCCGTGCATCGCGGGCGCTTACGTGCTGCACCGGCGCTCGCTCGGCGCTGTGCAGAAGCAGCCTCAGCCAGCGATGGCAGCGCTGGCTTCCAGGATCAGCGCGGTCACTTCCTTCGGCTGCGAGGCCAGCGAGGCATGGCTGGCATCCAGCTCGAGCAGGCGCCTGGGCTGCATCCGCGCGGCCATCGCCTTCTGGTTCTGCGGTGCGATCATGCGGTCCTGGCGGGACAGCTGGTACCAGCTGGGCTTGTGCTTCCAGGCCGGATTGCTGACCGCATCGCCGAACGTGCTGGCCAGCGGCGCCTTCTGGGTCACCGCCATCACCCGGCCTTCGTCGTCACTCAGGTCCTGGCAGAAGCTCTCGTGGAACCTGTCTGCACGCAGCCACAGATAGCCATCGCTGTCCGGCGCCAGGTTCTGTGCCGCCTCCGGCAGGTGCTGCTGGGTGATGCCACCCGGGCTCTCGCCGGCATCAGGCGCGAAGGCCGCGATGTAGACCAATCCCTTGACGTTGTCCTCGTTGCCGGCCTGGCTGATCACCGCGCCACCATAGGAGTGGCCGACCAGCAGCACCGGTCCATCGACCTGCCGGATCATCTTCTGCGTGCGCCCCGCGTCGTCGGCCAGCGAAGTAAGCGGCAGTTCCACCGCCTGCACGCGGTCGTGGCCGTTGCGATGCAGTTCCAGGATCACTTTGGCCCAGTGTGCCGCCCCGCCCCAGAATCCATGGGCGAGGAGGATGGTCGGTGTCGTGCTCATGTACAGGTCTCCGGCAGCGGCCGGCGGGATGCCGGCCGTGCGGCCACTGTGCGTGCGCGAGGTTAATCACCAGTGACGCTGCGGGCCCACTGCAATCGTATGCGTCGCCGGATGTCACCCATGGCACTTGCCGAGGCTATCTGAAAACGTTTTCATTAAGGCTCCCTGGTGCTTCGCACCGCGCATGACGCCTTCATCCCCACGTGCCCAGCAGCACGCCACCCGCGCCGCCTTCTTCATTCCCGGATTCGCCACCGCTGCCTGGGCGCCGATGGTGCCCTATGCCAAGGCCAAGGCCGGGCTGAGCGATGCCAGCCTGGGCGCGGTGCTGCTCTGCCTCGGTCTGGGCTCGTTGCTGGCAATGCCGCTGGCCGGTGCGCTGACCGGGCGACTGGGCTGCCGGCGCCTGCTGGTGGCCAGCTGCGCAGCGGTGCTGCTGGCACTGCCATTGCTGGCACTGGCGCCCTCGCCGCTTGCGCTGGGCGCAGCCCTGTTCCTGTTCGGCGCCGGTGTGGGCGCGATGGACTGCACGGTGAACATGCAGGCCGTGGCGGTCGAGCGCGATGCAGCGCGCGCGATGATGTCCGGTTTCCACGCCTTCTACAGCATCGGCGGATTCGTCGGCGCCGGGTGCATGACCGGCCTGCTGATCCTGGGCACGCCGCTGTGGCTGGCCGCGCTGCTTTCGGTGGCGGCGCTGTTGCTGGTCGCGGTGCTGTCGGCGCCGCACTGGCGTCCGCAACGCATCCTGCACGAGGGACCTCTGCTGGCGCTGCCGCACGGCGTGGTGTTGTTCATCGGCGTGCTGGCCTTCGTGGTGTTCCTTGCCGAGGGCTCGATGCTGGACTGGAGCGCGGTGTTCCTGGCCGAGGTACGCCAGGTGCCGCGCGATCAGGCCGGCGCTGGCTTCGCACTGTTCACCCTGGCGATGACGGCGATGCGCCTGTTCGGCGATGGCATCGTCGAACGCCTTGGCCGGACCCGCACGATGGTCTTCGGCGGCATCACGGCGGCGGCGGGGTTCACGCTGGCGACGCTGGTCCCGTCGTACGCGGTGGCGCTGGGGGGCTACGTGCTGGTCGGCCTGGGCTGTGCCAACATCGTGCCGGCCCTGTTCTCGATGGCGGGCCAGCAGCGGGTGATGCCGGAGAGCATTGCCATCACCGCAGTCACCACACTGGGTTACGCCGGCATCCTCGCCGGCCCGGCCGCAATCGGTGCCCTGGCACATGCGACCAGCCTGGGCTTCGCCTTCCTGTGCGTAGCAGCACTCCTGCTCGGCGTAGCCGCCTCCGCGCGTTCCCTGGCACACCGACTGCCCTGACAGAAAAAGGGGACGGAGGGGATTAAGTCGTTTGCAGCACACCTGTGGCAGATGCGACTTAATCCCCTCCGTCCCCTTTTTTCAGCTTCGCGTCAGCCACTCGCCCTGGGCCGGCAGTTGTGGGGCCGGGCAGGCACTGTGCGGAGGGTGCGCGTCGCGCGCCATCCAGTCATCCACCACTCCGGCCAGCAGGTCCAGCCGCAGCGGCAGGGTGATGTGGTCCTCGCCGCGCATCTCGATGTAGTGCGCGCGCGGGTTGGCCTGGGCGAGCGCGCGGCCCTGGCTGACCGGAATGTGCTGGTCGCCCTGTCCATGCAGCAGCAGCACGCAGGCGCGGGTATCGGCCAGCGCACGCGCGACGTCCACGCGGTCCAGATCGACGTCGATGCGGCGGCTGGCCGCAGCAATCACCTGGTTGATGTCCTGACCGCCATAGCGCCAGCGCGCGTACGACGCCATCGCCTGCGCTTTCAGTCCGTCCGGCTGCAACCCCATCAGGTGCGGGATCATCGTGCGGATCGCCACGCCGGCATTGGCGAATGACTCCATCGCCACCACGCCGGCCACCTGGTCGCCGAGCTTGTCGGCGGTGAACACGGCCGTGGCGGCGCCGTAGGACACGCCGAACAGGTACAGCGGCCCGGTCACTTCGCCGCGCCTACGCAGCGCGCCGATCACATCGACGACGTCATCCGATTCGTAGGTGCCATAGCCGGACGGTCCCGCACCGGACTGGCCGTGGTTGCGCAGGTCGAGGGTGACCACGCGATAGCCGGATTCCGCCAGCTGCAGCGACCATGGGAGCATCGAATCGCCGTTCATCATCCACCCGTGCAGCAGCACTACGGTGCCACGCGGCGCCTGCGCGCGGAAGGGCTTCGGCACGGCCAGGCTCAGCCCGGTATCCAATGGCAGGCCGTTCTCGTGGCGCTGCGGCAGGTAGTGGTAGCGCGCGCCGTAATCGCCGGGATCGAACACGCGCCAGAAGATCGGCACGCCATCACGGCCCGCTGCGAATCCGTGGCGGTTGGGCAATGCGGCGATGGCCGCAGCGATGCGCGGGCGATCAAGCAGGGTCGAGACACCACCTGGCGCAATCAGCCGATCGGCGAGCGAGGTGGACGAGGCATTGATCGAGGAGGAGCATGCAGCCAGCCACAGGCCGGCGCACGCCAGCAACAGCAGCAGCAGGCGCTTCATGGCACGTCATAGGGGGGAATCCGACAGACTCGGACAGTAACGCCCCAATACGCCCCCGATCTATCGCACGCGGATGACGGCTTGATGACAGCGCAGCAATGATTCAGCTTCGCGCGCAAGCTGTACACGTTCAGTCATTGATCGGAATCAATGAGCGCGCGCACGTGCTTGCCCAGAGTGCACCCATGCGCACCTCGATCAAGCTTGCCCTCGCTCTGGCCGCGACGTTGGCCGCCGCCTATGGCATCGCCCGCAGCATGCCGCACTGGTTCGCACCGCGGCAGACCGCGCAGGTCGACATCCACGATCCGGCGCTGATCGCGCAGGGGCGGTATCTGTCGCGCGCCGCCGACTGCGCGGCGTGCCACACCGCGCCGGGGGGCAGGCCGTTCGCCGGTGGCCTCGGCATGCAGACGCCGATGGGCACGATCTACTCGACCAACATCACCCCCGATCCGGATACCGGCATCGGTGCCTACGACTACGCCGACTTCGAACGTGCGGTTCGCCGCGGCATCCGCCACGACGGCCAGCCCCTGTATCCGGCGATGCCGTACGCCTCATACGTGATCGCCCGCGATACCGAAATCGAGGCGCTCTATGCCTATTTCATGGCCGAGGTGCAGCCCGTGAGGCAGGACAACGCCGCCAGCACGATTCCGTGGCCGGCCAACATGCGCTGGCCGCTGGCCTGGTGGCAGCTGTTGTTCGCACGCCCGCGCAGCTTCAGCCCGGATCCGGCGCTGGATGCCGGCCAGCAGCGTGGTGCCGAACTGGTGGAAGGCCTGGCCCATTGCGGCGCCTGCCACACGCCACGCGGTCTGGCCTTCCAGGAAAAGGCAATGGCCGATGATGGCAGCCGCCAGTTCCTGTCCGGTTCGGTGCTGGAAGGCTGGTACGCGAAGAACCTGCGTAACGAATCGACCGGCCTGGCCAGCTGGAGCGAGGGCGAGATCGTCGAGTTCCTGCGCACCGGCCGCACTGATCGCGCTGCGGCTTTCGGTGGCATGGCCGACGTAGTCGAGCACAGCACGCAGTACCTGTCCGATGCCGACCTGCTGGCGATGGCGCGCTACCTCAAGCAGCTGCCGGCGCGTGAGGGACGCAGTGCGCAGTGGTCGCCCGGTACCGACACCACCACCGCCGCGCTGCGCAGTGGCGACTACCGTACTGCCGGTTCGCTGGCCTACGCCGAGCACTGCCAGGCCTGCCACCGCGCCGATGGTCGCGGCATGCCCCGCGTCTATCCGGCGCTGGCTGGCAACTCGATCGTGTTCGCCGATGATCCCAGCTCGCTGGTGCAGGTGACCCTGACCGGCGGACGCACGCCGCACACCCCGCACGATCGCATGGCCTTCAGCATGCCGGGCTTCGAGCACCTGCCGAACGCGCAGCTGGCGCAGATCCTGACCTTCATCCGCAGCAGCTGGGGCAACCACGCCAGCGCGGTGAGCGAGGTCGACGTGGCGCGCATGCGCCGGGTGGTGCGCGACAAGCCGGTGCACTACGTTCCGCAGGAGGCCGCACAATGAAGCGTTCGCGCACGCGTTCCCGCCTGCTGGCCGGCATTGCGATCACCCTGGTGATGCTGGCCGGCGCCGGTACCCTCGCCTACCGTCATCTGTATCCGGACCTGGATGCTGCCGTGGCCGCCACGATCGATATCCTCGATGCGCAAGGCAGATGGGTCGGCCACTACGCCGCGCCCAGCGCCGACGAGATTGCCGGCCTGGACAATGCCGGATCGGTGATGCTCGGCCGGCGCATCCTCAACGAGACCGCGCGGCTGCTGCCGGACAACGTCGGCAACGATCTGAACTGCAACTCATGCCATATGGCCGAGGGCAAGCGGCCTTTCGGCAATCACTACTTCAATACCGGCGGCGGCGCCTATCCGCGCTACATGCCGCGTCCGGGCAAGGTGATCGGGCTGGCCGAGCGCATCAACGGCTGCCTGCAGCGTTCGATGAACGGCAAGCCGCTGCCGGAGGACGCGCCGCAGATGCGCGCGATGCTCGACTACATGGCGTGGTTGAGCAGTCCGGTGCCAGAAGGTGCAACGGTGGCCGCGCCCAGTGAGGGGCCCATCGACAGCACGCTGACCCCGGACCCGATCCGTGGCCAGGCGCTGTACGCCGTGCAGTGCGCTGCCTGCCACGGCGACAACGGCGAAGGACGGCGCGACGCCAGCGGGGACATCGCCTTCCCGCCGCTGTGGGGCGACCACAGCTTCAACATCGGCGCCGGCATGGCGCGCCTGTACAAGGCCGCCGGCTTCATCAAGCACAATATGCCACCGGCGGTGACCCGCGAGCCGCCACTGGGCCAGCAGGTGATGCCCGACCAGGATGCGGTGGACATCGCCGGCTATTTCATCAACCAGCCGCGGCCGGACTTCGCCAACAAGGGCAAGGATTGGCCACGCGACCCGAAACCCAAGGACGCGCGGTACTGAAGCAGGCCGCAGGTGCCGGCCGTCGCACAACACGATTCCTGCATCGTCACGTCATGCCGATGTCATTGGCGCTGCCGACACTCCGGGGCTTCCCTCCCCTGAAGGTCCGGTCTCGATGCGAACGTCTGCGCGCTTTCCCCGTGTCTCGCTGCTTGCCCTGCTGATCGCCCCCGCACTGGACGCCCTGGCCGAAGCACCGCAGGGCGATGCCGCTGACGCGCGCAGCAGTGAGGCCCGCACCCTCGACCAGGTGCAGGTGATCGGCCAGGCCACCAGCTACGCCAAGACTTCGGTACGTGCAGAAACGCTGAACCGGCAGACCGTGATGAGCAGCGTCAACGACGCGCTCAATGAAGTCCCCGGCGTGGTGGTCAGCGAAGCCGACGCCACCGGCTCGTCGGTGTGGGGCACGCAGATCAGCATGCGTGGCTTCGTCACCAACCGCGACACCCAGCAGATCGGCACCACCATCGACGGCCTGCCCAACGGCGGCTCGGGCTATGGCGGCGGCTCGCTGGCCAACCGCTACATCGACACCCTCGACCTGGAAACGGTGGAGGTCAGCCAGGGCACCGCCGATATCTCCTCGCGCTCGAACGAGGCCCTCGGCGGCACGCTCAACTTCCTCACCAGCGACCCGCTGCAGGACAGCCGCCTGCGCTTCGTGGTCGGTGCCGGTGACAACGAGGCGCGCAAGTACTACGTGCGCTACGACACCGGCCTGCTCGGCGGCCACACCCGCGCCTGGGTCAGCGCCTCGTCGGCGCGCGTGCAGGACTGGATCGACGGCAGCGGCAAGGCCAGCAACGACCACATTGCCGGCAAGTTCATCACCGAACTCGATCGTTGGACGCTGACCGGCTACCTGTCCTACAACGACGCCGACGAGCCGGAATACACCAGTGTGTCGCCGAACGGCTTCGCCACCAATCCCGATCGCGACAACCTGGTCGGCACCCTCACCGGCATTCCCTACCTGGACCAGAACTACCGCTCCGGCTCGCGCGCCCTGCGCGAGAACACCTTCGGCTACCTGCGCGCGGCCTTCGATGCCGGCAACGGCTTCAAGGCTTCGGTGGCGGCTTACGGACACCGCATGCAAGGTCGTGGCGACTGGCTGCCACCGTACCTGGCGCAGGTCAGCGATGACGGTGCGGGCCGTCCCGAGTCAGAGTACCTCGGTGGCAAGACCGTGTACGGCGGCAGCAACCGTGGCCAGATCTTCTTCGTCAATCCCGACGGCAGCGCCGCGCAGCGCCTGGCCAACTGCACGCCGCGGCTGGGCTTCACCGCCGAATACGATCCGGACTGCTATGCCGGCAACGTGCTGGGCGCGCAGTCCTACCGCCACACCCACTACGACAATGACCGCATGGGCGTGACCGCCGACGTCGAGTGGCGGCAGACCTTCGGTGCGATCGACAACACCCTCCGCGGTGGCCTGTGGGTGGAGAAGCTGGATCGCTCGGCACGCCGCGACTGGCACCGCCTGCTCAACGTCGGCCAGGACATCGCCTTCGACCACCAGCCGTACTGGGTGCAGTTCGAAGACAAGTACAAGGTCGACGAGCAGATGTACTACGTCGAGGACGTCGCCCGCTTCGGGCCGTTCAGCGCGCGCCTGGGCGTGAAGCAGTTCTTCGTCGACCAGTCGCGCCGCCGGGTGATCGGCGCCAGCGAACACGTGACGTCCGATTCCAGGTCCGATCCGCTGCTCTCCACCGGCTTCACCTGGGCGCCGGGCGTGGAAGGCATGGAGCTGTTCGCGGGCTTCTCGCAGAACTTCGCCGCCATTCCCTCCGGCGTGCTCGGCGAGACCGACCCGCAGCGCTTCCGCAACGTCGAGCCGGAGACCGCCGACAACATCGAAGTGGGCATGCGCATCAGCCGCTGGCCGCTGACCGCCTCGGTCACGCTGTACAACATCAAGTTCGACAACCGCATCGTCTACCTGCCGGCCGGCTTCGTCAGCGGCATCGACTACCTGGGCGAGACCGACGGCGTCTACGAGAACTTCGGCGGCGTGGAAAGCAACGGCCTGGAAGCGGCGTTCGGCTATGGCTGGGACAACGGCTGGCGCCTCAACGCCGCCTATACCTACAACCGCTCCAAGTACCTGGGCAGTGGCGATGCCGCGCGTGATACCCAGTTGGGCATCGTCGACGGCGCCAAGGTGATCGGCCAGCCCGAACAGACCCTCGTCCTGTCGGCGGACTGGCAGGGCGAGAACTGGAACTTCGGCCTGTCCGGCCGTTACCTGGGCAAGCGCTATCTCGACGCCGCCAACGTCAACACGCTGCCCTCGGCCACCGTGTTCAACGCCAACATCGGCTTCGACCTGCAGGGCCTGTCGCCGCGGCTGAAGGGCATGGGAGCCAACCTGGTGGTGAGCAATCTGACCGACAAGCGGTATCTTGCTGGGGTGGACGGCCGCGACAACGCCTTCATCGGCGCCCCGCGCACCGTCGGCATCTCCTTCCGTGTGGACCTGTGAGTGAGCCCGTGACCGATATCGGCCGACGCCGGTTGTTGCAGGCCGGCGTTGCCGCCGGCCTTTCCCCGCTGCTGCCCAGTATCGCCCGGGCCGCAGCGATCGCGCCTGCGGCGCGGACCCGCAGTCTGGAAGACCTGCAGCACATCGTGGTGTTCATGCAGGAGAACCGTTCGTTCGACCACTACTTCGGCACGCTGCCGGGGGTACGTGGTTTCGGCGATCGCTTCGTGGCCCCGGCGCCGGCACTGCAGGCCGGCGGTCGCACCCGCAGCCTGTGGCTGCAGCCCGACGCGAGCGGCACGCGCGCGATCGCACCCTTCCCGCTGGATACCGCCGCGCACTTCGGCTACATGCGGGTGGAAGGCACGCCGCACACCTGGCCCGACGCGCAGCGTGCCTGGGACCACGGCCGCATGGGGCAATGGCCGAAGGCCAAGCAGAACCACGCGATGGGCTACTTCCAGCGCGGCGACCTGCCGTTCCAGTTCGCGCTGGCCGATGCCTTCACGATCTGCGACGCCTACCACTGCGCGATGCAGGCCGGGACCAACCCGAACCGGGTGTTCCTGTGGACTGGCCACAATGACGCGCACGCGCGTGCTGGTGGCCCGGTGATCGCCAACTCGCACGACAACTTTCCCGAACAGGGTGGGCACCCGGCGTCATACCGCTGGACCAGCTATGTCGAGCGTCTGCAGAACGCCGGCGTGTCCTGGCAGATCTACCAGGACATGGCCGACAACTTCACCGACAACCCGCTGGCCGGCTTCGAGGCGTTCCGCCAGGCCCACCGCGCTGCGCCGGGGCATGACCCGCAGCTGCGCGCACGCGGGGTCAGCACGCGTGGCCTGGCGCAGCTGCGCCAGGATGTCATCGACGGGCGCCTGCCGCAGGTCAGCTTCATCATCGCCGACGCGGCCGGCAGCGAGCATCCCGGCCCCTCCAGCCCCGCCCAGGGTGCGGCCTATACCGCGCGGGTGCTGGATGCGCTGACCGCCGATCCGCAGGTGTGGAGCCGCACCGCCCTGCTGCTGATGTTCGACGAGAACGACGGCTTCTTCGACCACATGCCGCCGCCAGCCCCGCCTTCGCCGGTGGACGGTGGCTGGGCGGGTACGTCTACGGTCAGCACCGAGGGCGAGTACCACCGCCATCCGGCACCGGGAGACGAGAAGTACGATGCCGCCGAGCTGCGCGGCCGCCCGTATGGGCTGGGTCCGCGCGTGCCGCTGTACGTGATCTCGCCCTGGAGCCGCGGCGGCTGGGTCGATTCGCAGGTCTACGACCACACCTCGGTCATTCGACTGATCGAACGCCGCTTTGGTGTGGCGGCACCGGATATCTCGCCGTGGCGCCGCGCCGTCTGCGGCGACCTCAGCAACGCCTTCGACTTTGCCCAGCGCGATACCCGCCCGTTCGTCCGCGGCCTGCCGGACGTCAGCGCAGTGGCCGCGCGTGCCGCTGCTTTGCCGGGGCGTACCGTGCCCTCACTGCCGGAGGGGTTGGTGGCGGCGAAACAGGAAAGCGGTGTACGCCCGGCGCGTGCCCTGCCCTATCGCCCACAGGCGTCGTTGGCGGCGGTCGACGCCTCGGGCGTGGATCTGGCGCTGTCCTGCGATGGTGCGGCGGCCGTACTGCATGTCTACGACCGGCTGCGGCTGGAGGCGGTGCCCCGCCGCTACACGCTGGTCCCGGGCGTGCCGCTGCGCGAGCGCTGGCCGCTGGACGCCCAGGGTCGCTATGACCTGTGGCTGCTTGGGCCGAACGGCTTCCATCGTCACTTCCAGGGTGGGGCAAGGACGCCTGCCGTGCAGGCTTCGATTGATCACGCGGATGGCCAACTGCGACTGCACCTGCGCAACCTGGAGGACAGCGCACAGCCGCTGCGCGTGCGGGCTGGCGCCTATGCCGGGCACATGCCGGAGCAGATGCTGGCGCTGCCGGCGCGCGCGGAAACGACGGTGGCCTGGGACGCGGCACCCACGGCAGGCTGGTACGACCTGCGCGTCAGCGCGGGTGAGAGTGCGCTGCGTCTGGCGGGCCGCGCCGAGGATGGTCGCCCCGGCACCAGTGACCCGGCGATGGGCACCGAGCCGCTGCGGTTCGAGCACGATTGAGGAATCCCCTGTAGAGCCGAGCCCACGCTCGGCTGCTTCTCGCCCCGGTCGCATTGCCCCGAAAAAGCAGCCGAGCGTGGGCTCGGCTCTACAGCACAGACCGGTAGATTCAAGCCTCCTGCAGCCCCGGCCGGCCGTGCTCCACCGCGTAGCGCTTCCAGCTCTGCACGGTACCGTTCGGGCGCATCACCGTATCCAGGGTCTTCATGTCGCCGATCCACGCATCACGGGTGACATCGCACAGCACATAGCCACGCTTGTCGGTGGTCGCCTTCAGATTTGGGCTGTGCGCAAGCTGGTTGCGGGCGTAAGCGTCCACGCCCTGGCCATCGGCCCCCGACGTGATCGAAGTGGCAAGGAACTCGCTGGAGACCACGCCCGAATCACGATGGTCCTGCACCAGGTCGCTGGCGTAATGCCGGTGCGCGTCGCCACAGGCGGTCACCACGTTGCCGAAGCCGACCTTCTGGATGTGGTCGAGCAGGCGCCGGCGGCTGTCCAGGTAGCCCGACCACTGGTCATCGGACGACTGCACCACCCCGTCCTTCTCGCGCATGTAGTTGCCCAGCGCCACCTGGTGGGCGATGGTGTGCCAGCGCGGCGCGGCATCGGCCAGCCCATCGAACAGCCAGCGCTCCTGCTTCGCACCGACGATGCTGCGCTCCGGTGATTCCACGTCCTCACGCAGCGCCATGTTCACCTGCTTGCTGCGGTACTGGCGGGTGTCGAGCAGGTGCAGGTCCATCAGCGTGCCGTAGCGTGCGCGCCGGTACAGCTGCATGTGGCCGTCGCGCGGGAAGGCCGAACGGCGCAGCGGCATGTTCTCGTAGTACGCCTGGAACGCCTGCGCACGGCGCAGCAGGAACACCTCGCTGGGCGTGTCGTCCTGGTCCTCGGCGCCGGCCCAGTTGTTGTCCACTTCATGGTCATCGAAGGTGACGAACCAGGGGGCCGACGCGTGCGCGGCCTGCAGGTCGCCGTCGCTCTTGTACTGGGCGTAGCGTCGACGGTAATCGTCGAGCGTGTAGGTCTGCGGCCCGACATGATTGCGCAGGTTGGTGAACGGCTGGCCGTTCATCTTCCGCAGGCCTGGCTGGCTTTCGCCCTCGTAGATGTAATCACCGTAGTGGAAGACGAAGTCCAGCGGTTCCTCGGCGATGCGCCGCCACGCGGTGTAGTGGCCCTCTTCGTAGTGCTGGCAGCCGGCCACCACAAAGCGCACGCGATCCACCACCGCCGTGGCCGCAGGCAGCGTGCGGGTACAACCGACTGCACTGGCGTGGCCTCCAGCGGTGAAGCGGTACCAGTAGGGCCGTCCGGGCGCCAACCCGTGCAGTTCCACGTGCACCGCGTGGCCGAGTTCGGGATGCGCGAGCGCCGAACCCTGGCGTACCACCTTGCGCATGCCTTCATCCGCTGCCAGTTGCCATTCGACCACCATCGGCCGGGCCGGCATGCCACCGCCGAACACCAGCGGCTCGGTCGCCAGCCGCGTCCACAGCACCATGCCATCGGCGGACGGATCACCCGAGGCCACGCCCAGGGTGAACGGTGTGCTGGCAAAGCGTGGCGAAGCCAGCAGGTTGCGCGGGTTCAGCGCGGTGGCATCAACCTGCGCGGCCAGCGCGCGTGCGGTGCCCATCCAGGCGCCGGCGGCGGACAGGCCGGCCAGGGCCAGGAATCGCCTGCGATTGATCGTGTCCACGGCTGCGCCCTCAGTTGTAGATGATGTGGAAGTAGAAGAAGCGGCCGTAGTCGTCGATCTCGGTGCGGAAGCGCCCGTTCGGACCGGTGCTGTAGGTCGGCTGGGTGTTGAACAGGTTCTTGGCTTCGTACTTCAGCGTCACGTGCCTGCTGACCTTGTGGCTGAAGGCCATGTTGAAGGTCATGTACGGGTCGTAGTACGAGTCCAGCCACTGGGTATCGCCGAAATCGACCAGCATCCGGCTGCGATAGGTTCCGGACAGGCGCAGTTGCGAGCTCTTCCACGGCATGCGCCAGATCACCGAGCCATTGAGCGACCAGTCCGGCTGGTACAGCAGGCGGTCCAGGCGCCGCTCGGTGCCATCGGTGATGCGGTAGTTGGTGCGGCCTTCCAGCCGCGTGGCGTTGAAATACATGTCGAAGCGCTGGCGGCCCCACCGCAGGTTGCGGTTGGCCACCGCGAACTCGACGCCATGCAGCGTGGACTCATCGGTGTTCATCGGCTGGGTCACCCGGTAACGGGTGTCTCCCACGTTCTCGAAGGTGGTCAGGGTGTAGATGTCGTCCTTGATCACCTTGTCGAACAGCGCCACCGAAACCAGGCCGTTGTTGCCGTTGAAGTACAGATCCCAGGCCAGGTCGAGGTTGGTGGAACGGCGCGGCTGCAGGTCCGCATTGCCCTGCTTGATGGTGCAGAAGCCCCTGCCTTCCTCGTCGTCGCCACAACTGGTGCTGGTGGCCTGGGCGATGTTGCTCGGCGTCGGCCGGCCCAGCGTGCGGCTTGCAGAGAAGCGCAGGCGCTGGTCCTCGCTCAGCTTGAAGGTCGCGTTCAACGAAGGAAGCAGGTTGTTGTAGCCGCCACTGGTCGTGCGGAACGCCGGACTGTAGGTGGTGCCACCGTCATCGCTGAACGGGCTGTACGCATCGAAGCGGGTGTGGTCGTAGCGCAGGCCGCCGATCAGCAGCAGCCGGTCCCACGCGTAGTGCGCGGACACATAGGCGTTGGTGATGTCCTCCACGTACTTGTAGTCGCTGGTGAAGTTGGCATTGGGATACGCCGCATTGTTGTTGCCCAGTTTCGGCAGCAGTTGCTCGTTCCACTTGCGGTTGTCGATCAGCGGGAAGCCCGGCACGCTGCCCAGCAGCGTCGAACCCGGATACAGGTAATCGTTGAGCGTGGCACTGCTCTTGAAGTAGTCGAAGTCGATGTCCTGCCAGATCTTCAGATGGCGGTATTCGGCGCCGGCGGCCAAGCCGAAGCCCCGCGCATCGGCGTCGATGTTGTAGCTGACGTCGGCGCGCAGGTTGTCGATGCTCTCCCTGGCGTTGCGGGGGGAGACGTAGGCCTGCGCAGGATTGAGCTTGAACGCGGAGCTGGTCAGCAGGCTGGAATCGGATACCGCCACCGCGTTGGGGAACCCGTGGCTGTCGTTCTCGTAGTCGACGAACAGATTGCTGGGGTAGGCGCGCACGCCCCAGTAGACCTGGTTGTTGTGGAAGGTCTCTTCGGTATGGCCGCCACGCAGGGTCAGCCGCGAACGCTCGCCGATGTCCCAGTTGAAGCTGGCGATCGCGCCCCGGTTGCTGCGGTCCCAACGGTCGTGGCGGTTTTTGATGTAAATGCTGTTGATCTGGGTGGTGCCGCTGTCCTCGGTCTGGTTGCGGATCGGGAACTTGGCATTGCCATACAGATCGGTCTTGTTCATCGTCGAGTTCTCGTAGAACCGGTACGAGTACAGCAGCAGCGATGCGTAGAACGGGTCATCCGAGGGCTTCCACTCAAGCTTGGCGGAGCCGCCGAAATTGGTGATGAAGTTGGTATAGGTGCCGGTGCTGAAGTTGCCAGGCGCGCGCAGCCCGTTCCAGCCCTTGGCTTCGTCCGGCCCGGTGGTGCCGTCGGTGAGGTACTTGCCAGCGTCGTTGTAGTAGTAGTTCGACTCCACCCAGCGCTTGACGCTGTTGCGCGAGCGTTGCTCGTAGCGGGCCACCGCAACGATGCCGAATTCCTGGTCGGCGCCGAACGGGCTGGAGAACACCATCTTGGCGCTCTTGCCGAAGTGACCGAGGGTCTCGTGGTTGCCGCCAGCGCTGCGCTCGACGTTGGTCTCGGCGGTCGAATAGATGCCTGCCACATCGGCAAACACGTACTTGCCGGACCGGTCGAAGGCACTGCGGCTGATGATGTCGATCACACCGCCGATCGCGTCCGGTGCCTGCTCCGCACTGAAGCTCTTGTAGATGTCGGTGCGGGTACCGATGTCGCTGGGAATCAGCTGCAGGTTGTTCATGCGCTCACCCGACCCGCTGCCCCCCACGCTCGCAATGGCGATGCCATCGATGGTGGTGTAGTTGAGATTGGCCTGCACGCCGCGCACGGTCACGTAGCGTGGCTCGCCGGCATCTTCCACCGCACTCAGGCCGGGCGCGGCCATCAGGCTTTCGGCCAGGGTTTCGTCGCCGTAGCTGTCCATTTCATCGTAGACCACCGAATCCTTGATCACCGGTGAGGTCTTCTTCTGGTCGATCACCTCATGCGCGGCAATCACCTTCACCGTGTCCAGCGTCGGCGCCACCACCGCCTCGGCCTCGCGCGGCTTCGGTGCGGCGGGCTTGGGCGCGTCGTGCACGGGGGCCGGGTCGATGGCGATGACATTGCCATCCACCACGGTGTAGCCCAGGCCGGTACCGGCCAGCAGTGCATCCAGCGCCTGCCTGACGGTGGCACCGCGCGGCACCGCACCGGCGATGCGGGCATCGCCACCGGCCGAGTACAGGAACTGGACGCCGGAACTGCGCGACAGCTGCTCCAGCGCGCGCGCCAGCGGCTGTGCCGCGATCGGCGTGGACACGCGCGCCTGCAGGCCATCGGGCGCGGCAGCGAAGGCCGGTGCCACGCTACAGGGAGACAGGGCTAGGATGATCGACAGGTAGAGCGTGTTGCGCATCACGGGTCCTTGCAGGAGAGAAGACAGCAGGCGCCGCTGCGTGACTCGGCAGCGGCTTCTCCCATGTAAGAGCCCGCATCCGCCGAAGTGGAGAACGCGGATTCGATGAATTTTTTCTGACAGCCCGCGCCCACACGGGTTCAGCGGCTGCCGACCCGCACCGTATCGCCCTCGCGCCGCACCACGAAACGCGGGTCGCGTTCGAGGAAGGCCTGCAGCGCACCGATGCGATGCGCATCGAGACTGCCGGACAACCGCGCCGATGCCGCGCCTTCATCCAGCACGCGTACCTGCACCTGGTTGTGCCGATTGAAGGCAGCAGCCACTTCGTCCAGGCGCTCGTCAAGGAAGGACACTTTGCGCTGCTGCCAGTCCAGCAGCATCGACAGTGGCATGTCCAATGACTCCACCGCATGGCTGCGCGCGTCGACCTGCACCACCCGGCCCTGCCCCAACTGGGCCAGGCGGCGGGCGCCCGCGCCCTGGCTCCAGACCTCGACCTCGCCGGAAACCACACCGATGCGCGTGCTCTGCAGCCGTCGCGACACGTCGAAGACGGTGCCGATGTCTCGGATCTCCAGGCCGTTCACTTCCACCTCGAACGGACGGCGGTCGCGGGCGATGTCGAACGTGGCCTCACCCTGCAGCAGCTCCACCTGGCGACCGAACCAGCCCATGCGCACCCGCAGGCGACTGTCCGCGTTCAGTCGCACCTGGGTCTGGTCAGGCAGCATCAGGTCGCGCAGTTCGGCGTGACCGGTGCCATGGATCTGCTCGCTCGGCATCATCCAGGGCAGCAGGCCTGCGGCCAGAACGCCGATGCAGGCCGCCGCCATCCTCCAGCGCGCGCGGCCGTAGCGTGGCGTGGCGCCCGTCGGCGCTGGTGCAGTGCCGAACAAGGGCACGACCTTCGCCGACACCGGCGATGCCACCGGCAACGCTCCGGGCACCTGCGACTGCAGCGCCTCGCCCACCTGCCGGTGCAACGCGAGAGCACGCAGGTAGGCGCGCACATGCTCGGGCGAGCGCTTCATCCATTCCAGCAACGCAGCGCGTC
This sequence comes from Stenotrophomonas sp. YJH_SMC_29, assembly GCF_059371235.1. NCBI lineage: Bacteria > Pseudomonadati > Pseudomonadota > Gammaproteobacteria > Lysobacterales > Lysobacteraceae > Stenotrophomonas > Stenotrophomonas sp. YJH_SMC_29. The sequence goes on along the minus strand of NZ_JCAFUK010000013.1, from coordinate 71,731 downwards.
CCGCTGCATCCAGCGTTCCCTCGCGATTGCACAGGAACCAGTGCGCCGCCTCACGGGCGACCTCGTCGTCCAGCCACCGCGATGGATCCCGGTTCATGCGCGCTCCCTGGCGCGCAGCGCCTTCCTGCAGGCTTCCAGCCCCTTGCCGATGTGCTTGCGCACCATGTGCACCGACACCTGCAGCTGCTGGCTGATTCCGGGGCAGTCCAGTCCGTCGCGGTAGTGCAGTTCCATCACCCGCCGGGTGGTCGCCGGCAGCTGCTCGATGGTGCTGCGGATGTCGTTCCAGCGCTGTGCGCGTTCGAACTCGCCTTCGATGTCTTCTTCGCTCTTCAATACTTCGGCCAGCAGATCGACGTCTTCCAGTGGCGGCAGCGACGAGCGTGCGCGTGCATGCTCGCGCGCCAGGTTGGCGGCCACGGTGAACAGGTAGGCTTCCGGATTCTCGACCGCATCGGCGTGCTCGCCGGTGCTGCGCAGCAGGCGCAGGTAGACCTCCTGTGCCAGGTCTTCGGCATCCTCGCGGGCCGAGCCGCGGCGCAGGAAGAAGCCACGCAGCAGCCGGCGCCGCAGTTCGTAGCGCTGCTCCCAGATCCTCACGCTGTTCACGGCCGGCCAACCCTCCGCAGGCTGGAAAGCCCCGCAGGGTGACGGTCGTCGATGACAGGGGCGTTTCAGCGAGCGGCGGGCAACCGCTAGACTGCCGCCCCCGCCACCGCGGCGACCCGCACAAGGAGTGCTCCAATGAACGCACGCACCGCCATCAATACCCTCAGCAGCCTGCTGTTCCTGCTGCTGGTTGCGCACACCACGGCCTACCAGCAGCAGATGTGGCCGCCCAGCCGGGTCGTCCACGTGCATCCGGTCGTCGTCGCCCTCGCCTACGCGCTTGGGCTGCTGACGCTGCTGCTGTGGATCGCCGGCCCGCGTGCGCCGGAGACCGCCCAGCGGCTGGCGCGCTGGCTGCCCATCGTTGCCTGGTGCCTGCTGGCCATCGGCGTGGCGATCATTCCGGTGTTCTTTCCCGGCCTGCTCCCGGGCTGACCGGTTGGCACGACCGGCGCACTGCCGATGATACGGCGCGCGGCGCCAACCCCGGCTTTGCAGAGACCCAAGCCCGCGCCGCCTATCGACGCCGGCCGCGCGGGCCTAGGCTGGCGCTCTCGGTGACCGCCACGGTCGCCCTTCGCGTCACGGCCCCGCCGTTGCGACCCCACTCCAGTGCTGTGCGCCCTGCCGGTGTTGTCGCCCCGGTGGATGTCCGACCGGCGCCCTCTGGAGACAGCCATGAACCCAACCCCGATCCCCTTCGATACCGACCCGCTGGAAACACGCGAGTGGCGTGAATCGCTGGAGGCGGTGATGCAGGCCGGCGGGCGACCGCGCGCGCACTACCTCATCGACCAGCTGAGCGAGCTGGACGCCCAGCAGCACGGCGACCTGCATACCCGTGCCTGGACCGCCTACGTCAACACCATCCCGCCCGAGCGCCAGCCGGCCTACCCCGGTGACCTGGCCATCGAGCGCCGCCTGAACGCGATGATCCGCTGGAACGCGATGGTAATGGTGCTGCGTGCCGGCAAGCACTCGAACGTCGGCGGCCACATCGCCACCTACCAGTCGGCAGCGGTGCTGTACGACGTGGGCTTCGACCACTTCTTCCGTGGCCGCACCGATACCTTCGACGGCGACCTGATCTACATCCAGGGCCATTCGGCACCCGGCATCTATGGCCGCGCCTACGTGGAAGGCCGCATCGACGCGGCAACGATGGACAATTTCCGCCGCGAAGCCGGTCGCGAGGGCCTGTCTTCATACCCACATCCGCGCCTGATGCCGGAGTTCTGGCAGTTCCCCACCGTATCGATGGGACTGGGCCCACTCACCGCCGCCTACCAGGCGCGCTACATGCGTTACCTGGAATACCGCGGCCTGAAAGAACAGCAGGGGCGCAAGGTCTGGGCCTTCCTCGGCGACGGCGAGATGGACCAGCCCGAGTCGCTTGCGGCGATCTCGCTGGCCGGCCGCGAGCGGCTGGACAACATCGTGTTCGTGGTCAACTGCAACCTGCAGCGCCTGGACGGGCCGGTACGCGGCAATGCCAAGGTCATCCAGGAACTGGAAGGCACCTTCCGCGCGGCCGGCTGGAACGTGATCAAACTGATCTGGGGCAGTGGCTGGGACGACCTGCTGGCCCGGGACCACGACGGCCTGCTGCGCCGGCGCATGATGGAATGCGTGGACGGCGACTACCAGACCTTCAAGTCGCAGAATGGCGCCTACGTGCGCGAGCATTTCTTCGGCCGCTATCCCGAGCTGCTGGAGCGGGTCGCACACATGAGCGACGACGACATCTGGGCGCTGGCACGTGGCGGCCACGATCCGCAGAAGGTGTTCGCCGCCTACCAGCAGGCAGTGGACACCCGTGGCCGCCCGACCGTGATCCTGGCCAAGACGGTCAAGGGTTTCGGCATGGGTGAAGCCGGCGAAGGCCAGAACATCAACCACCAGCTGAAGAAGATGAGCGCCGACGCGGTGCGCGCCTTCCGCGACCGCTTCAACCTGCCGGTCAGCGACGACCAGCTGGAGGAAATGCCGTACCTGCGCCCGGAGCCGGGCAGCGCCGAGGCCGCCTACTTCGCCGGGCGCCGCCGCATCCAGGGCGGCCAGCTGCCGGCGCGCCTGGCCAAGGTCGATCCGCTGCCGCTGCCGCCGCTGTCGATCTTCAACACCCAGCTGCAGGGCAGCGGCGATCGCGGCCAGTCCACCACCATGGGCTTCGTGCGCATCCTTACCAGCCTGCTGAAGGACCCGGAACTGGGCAAGCGGGTGATTCCGATCGTGCCCGATGAATCGCGCACCTTCGGCATGGAAGGCCTGTTCCGCCAGATCGGCATCCACTCCTACCTGGGCCAGCTGTACACGCCGCAGGATGCCGGCCAGCTGAGCTATTACAGGGAAGCCAAGGACGGCCAGATCCTGCAGGAAGGCATCAACGAATCCGGAGCGATCTGCTCGTGGATTGCCGCCGGCACCGCCTACAGCAACCATGGCCTGGCCACGATCCCGTTCTACATCTTCTATTCGATGTTCGGCCTGCAGCGCGTCGGCGACCTGGCCTGGGCCGCTGCCGACGCGCGTACGCGTGGCTTCCTGCTCGGCGCCACCTCGGGCCGTACCACGCTGATGGGCGAAGGCCTGCAGCACGACGACGGCCACAGCCACGTGCTGTCGTCGGTGATCCCCAGCTGCGTGTCCTACGACCCGACCTACAACTACGAGCTGGCGGTGATCATCCACGACGGCCTGCGCCGCATGTATGTCGAGCAGGAAGACATCTACTACTACATCACCGTGCTCAACGAGAACTACCCGCAGCCGGCACTGCCCGAAGGCGCCGAGGCCGGCATCCTGAAGGGCCTGTACCTGCTGCATCCGGCAGCCGCCGACAACGCTTCGCAGCCGCGCGTGCAGCTGATGGGCAGCGGCGCGATCCTGCGCGAGGTGGAAGCGGCGGCCGACCTGCTGCAGCAGGACTTCGGCATCGCCAGCGATGTGTGGAGCGCGACCAGCCTGACCGAACTGCGCCGCGACGGGCTGGCCGCTGAGCGCTGGAACCTGCTGCATCCGGCCGAAGAACCGCGCGTACCCTACGTGCAGCAGTGCCTGCAGGGCCATGAGGGCCCGGTGGTGGTGGCCACCGACTACATGAAGATCGTCGTCGACCAGATCCGCCCCTTCATCAACGACCGGCGCTTCATCGCGCTGGGTACCGATGGCTTCGGCCGCTCGGATACACGGGAAGCGCTGCGCACGTTCTTCGAAGTGGATCGCCACTTCATCGTGCTGGCCGCCCTGAAGGCCCTGGCCGACGAAGGCCGCATCGAGCGCTCGCGGATGCAGGACGCCATCGACAGGTACCGCATCGACACCGGCAAGCGCGACCCGGCCGCAGTGTAAGACAGCCGTGTTCACCACGCCCGTCGCGGGCGTGGTGAACACCGCAACGCTACGGCATGCGCTTGAACAGGTTGGTCTGCAGGATCGGTGTACCGTCGTGGGCGTAGAACGCCTTGGTCTCGGTCATCGTCGCGTGGTCATCGGCCACCGTGTAGATGCGGGTGGAGGCCGGCGTGCCGTGGTCCACCAGCTGCATCACCAGCGTATTCGGCGCCGGCAGTTTCAGGTTGGCCCTGTCCGCGCCGTAGGTGCCGGACAAGGCACCCGGCGTGCCATCCAGCGCCAACGTGCCGTCGGACTTCATGGTCTTGCCGTCGTGCAGGACGATGTCCACGTGCGAGCTCCAGCGGCCACCCCCGGCATCCCTGAACTCCAGCACCACCCGCTTCGGGCGCTGCGCTTCGGGTAATGCCGAGGTCGCTGTATCCAGCGACCAGCGCCCCAGCAGTGGCGAGGGGGATGCCTCCCCGGCCAGTGCCGACGCGATCGGCAGCGAGCACGCACACAACAACACCGCGGACAACAGCTTCATACGTTGCTCCGTTCCAGTGGAGAAGGCACTGCATTGACGGGTGGCGGGGGCACCGCCTGGGATCGTGCACGGCATCGGCGGGCCGCGCAAGGCGCGGGCGACACGCGCCGCCCCCTCTTCTTGTCCACCCAAATAGTTACGTTATAACATTTCATTTTATCTTCACGGATCGCATCATGCGTCGCCACCTGCTTGCCTCAGCCATTCTGTTCGCCGTCCACACCGCCCACGCTGCGGACGCGCCCACCCTCCCCACCCTCCAGGTCCAGGCCGCCCCGCCCTCGCGCATCGACAGCCGGGTCACGGTCGACAATCCGCAGGCCCAGAACCGCACGCTCGGCGGCCTGCTCGAACACGTCTCCGGCGTGCAGAACAGTGCCTTCGGGCCGAACGCGGGCGCCCCGGTCATCCGCAGCCTCAGCGGCAATCGCGTGCAGATCCTGCAGGACGGCCAGTCCATCCTCGGCATGAACGCGATCAGCGGCGACATCAACATTCCATTCGATCCCCTGTTCGTGCGCAGCGTCACCGTCAACAAATCCTCGGACACCGTGCGCTATGGCGGCAATGCGATCGGCGGCAGCGTGGACATCGATTCGGGCCTGATCCCGCGCAGCATGGAAGACAAGGACCAGTCGATGGAACTGGTTTTGCGCAAGGGCTTCAATGCCGCCGACGCGCAGGGCTTCCGCATGAACTTCAACAACCAGCGCAACCTCTCGACCAACCTGCAGGTCTCGCGCCAGCGCATCTCGCACTACGACATCCCCGGCAACAGCAAGGCCGCCGTCTGCAACACCCGCCTGTTCCCGCCGACCGGCGGCGTCAACTCGGCGCTGGCCGACAGCTGCCAGAAGGAGGCACGCGTCCAGCAGATCTACAACAAGGCCTCGCAGCCCTACATCGACCAGTTCATGACCGAAAACCCGGACTGGGCCGATGGTGATTTCTCGTTCTACACCAACAGCCCGACCTCGGTCTGGCAGCGCCGCACCTATATCAACCCGGTCAACCCGGCCTATGTCGCCGGCACGCCGTCATACGTACAGAAGCAGATCAACAATGACGTGACCCCCGACTATCACCGCCGGTTGGGCAACAGCTATGCGCGCAACTCGCAGGTGGCCTTCGGCTCGACCCTGTTCTTCGATCGCGGCTACGTCGGTGTCAGCATCGATGCCAAGGACAGCGAGTATGGCGTGCCGGGCTTTTCGATGCAGAACCTGTCATTCGGTTCGAACTACGCCGACGGCCTGCCGGTGGGCGTGGTGATCAGGCAGGAGCGCTACGCGCTGGAAGCCCTGCTGCGCGATCCGCTGCCGTGGTTCGAGCGTGCGGAACTCCGGGTTTCCAGGCTGGACAACACCTCGGGCGAGCGGCTGGGCGCCACCAGGGCCAACGACTACGATTTCGAGAGCACCCAGGCCGAAATGCTGCTCAGCCATCAACGCATCGGCCCGCTCAGCGGCCTGCTCGGCTTCAGCCACCAGTCGCGTGACGTCACCGGCAGCGGCTCGCAGCGCTACCTGCCTGACGTCGACACCCGCAGCAATGCGGTGTTCATGAAGGAAACGCTGGACTTCGGCTGGGTCGCGTTCGATGCCGGCGTACGCCATGAGCGGACCGATCACACGCTTCAGCCCAGCCGCTTCAGGACCGCGCGCAATGCCGCCAACACGAAACTGCAGGATCGCGCCTACCGGCTCAACAGCTACAGCCTGGGTTCCTATGTGGAGCTTGGCCCCTTGTTCGCCGCCAAGCTGCGCTACGCGTCCTCGCAGCGCGCACCGGAGATCAACGAACTGTATGCCAGCAACGCGCACTATTCGGTGATGACCCAGGAAGAAGGCAACCAGAACCTGGAGCCGGAACGCGCGAAGAACCTCGAACTGACCGGCCTGTTCCACATTGGAGGTTTCGAGCTGTCGGCCACCGCCTACCGGATGAAGTACGAGAACTATCTCTACCTTGGCTACTCCGGCCTGCAGACCGCCAACCGCCTTCCGTTGAAGTACTGGAAGCAGACCGACACCACGGTGAAGGGGTTCGAGATCGACGCATCGCAGGCACTGGATCTGGGTCGATACGGCACATTGAACGTCTCCGCCTTCGCCGACCTGGTGAAGAACAAGGCCGATCACCCTGATTCGCTGCGCGCCCACAACGATGGCGAGTACCTGCCGAACATGCCGACCAACCGCTACGGTGCCAGCCTGCAGTGGCAGCGCCAGGGCTGGAGGGCGCAGCTGTCCAGCACGTACTACGGCACGCAGAAATACCTCGGCCGCAACGTCAGCGAAGAAGTGCCGCTGGATGCATTCAACCTGGTCGACCTGCAGGTCAGCCGTGAACTTCCGGTGCGCAACAGTTACGTCGCCGGCATGGAGGTGTTCGTCAACGGCAGCAACCTGCTCAATGAGGAAGCGCGTCCACACAACTCGCCGCTGAAATACATCGCGCCGTTGCCGGGGCGTGGTTTCCAGGTCGGTGTGACGGTACGGCTCTGAAGACCGGCCATAAAGAAAAACGCCTGCAGATCGAGGATCTGCAGGCGCTTCTTTGTATCTGGCGGAGTGAGAGGGATTCGAACCCTCGATAGAGCTTTTGACCCTATACTCCCTTAGCAGGGGAGCCCCTTCGGCCACTCGGGCATCACTCCGGGGTTTTCTCCGCGTCTGGTGCGGTGCACCTCAGCGGGGCGTGAATCATAACGTTAATCGAGTGCGAAGGTAAAGCGTTATTCGGCAGAATTTTCGCTGCCGGTGCCACCGGCTTCGTCACCGCGCTGGATGCGCTGATAGATCTCTTCGCGGTGCACAGCGACGTCCTTCGGTGCAGTGATGCCGATACGCACCTGGTTACCCTTGACGCCAAGCACGGTGACGCTCACCGAGTCACCGATCATCAGGGTTTCGCCGACGCGGCGAGTCAGGATCAACATTTTTGTAAGTCTCCATGGAACCGTGTGGAAGGGTATCCCCCACCGGCTTGACGCTCCGTCAAGAAGCGCTACCACGACAAAGGGAAAAGATTCGCAATGGTACCGTCAGCCGTCCCGCTCCTACAAGGAGGGGGACGGCCGGGTTCATCACAGGCGGGGGCTGACCCATTCGACGACTGCAGCCAGCGCAGTGGCAAGGGCGGGCCCGTCCTCACCACCACCCTGGGCGAGGTCCGGGCGTCCGCCGCCCTTGCCCCCGATCTGACTGGCAATGTGGGACAACAGTTCCCCGGCCTTGACCTTGCCCATTGCGCTGCCGTTCACGCCGGCCACCAGGGCCGCCTTGCCGTCCTGGGCGCCGGCCAGCACGATCACCGCGTCGCCCAGCTGCTGCTTCAGGCGGTCCATGGCATCGCGCAGGGCCTTGGCGTCAAAGCCTTCCAGGCGGGCGGCCAGCACCTTCACACCGGCAACCTCGACCGCCTGGCCGGACAGGTCGGCGGTAGCGCCGGCGGCGACCTTGGCCTTCACCGCCTCCAGTTCGCGCTCCAACTGCTTCTGGCGCTGGCCGAGGGCACGGATCTTCTCGACCACGTCGGCGGCGCTGCCACCGAGCAGTTCGGCGGCTTCGGCCAGGCGGGCCTCCTCGGCGTCCACGTAATCCAGGGCGCCCTGGCCGGTGACCGCCTCGATACGGCGCACGCCGGCCGAGACACCGCCCTCGGAGGTGATCTTGAACAGGCCGATGTCGCCGGTACGGTTGACGTGGGTACCACCGCACAGCTCGGTGGAGTAGTCACCCATCTTCAGCACGCGCACGTGCTCGCCATACTTCTCGCCGAACAGGGCCATCGCGCCGAAGTCCAGCGCTTCCTGCATGCCCATGGTGTGGACTTCGGCCGCGTTGTTGGCGCGTACCTGCTGGTTGACCTTGCGCTCGATCAGTGCCAGTTCTTCCGCGCTGATCGGCTGGAAGTGCGAGAAGTCGAAACGCAGGCGGTCCGGAGCGACCAGCGAGCCCTTCTGCTGCACGTGCGTGCCCAGCACTTCGCGCAGGGCGGCATGCAGCAGGTGCGTTGCCGAGTGGTTGAGGATGGTGGCGCCGCGGCGCTCGCCATCGACCTGGCCGGCGAGCACGTCGCCGACCTTCAGGCCGCCTTCGGACAGGGTGCCGACATGGCCATGGAACTGGCCGGCGAATTTCTGGGTGTCTTCCACTGCCAGGCGCACGCCGTTGCCAGCAAGCACGCCCGTGTCGCCGACCTGGCCGCCGGACTCGGCATAGAACGGCGTCTGGTCGGTGATCACGATGACCGCGTCCCCGGCTGCGGCCGACTGCACCGGACGGCCGTCCTTGAGCAGGGCCAGTACGGTCAGGCCATCGGCCTGCAGGCGGTCATAGCCGAGGAAGCGGGTCGGGCTGAGCGTCGCCACCAGCTCGGCAGGCAGGGTCACGCCGCCGCCGAACTTGCCGGCCGCACGGGCGGTTTCGCGCTGCTGCTCCATCGCGGCATCGAAGCCGGCGATGTCGACGGTCAGGTCGCGCTCGCGGGCGATGTCCTGGGTCAGGTCGAGCGGGAAACCGTAGGTGTCGTACAGGCGGAAGGCGTCAACGCCCGGGATCACGCCGTTGCTGGCCTTGCCGGCCACGTCCTCGAAGATCTTCATGCCGGCATCGAGGGTTTCGGCAAAACGTTCTTCCTCGGCCTGCAGCGCACGGGTGACGGTGTCCACCGCCGCCGGCAGTTCCGGATAGGCCTCGCCCATCTGCTCGACCAGGGTCGGCACCAGCTTGCTGAAGAACGGCTGGCGCACGCCCAGCATCCAGCCGTGACGCAGGGCGCGGCGGATGATACGGCGCAGCACGTAGCCACGGCCGTCGTTGGACGGCAGCACGCCGTCGACGATCAGGAACGAGCAGGCGCGGATGTGATCGGCGATCACGCGCAGCGACTTGTTCTCCAGGTCGGCGGTGCCGGTCAGCTCGGCGGCCTTGCGGATCAGCGCCTGGAACAGGTCGATCTCGTAGTTGGTGTGCACGTGCTGCAGGATCGCCGCCAGGCGCTCCAGGCCCATGCCGGTGTCCACGCACGGCGCCGGCAGCGGCACCAGGGAGCCGTCCGGCTGGCGGTCGAACTGCATGAACACGAGGTTCCAGATCTCGATGAAGCGATCGCCGTCTTCATCCGGGGAGCCCGGAGGACCGCCGGCGATGTGGTCGCCGTGGTCGTAGAAGATCTCGGTGCACGGGCCGCACGGGCCGGTGTCGGCCATCTGCCAGAAGTTGTCCGAGGCGAACGGTGCGCCCTTGTTGTCGCCGATGCGCACGATGCGCTCTTCCGGCACACCGACCATGTCGCGCCACAGCGCGTAGGCTTCGTCGTCGGTCTGGTACACGGTGACCAGCAGGCGCTCGGCCGGCAGCTTCCAGACCTGGGTCAGCAGCTCCCAGGCCCAGGCGATCGCGTCCTTCTTGAAGTAGTCGCCGAACGACCAGTTGCCCAGCATCTCGAAGAAGGTGTGGTGGCGGGCGGTGTAGCCGACCTGGTCGAGGTCGTTGTGCTTACCGCCCGCGCGCAGGCAGCGCTGGACGTCGGCCGCACGCACGTAGCTGCGCTTTTCCGCGCCCAGGAACACGTCCTTGAACTGCACCATGCCGGAGTTGGTGAACAGCAGGGTCGGATCGTTGCCCGGCACCAGCGGCGCCGACGGCACGATGGTGTGGCCTTTGCCCTTGAAGAATTCAAGGAAGTCGCTGCGGATCTGGGAGGTCGTGAATTTGGCGGATGCGTTCATTGGGGGCTGGCAGTCTGCGGGCCGGCGGGCCCGGACCACCGGCCGCGTTGGCCAGGGTCGCGAGGGACCGCCGAAAACCTAAAGGGTATCAGGCCCGGCGCCGCCAGTCTCAGTCATCCGGGTCATAGCGGGTCGCGCGGCGGATGCTGTCGCCGTCGAAGCCCCGCCGGGCCAGCAGATCAGCGGCCTTGCGCCGCTGCGCCAGGTCCTGCGGACCCGCCTCGCCGAAGCGCCGACGCACCAGGTCGCGGGCGTTTTCCTGCCAGTCGCCCTCATAGCTGTCCATCGCTGCGGCAATCGCGCCACTGTCCAGGCCGTGGGTGCCCAGCTCGGCACGGATATGGATCGGCCCATAACCGGTGTTGGCGCGCATCCTCACCAGGTTCTCGGCGAAACGGGTGTCGTCCTGCCAACCGGCTTCGGTCAGTTTGGCGACAGCGGCCTGCGCGGCTTCGTCTTCAATGCCGCGGGCGGTCAGCTTGCGGGTGAGTTCCTTGCGCGAATGCTCGCGGCGGACCAGCAGGCCCAGCGCGCGTTGCACGGGCGTCTGCTCGCGCGGCCGGCGCTTGCGGCCGGTGGGAATGTCATCGGCGTCGGACATCGGTACTCCAAGGGTGGCGCCGTCCGTGGCGCCCTGCCCGTCCCTGGGCGATTCGAACCTGCGGGACAGGGCGACGTCACTGACGGCGCCGCCCTGCCCCACAGCAAGCCTTACTCGTCGTCGCCTTCGTCGTCGCCTTCCTCGCGGGCCGCTTCGGCCGGCTGGAACTTCTCGCGAAGCTCGGCCTCGAGCTTTGCAGCAACGGTCGGGTTGTCGCGCAGGTAGCCACGGGCATTATCCTTGCCCTGGCCGATGCGCTCTTCACCGTAGCTGTACCAGGCACCGGCCTTCTCGACCAGCTTGGCATCCACGCCCATGTCGATCAGCTCGCCTTCGCGGCTGATGCCTTCGCCATACAGGATCTCGGTGATGACCTGCTTGAACGGGGGCGCCAGCTTGTTCTTGACGACCTTGATCTTGGTCTGGTTGCCGATGATCTCGTCACCCTTCTTGATCGCGCCGATGCGGCGGATGTCCAGGCGGACCGAGGCGTAGAACTTCAGCGCGTTGCCGCCGGTGGTGGTTTCCGGGCTCTGGCCCGGCATCATCACACCGATCTTCATGCGCAACTGGTTGATGAAGATCACCAGCGTGTTGGAGCGCTTGATGTTGCCGGTCAGCTTGCGCAGCGCCTGGCTCATCAGACGGGCCTGAAGGCCCGGCAGCTGGTCGCCCATCTCGCCTTCGATTTCGGCCTTCGGCGTCAGCGCGGCAACCGAGTCGATCACCAGGATGTCGACCGAACCCGAACGCACCAGCATGTCAGCGATTTCCAGCGCCTGCTCACCGGTATCCGGCTGCGACAGCAGCAGGTCGTCCACGTTCACGCCCAGCTTGGCGGCGTAGATCGGGTCCAGCGCGTGCTCGGCATCGATGAAGGCCGCAGTGCCGCCCATCTTCTGGCATTCGGCGATGGCCTGCAGGGTCAGGGTGGTCTTGCCCGAGGATTCCGGCCCGTAGATTTCGACGACACGGCCCTTCGGCAGACCGCCAATGCCCAGTGCGATGTCGAGCATCAGCGAACCGGTCGGGATGGCCTCGACGGGCTCGACCACGCGGTCGCCCATGCGCATCACCGAGCCTTTGCCGAACTGCTTCTCGATCTGGCCCAGAGCAGCAGCCAAGGCGCGCTTCTTGTTCTCGTCCATCGTATTGGTCCTTGCAGAGGTCATGTCGTTGGGGGTGCTGTCTTTTGGGGTCTTCTTTGCCATGGGTTCACTTTAAGTCGGACGTATCGCACAGGCTGAGATTCTGCCCGGCGCTCTGAAAAGAATTATCGGACATCCGTACCAACCTCAGTGGAACCAGAGAATCGCCACAAAAGACCGCGGGTAATGCGCTATGGAACAGGTCAACGGTTGGGCCGAAGCAGGCCGCAATAGAGGCCCTCGATTGCGAAGTCCTGGTCGGGCAGCACCTCGATCGGCTTGTAGTCGGGGTTGCGCGGCAGCAGGCGGATGCGGTCCTTGGCGATCTTCAGCAGCTTGACGGTGATCTCGTCATCGATGCGGGCCACCACGATCTGCCCGGAATGGGCGTCGCGGGTGCGGTGCACGCCGATCAGGTCGCCGTCGAAGATGCCCTCGTCGATCATCGAATCGCCCTGCACCTTCAGCAGGTAGTCCGGCGCCGGCGAGAAGAACACCCGGTCCAGCACCACGAAATCGTCCGAACCGATATCCGCGCCGATCGGCAGGCCGGCCGCGACCCGGCCCAGCACCGGCAGGCGCAGCACACTGTCGGGCAGGCCCGGCTCGGCCAGCGTCTCCACCGGCGGTGCCTGCACCAGGCGGATGCCGCGGGCCTGGCCGGGGATGCGACGGATCGCACCGGCCTGCTCCAGGGCTTCCAGGTGGTACTGGGCCGCGCGCACGCCCTTGAAGCCGAACGCACGTGCGATTTCAGTCTGCGACGGCGGTGCGCCATCGCTCTCGATACGCTCGGCGATCAACTGCAGGATCGCCTGCTGGGTGTCGGTCAGGTCCATGGTTAGTAGTATTACTACTAACGTTCGGATCTGCAAGTGCCGGGGCATGCCCGGCGAGCGCGCGAACGCCCGGCCGGGCGGCAAAAGCAAAAGCAAAAGCAAAGGCAAAGGCAGCCGACCAGCGGTCGGCTCTACGGGAATCGCTGCGCGATTCCGCGGCAAGCACGCTAGCCGTGCTTGCCGCTTCTCCAGATCGAGAACAGGATCCATACGCCGCAGAAGCCGGCGCCGATGAATCCGCATACGCCCAGCGCCAGCAGCCAGCGGCTGGAAACCCCGCCGACGCTGTGCATCACGATCGACGAGCCGATGATCAGCGCGGCCGTGATCACGCCCACCACCAGCCGGTTCGCGGCTCGGTTCACCTGCTCGCCGAAGCCCTGCAGCGCGGTGGTCTCCACCTTCAGCTGGAGGCGACCACGGCGCGCCGCCTGGACCAGCTTGCGCAGGTCACGCGGCAGTTCACCGGCGAAGTCGACCAGTCCCAACAGGCTGCGGCGGCCGCGCTTGAGCAGCGCCCTGGGGGCATAACGCTGCAGCACGACCCGCTCCAGGAACGGACGCGCGGCGCTGGCCATGTCGAAATCCGGATCCAGCTGCCGGCCCATGCCTTCCAGGGTCAGGAAGGCCTTGATCATCAGGGCCAGGTCCGCCGGCAGGGTCAGGCTGTAGCTGCGCAGCAACTGGGTGATGTCGCCCAGCATCAGGCCGATGCGCAGGTCCTTCAGCGGCACGCCCCGGTACTGGTCGACGAACTGGCTGATGTCATGCTGCAGGCGGTTCTCGTCCACTTCCACGCCGCCGGCCCAGTCCAGCAGTACGTCCGCCACGCCCTGCGGGTCCTGCTCGACCAGACCGTGCAGCAGTTGCGCGACCTGGAAGCGGCGCACTTCGGACAGCGCGCCGACCATGCCGAAGTCGATCACGCCGATGCGGCCGTCCCGCAGGTAGATGATGTTGCCGGGGTGCGGATCGGCGTGGAAGCTGCCGTCCTCCAGCACCATCTTCAGCACGATGCCGGCGCCACGCCGGGCCAGTTCGCGCCGGTCCAGGCCCGCCGCATCGACGCCGGCCAGATCGCGGCCGGGAATGCCCTCGACGAAGTCCTGCACGTTCAGGCTCTCGCAGGTCCACTGCCAGTGCACCTTCGGAATCAGTATGTCGTCACGGCCGCTGAAGTTGCGCGCGATGCGTTCGGCATTGCGGCATTCAGCAGCGAAATCCAGCTCGCGGCGCAGCGATACGGTGAACTGCTGCACGACCTCGGCCGGGCGATAGCGACGCAGGTCCGGCAACCGGGCCTCGACGATCTCGGCCAGCCGCGCCAGCAGCCGCAGGTCGGCCTCGACCACGTCGCGGATGCCGGGACGCCGCACCTTCAGCACCACCTCGCGACCATCATGCAGCCGGGCGCGATGGGCCTGCGCCAGCGAGGCGGCGGCCATCGGGGTTTCATCAAGGAAGGCGAATACCTCCGCCGGCGACGCGCCCAGGTCGGCTTCGAGCTGCCCGCGGATCTCGGCGTACGGCAGGGCCGGCACCGCGTTCTGCAGTTCGGACAGCTCGGCGATCCACTCCGGCGGCAACAGGTCGACGCGCGTTGCCAGCACCTGGCCAAGCTTGACGAAGGTCGGGCCAAGATCCTGCATCGCGCTGCGCACGCGCACCGGTGCGGTCATCCGCAGCAGTTCCTGGCGGTCCTCGTTCCAGTGCAGCAGGCGCCCTGCCCGCTCCAGCGTGGTGGCCAGGCCGATGCGCCGCACCACGTCGCCGAAGCCGTAGCGGATCAGGACAACGGCGATTTCCTGCAGTCGGCCCAGGTCACGGACCGTGCCCAGCGTTTCCCACATCATGCGTGCTCCGGACGGTTACCGGGGCAGCATGTCACAGCTGGGCGTCGATACCGCGCAATGCCGCCGCTACGGTTTGCCGGCGGACGGCTTCGCGGTCGCCGTCGAACTGGAACAACTCGGCGCGGGCGTCGCCGCCCCGGCGCTTCCAGCCGATCCAGACGCTGCCGACCGGCTTGTCCGGGCTGCCACCGCCAGGGCCGGCGATGCCGGTCACCGCGACGGCGATGCCGGCGCCGGAGTTGACCAGTGCGCCGGACACCATCTCCAGCACGGCTTCGCGACTGACCGCGCCGAACTGCTCCAGCGTCTGCGCGCGCACGCCCAGCAGGCGCTGCTTGGCCTCGTAGCTGTAGACCACCATGCCGCAGTCGAAGAACGCCGAAGAACCGGCGATGTCGGTCATGCACTTGGCGATCCAGCCGCCACTGCAGCTCTCGGCGGTCACCAGCTGCAGCGAAGCCTGCTGCAGGCGCTGCCCGAGCGCGGCGGACTGGGCATTGAGATCGGCGTCGGTGGGGATGGACATCGGCATGACGGTGGGGTGAAGAACCCCCTTGTACCGCAGATGACAGGCGGATGTCGCGCCCCTCCGGCACGGCTGCGTTGCCGGCCAGCGGCCGGCACTCCCCGGCATCGGCCGCTACCTCACCACTCCGGCAGTTTTTCCGGCAGCAGCGCCCGGATCGGGCCGCCATCGGCACTGGCGGCCAGCTTTTCGGCTTCGGCGACCGGCAGGTCAACCTGCAGCAGCCAGCCGTCCTCGTCGGCCTGCTCGCTGCGGATCACTTCCAGCTGATGCAGGCGCGCACGCAGGCGGCCGGCATCCGGCGGCAGGCGTAGTTCGCCGGTGACATGCTGCAGGCCCAGCCGCTTGCCCAGCACCGCCTGCAGCAGCTCCAGGCCCTGCCCGTCACGCGCGGAGATCCACACCCGTTCACGGCGCGACTCGTCCGGAATTCCGTCCTGGCCATCGTGGCGGACATCGGCGCCCTCGATGCGGTCGATCTTGTTGAACACCAGCAGCTGCGGCAGATCGCCGGCACCGACCGCGGTCAGCACCTCGTCCACCTGGGCGATGCGCTCCTCGCGGTGCGGATCGGCGGCGTCGACCACGTGCAGCAGGAAATCGGCCTCGCGTGCCTCGGACAGCGTCGAGCGGAACGCGGCGACCAGATCATGCGGCAGGTCGCGGACGAAGCCGACGGTATCGGCCAGCACTACGTTGCCGCCCGGCACCGCGATGCGGCGCACGGTCGGATCCAGCGTGGCGAACAGCTGGTCGGCCGCATAGGCCTCGGCGCCGGTCATGGCGTTGAACAGGGTCGACTTGCCGGCGTTGGTGTAGCCCACCAGGGCCACGCGCGGCAGCTCGCTGCGCACACGCGCACGGCGCATCTGGGTACGCTGCACTTCGACCTTTTCCAGGCGCTTCTGCAGCTGCTCGACCCGCTTCTGCAGCAGGCGGCGGTCGGTTTCCAGCTGGGTTTCACCCGGGCCGCGCAGGCCGATCGAACCGCCGCGCTGGCGCTCCAGGTGCGTCCAGCCGCGCACCAGCCGCGTGGCCAGGTGGCGCAGCTGCGCCAACTCGACCTGCAGCTTGCCTTCGTGGCTGTGCGCACGCTGGGCGAAAATGTCCAGGATCAGGCCGGTACGGTCGATCACCCGGCGCTCGAGGAAGCGCTCAAGGTTGCGCTCCTGGCCCGGGCTCAACGCGTGGTTGACCAGGATCAGGTCGGCACCGCTGGCATCGGCCGCGGCCTTGATCTCGTCCAGCTTGCCGCTGCCGATCAGGGTTGACGGATTCGGACGGTCCAGGCGCGCAGTGATCGTCGCGGCGATGCTGGCCCCAGCGGAGCGGGCCAGATCACCGAATTCTTCCAGCACATCGTCTTCCAGCTTGCCGAAATGGGGCTGGATCAACAGGGCGTGCTCGCCCTTTTTCGAGCGGTCAAACATTCACCGCTCCGGTATTACTCGTCTGCTTCATCACCTGCCTGACCACCTTCACCGGACTGCACGTAACCACCACCCGGGCCGACCTTCACATTGCGTGCCGGGACCACCGTGGAAATGGCGTGCTTGTAGACCATCTGACTGACCGTGTTGCGCAGCAGGACCACGAACTGGTCGAACGACTCGATCGTGCCCTGCAGCTTGATGCCGTTCACCAGGTACACCGAAACCGGCACGCGTTCGCGCCGCAGTGCGTTCAAGAAAGGATCCTGCAGCGATTGCCCCTTGGACATTGCACACTCCTGATTATTGTTCTTATTGGGTTGCCGACGGTTGCCACGGCCCCCGAGCCGCCCGCCGACCGACGATGTTACACGGCTGGCGTCGGTTCAGCGTGCGACGAAGGTCGACACCGCGCCAGCCAGGCGCTCGTGTTCGATATGGGGGTCGAACCAGCGTGCATCAAGCTCCCCGCGCAGCCAGGTCAGCTGGCGCTTGGCCAGCTGGCGGGTGGCGAAGATCGCTTTGTCACGGAAACGGGCGGCATCGCCCTCCCCGTCCAGGTACTCCCACGCCTGGCGATAGCCGACCGCGCGCACGGCCGGCAGGTCCAGCGGCGCCTCCACTGCAGCCATTTCCGGCATCGCGCGCAACGCCCGCACCTCGTCGAGAAAGCCCTGCGCCAGCATGGCGTCGAAGCGCGCCTCGATGCGCTGGTGCAGCACCGCGCGGTCACGCGGGGCCAGGATCAGCTTGAGGGTGCGCACCGGCAGCGGCGCCACGCCAGGCCGGCGCTGCCATTCAGTGATGGGGACGCCGGTCAGGCGAAAGACCTCCAGCGCGCGCTGGATGCGTTGCGGGTCGGTGGCATGGATGCGCGCGGCCGCGGCGGGATCGACCCTGGCCAGCTCTGCATGCAGTGCCGCCCAGCCGCGCTCGGCGGCTTCGGCGGCCAGCGCCGCTCGCACCCCCGGATCGGCCTCCGGCATCGGTGACAGGCCCTGCAGCAGTGCACGGAAGTACAGCCCGGTGCCACCGGCCAGGATCGGCAGCTTGCCGCGCGCCACGATGTCGGCCACGGCCCGGCCGGCATCGGCGGCGAATTCGGCCGCCGAATACGCCTGCCAGGGGTCGCGCACGTCCAGCAGATGGTGCGGCGCCTGCGCGCGCTCGGCCGCACCGGGCTTGGCCGAGCCGATGTCCAGGTGGCGGTACACCAGCGCCGAATCGACGCTCACGATCTCGCCATCCAGCTGCTGCGCCAGGGCGATCGCCGTGGCGGTCTTGCCGCTGGCGGTGGGGCCCATGACGGCGATCGCCAACGGACGCCGGTCGATGGCCATCAGTCTTCGTCCGGCCAGCGGATCGTCGGCGCGGCATCGGCACGCGGCGTCGGCACGGCCTCGACCGCCTGCCAGATCTTCAGCGCGTCGACGGTGGCCGCCACGTCATGCACGCGCACGATGCGCGCGCCGCGCTGGACCGCGATCAGGTGCGCGGCCACCGACGCCGCCACCCGCTCGGAGGGCATGTCGCGACCAGTGAGTTCGCCCAGGCTGCGTTTGCGCGACAGGCCGGCCAGCACCGGCACGCCCAGTTCCAGGAAGCGCTCCGAGCGCGCCAGCAGGGTCATGTTGTGGGCGGTGGTCTTGCCGAAGCCGAAACCGAGGTCGATCAGCAGGTTGTTCTTCGCGATGCCAGCCATTTCCGCGGCGAACAGGCGCTGCACCAGGAAACCGTGCACCTCGGCGACCACGTCGTGGTAGTGCGGATCGGCCTGCATGTGGCCAGGCTCGCCTTGCATGTGCATCAGCACCACCGGCACACCGGCTTCGGCGGCCGCCTCCAGCGCGCCGTCCTGGCGCAGGGCGAAGATGTCGTTGATCATGCCGGCGCCAGCGGCCACGGCCGCGCGCATCACCTCCGGCTTGAAGGTGTCGATGCTGATCGGCACCCGCGTGCGCGCAGCCAACTGCTCGATCACCGGAATCACCCGACGCAGCTCTTCCTCGATCGAGACCGGCGCGGCGCCCGGGCGGGTGGATTCGCCGCCGATATCAAGCAGGTCCGCACCCTCCTCGACCAGCTTCAGTCCATGCGCGACCGCAGCCTCGGTGGTGTCGTGCGCGCCACCATCGGAGAACGAATCGGGGGTGACGTTGACGATGCCCATGACCCGGGCACGGTCCAGGCGCAGGATGCGGCCGGCGCAATCGAGCTGGGGCGAAATATCGAACATGGGCAATCCTGCTGGGGCAACGAGGCGTAGTTTAAGCCGCGGCCCGGACCCTCGCATGCGCGCCGTTGTTCCCGCCCCGCATCGCCGCTTGGCCGCAGGCGCTGCGGCACGCCCGTCCGGGCAATGACACACGGTGGGGATGTCCGCGCCACCGAAGCGGGCACGGACATCCGAGGTAACGACAGCGCCCTCAGAAATCGCCGAGGCGCGCGTTGTCCGTCGGCGCCGCCAACCAGCCCGCAAGGTCTTCGCCAATGGCGCTGACGGTGCGATCGAGCACGGCACAGGACCCCTTGAAACCGCCGAACGCCCCGCCGCGGGACACGCGGCGTGCGGTCACCGTCGCGACCTGGTGGCCATCCTCGAACAGCACGCCACGCACGGCGGCGGACTTGAAGTGGCCGACGAAGGCGTTGCCTGCGCTCTGCGCTTCAACCAGCTCAAGCTTCAGTGAACGTCCGTTGCCGCTCTCGGCACCCACCGGGCCGGGCACGACGGTATTGCCGTGACGGGTGGCATGGGTGGACAGCGACTGCGCCAGCGTGGTGCCGATGCTGCACTCGTTCCTGATGGCGTCGGCGATGATCGCCGAGTCCGCGAAAGGAACCGGCTGTGCGGTGCGGATGTCTGCGGCAGCGGCGGGTACGGCGATGGTTGCCAGCCCTGCGAGGGCCAGCGGAAGCAGCAGTTTCATGGTGTTCCCCTGTAATCCCGGCCTCCCCCTATGGCGGCCGTGGCCGCGCATCGTGCCGCGCGAACGGGCTGTCGTGCAAGGCCCAACCCGTGCAGGGGGCGGTCGTGCTGCGCAGCGGAGATCATGCGCACGCGGCGGGAATCACCGCCCACCGCGCTACGGTGCTGACGGGAACGCGCCCTGCCGCGGCGCCGTCAACGCCGCCGGCGCCTGCGATCCACGTACAGGGTCCTGGCGATGCTCAGCACGACGCCGACGGCGATGCCCACCACGCAGCCCAGCAGCAGGTTGTCGGCGCCCAGCCCTACGCCCACGCCGACCACGGTGGCGATGATCATTTCGGCGGTGTGGGAAATCGGTTCGGGCTTCGGGGCGGACATGCAGGCTCCAGCATCAGTTCGGTTCGGGACGGGCCGAAGGCCCGGAAACGACAAGGCCGGGTTGCCCCGGCCTCGTCTGGTGTTACGTGCAACGGGCCGTCAATGCGATTCGGCCGGGCCTGCGATCGGCGGCAGCGGGCGGGCGTCGCCGCCCTTGTCGTTGCCACCGTCCTTGTTCGACTTGCTCCAGCCCGCCGGCGGCGGCGGATCGCGGCCTTCCATGATGGCGTCGATCTGCGGCGCGTCGATGGTCTCGTACTGCAGCAGCAGCTGCGACATCGCATGCAGCTTGTCGATGTTCTCGGTCAGCAGCTGGGTGGTGCGGGCATAGGCCTTGTCGAGGATGTTGCGCACTTCCTCGTCGATCCGGCGCGCCGTGTCGTTGGACACGCTCTTGTGCTGGGTGACCGAACGGCCCAGGAACACCTCGTCATCCTCTTCGCCATAGGCGATCGGGCCGAGCTGCTCCGACAGGCCCCACTTGGTGACCATGTTGCGGGCCATCTTGGTGGCGCGCTCGATGTCGTTGGAGGCACCGGTGGTGACCTTGTCCTCGCCGAAGATCAGCTCTTCGGCGACACGGCCGCCGTACAGGGAGCACAGCTGCGACTGGATCGCCACGCGGTTCATCGAGTACTTGTCGCCTTCCGGCAGGTACATCGTCACGCCCAGCGCACGGCCGCGCGGAATGATGGTGACCTTGTAGACCGGATCGTGCTCGGGCACCAGGCGGCCGACGATGGCGTGACCCGCTTCGTGGTACGCGGTCAGGGTCTTCTCGTCCTCGCTCATGGCCATCGAGCGGCGCTCGGCACCCATCAGGATCTTGTCGCGGGCACGGTCGAAGTGGTCCATGCGGACTTCCTTCTCGTTGCCGCGCGCGGCGAACAGGGCCGCCTCGTTGCAGAGGTTGGCCAGGTCGGCGCCGGAGAAGCCCGGAGTACCCCGCGCGATCACCATCGGCTCGACGTCGTCGGCCAGCGGCAGCTTGCGCATGTGGACCTTCAGGATGTGCTCGCGGCCCTTCACGTCCGGCAGGCCGACCACGACCTGGCGGTCGAAACGGCCCGGGCGCAGCAGCGCCGGGTCCAGCACGTCCGGACGGTTGGTCGCGGCAATCACGATCACGCCTTCACCGCCCTCGAAACCGTCCATTTCGACCAGCAGCTGGTTCAGGGTCTGCTCGCGCTCGTCATGGCCACCGCCCAGGCCGGCGCCACGATGGCGACCGACGGCGTCGATTTCGTCGATGAAGATGATGCACGGGGCATGCTTCTTGGCCTGCTCGAACATGTCGCGCACGCGGCTGGCGCCGACGCCGACGAACATTTCCACGAAGTCCGAACCGGAGATCGAGAAGAACGGCACCTTGGCTTCGCCGGCAATGGCCTTGGCCAGCAGCGTCTTGCCGGTACCCGGCGGCCCGACCATCAGCACGCCGCGCGGAATCTTGCCGCCCAGCTTGGTGAACTTCGACGGGTCGCGCAGGAAGTCGACCAGCTCGCCCACTTCTTCCTTGGCCTCGTCGCAGCCGGCGACGTCGGCGAAGGTGACCTTGATCTGGTCCTCGCCCTGCAGCTTGGCGCGCGACTTGCCGAAGGACATCGCGCCCTTGGCACCGCCACCGCCGCCCTGCATCTGGCGCATGATGAACAACCAGAAGCCGATGATCAGGATGACCGGCAGGAAATTCATCAGGATCGCGCCGAGGGAAATGCCGCTGGACGGCTCCTCCTGCACGATTTCCACGTTCTTGGTACGCAGCACGTTGATCAGGTCCCGATCGAACGGCGCGGTGATGGTGGACGACTGCCCACCACGGGTGGTGTAGGTCAGCTGGCTGGTGCCGCCACGCATGTCGCCGCCGAAGGCGACCTTCTGCACGTTGCCACTGTCCACCTGGTCCAGGAACTGCGAGTAGGACGCACCCTGCGCGCCCGCCCCCGAGGTCTTGGGCGAGAAGCTCTGGAAGACCACCATCAGCACGACGGCGACGACCACCCATAGCAGGAGGTTCTTGGTCAAGTCGTTCATCCTCATTGGCTCCGGTGTTCCTCTCAGTGCTGGCGTTGCGTGGGGGTCGAACTTGCGTACAGTGCGAGCTTACTTCATGTGGGCGCGTTTTCCCTGACCCAAGGCATACACCTCGGGGGAGCGCTTGCGCGAGGCTTCCGGCTTGCGGATGGAGACCTTGTCGTACCGGCGGCGCATGTCGCGCACGTAGTCGTCAAAGCCCTCACCCTGGAACAGCTTGATCAGGAATGCCCCACCGGTCTTGAGGTGGTTGTCGGCAAAATCCAGGGCCAGCTCCGCCAGGTGCATCATCCGCGGCTGGTCGACCGCGCCCACACCACTCTTATTGGGGGCCATGTCCGACAGCACAAGGTCTACCGGCTGGTCCCCGAGCATGGCTTCAAACTGTGATAGGACGGCTTCTTCCCTGAAGTCACCATGAAGGAACTCCACGCCGGCCAGCGGCGGCATGTCCAGGATGTCCAGTGCCAGCACGCGACCGGTGTCGCCGATCTGTCTCCGAACCTGCTGAGACCAGCCACCGGGGGCCGCGCCAAGGTCGACCACCACCATGTGCGGCTTCAGCAGGCGGTCACGTTCGAGCAGCTCCTCGAGCTTGTAGGCGGCGCGCGAGCGCATGCCCTCGGCCTGCGCCTTCTTCACGAAGGGGTCGGAGAAGTGTTCCTTGAGCCAGCGCTGGCTGCTTTTGCTGCGGGTAGCCATTGAAAATAGGGGCTGATGGGGTCCTCATGATACCCTGATCGCCCCATTCAACCGTGTTTTCCTGCATGTCCATCGCCCTGACCGCCTCCCAGACCCGTTTCCTGCGCGGCCAAGCCCACGACCTGAAGGCCCTGCTGCAGACCGGCGGCAAGGGTGTGACCCCGGCCTTCATCGCGGAGCTGAACGAAGTGCTGGAGCGCCACGAACTGGTCAAGGTGAAGGTCGCCGCAGAGGATCGCGACGCCCGTGACGCGATGATCGGCGAGATCGTCGAAGCTACCGGGAGTGCACTGGTGCAGCGCATCGGCCACGTCGCGGTGCTGTACCGCCCGAGCAAGGAACAGCGTCAGATCGTGCTGCCGCGCGGCTGATCGTCCCACCGTCATGCAGCTGAACCACGAACCGCCGGATTACGCCTACAGCCTGCGCGCCGCCGATGGCCGCTCGGCCAAGGTGAATGACCAGGTGCTGGGCGGCAGTTTCTTCCTCACCCCGGACCAACTGGTCACGCACTGGCCGGTGGCAAGTGCCGCCGCGCTGCAGCTGGCGGACCTGGAGCCGATCCTGGCGCTGAACCCGGCGCTGATCGTGCTGGGCACGGGTGACCGTCAGGTGTTCCCGCCTGCGGTGGCGATGGCCGCCTGCCTGTCGCGTGGCATCGGCCTGGAGGTGATGAACAATCCGGCCGCCGCGCGCACCTTCAACATCCTGGCCGGCGAAGGCCGCAAGGTCGCCGCCGCCTTCATCCTGGAAGGCTGAATTCGAGGCGCCGGGTGCCGCCCGGCGCTAGCTGCGCGAAGGCGTGCAGCGGAACGCGGAGAACGCCTGCAGCCGACCGATCAGGTTGCCGCCCTGCCCCCAGCGGATTTCCATGACCTGCCAGTCCTGGCCCTGCCGCTGCAGCAGGATCCGGTCGGTCCAGCGATAGTCACCCACCGCCAGATCGACCGGGACCCACGTGGCGTTGCCGGTGGATCCGGGCATTCCCACGCTCACCGTCTGCGGTCGATCCGGCGCCATCAGGTAGGGACTCTGGTCGAGCATGTGCGGCTTCTCGTCAGGCGCAGCCAGTGTGGTACATGCCCGCTCGTAAGCGCGCTGCGCCTCGACCGCTGAGCGCAGGGCATCGCCCAGCAGCGGCGCAATGGCCGCGTCGTCCGACGCCGGCGCCTGGACGACAGCGTACAGGCGGGTAACCACCTCGCGCGGATCGGTGCTGGCGGCGGCCAGCGGCGCGACGATGAGCAGCGGCAGGAAGACGGCGAAGCGGCTCATACGGCACCGGGTTGGCTGGGTGCGCAGCAGCATGCCGCGTTCCGCGCCCGTCGGGAAGGTTGAGATACGTCTCTCAAACGCGCGCCTCGCCCGGCCCGACGCCACCAGGCGAGGACGCCGGGCGCGGCTCGGCGCTTGCGCATCCGGCGATCAACGCGCCGGGAGGTATTGCTGCGGGTCGACCGGCTTGCCGTTCAAGCGGGTGAGCTGACGGCGCTTGCGGCCCATGGGCCGTGCCGTCGGTGAACGCCCGGCGCGCTGCGCCGGGCCGGGGATCCGCCCAGATGGCGAACCCGCGATCAACGCGCCGGGAGGTATTGCTGCGGGTCGACCGGCTTGCCGTTGTAGCGGGTGAGCTGACGGCGCTTGCGGCCCATGGGCCGTGCCGTCGGTGAACGCCCGGCGCGCTGCGCCGGGCCGGGGATCCGCCCAGATGGCGAACCTGCGATCAACGCGCCGGCAGGTATTGCTGCGGGTCGACCGGCTTGCCGTTGTAGCGGGTGAGCTGACGGCGCTTGCGGCCCATGGGCCGTGCCGTCAGTGAACGCCCGGCGCGCTGCGCCGGGCCGGGGATCCGCCCAGATGGCGAACCCGCAATCAACGCGCCGGGAGGTACTGCTGCGGGTCGACCGGCTTGCCGTTGTAGCGGATCTCGAAGTGGACCATGTCGCGGTTCGCACCGGTGCGGCCCATCTCGGCGATCTGCTCGCCTGCCTTCACGCTCTGCCCTTCGTTCACCAGGCGCTTGCGGTTGTGGCCATAGGCCGACAGCCACTGGTCGCTGTGCTTGATGATGATCAGCTCACCGTAGCCGACCAGGCCGGCGCCGGAGTACACCACCACACCGTTGGCGGCGGCCTTGACCGGCTGGCCGCTGGTACCGGCGATGTCCACGCCCTGCTTGGTCGCATCGCCGGCAACGTAGCGGCCGACGATGGCGCCATCGGCCGGCCAGCGCCAGGCGATATTGCTCTTCACCGGACCGGCCGGTGCCGGGGTCGGCGCAGTACTGCCAGCGCTGCTGCCACCCGGGCGCGGCGCAGTGACCACCGTGGTCGGCGCACGACCACCGCCCGCACCCGGCGGATACAGGCGGATCACCTGGCCCGGGTAGATGGTCGAAGGATTGTCCAGGCTGTTCCACGCGATCAGGTCGGCCGGCGTGATGTCATGGATGCGGGCCAGCGCATAGATGGTGTCGCCTTTGCGCACCACCACGGTCTGCCCGGGCTTGGGCACCGAGGTCTTCGGCGTGGTCACCGCACCACCGGCACTGCCGCCGCCCGGGCGGACCACGGTGGCGGTGCCGCAGGCGGCCAGGGTGGAAACCAGCAACGCCAGCGCGCCGATGCGCACTCCCTTGCTCAGACGATCAGGACTCATGCGAACTTCGACCTCCATACAAGCCAGGCGATCAGCACCACCACCAGCGCGGTGGCGATCCAGCCCAGCGGTTCAATCCAGCGACGCAATGCCGCTTCGGCACGCGCACCACCGATACGGATCACCGCAGCCAGCACGAACACGCGCTTGCCGCGACCGATCAGCATGCTCAACAGATACTGCGGCATCGGTACGCCGACGATACCCGATGCCCACGTGAAGACCTTCATCGGGATCGGCATGAAGCCGCCCAGCACCAGGAAGGTGAACACCGCCCACGGCGATTCGGCCATCTTCGCCTGCACGGTGGTAATGCCCTGTTCGATCGCAGGCAACATGCCCAGCGCTTCGAACAGTGGCTTGATCGCCTCGAAGGCGTAATGCCCCAGCGCGTAGCCGACCAGTGCGCCGACCATAGAGCCCGCCAGGCTGAGGGTGGCGAACCACCAGCCCCGCTTGGGCTGGGCCACGCACATCGGCGCCAGCATCACCTCCGGCATCACCGGGAAGATGATGGCTTCGAAGAAGCTCAACACCGTCAGGTAGGTCGGCGCGCGTTCGTGCGCCGCCCACTTCATCGCCCGCTCGTACAGCGGCCCGAAAATCTTCATGCAACCCTGCTCCGTGGATTAGTCGAGCATGCCAGACAGCAGCGGCACGAACGTGACCGGCGCCAGCACGCGTTGTTCGATGCTGCCATCGGGTCTGCGGTCCAGCTGCACCAGCGACTGCCCGCCCGGGCCACCGACCGGTGCGACCAGACGCCCGCCTTCGGCCAGCTGCCCGACCAGTTCGTCGACCAGCGCCGGCGCCGCGGCAGTGACCACGATGGCATCGAACGGACCGTGCTCGGCCCAGCCAGCGCGGCCGTCGTCATGCTTGGTGCGGATGTTCATGCCCAACGCACGGAAGCGCTTGCGCGCCTGGCGCAGCAGGTCGCCGATCCGTTCCACGGTGTAGACCTCCAGGCCCAGCGCGCCGAGGATGGCGGCCTGGTAGCCGGAACCGGTGCCGACTTCCAGCACCCGCTTCGGCGCGACCTGGAGGACCGCCTCGGTCATCCGCGCAACCACCCAGGGCTGCGAGATCGTCTGCCCGTGGCCGATCGGCAGCGCGGTGTCCTCATAGGCACGCGACGCCAGCGCTTCATCAATGAACAGATGGCGCGGCACCACGCGGATCGCATTCAAGGTGGACTCGTCGGCGATGCCGGCCTCGCGCAGGCGGTCGACCAGGCGGTCACGCACGCGCTGCGAGGTCATGCCGATACCCACGGCCTCCGGCTGCAGTCGCAGGCGCGGACTCATGCCGGCTGGTCCAGCGCGGCGCTGAGGCCGCCGACCCAGCTGGCCACCTTTTCCAGGGCCTGGTAGCGGGTCAGGTCCACCTGGATCGGCGTGATCGAGATATGGCCGGTGCGCACGGCGTGGAAGTCGGTACCGGGGCCGGAGTCCTGCTCGCGGCCGGCCGGGCCGATCCAGTACACCTCGTTGCCGCGCGGATCCTTCTGCGCGATGCAGCCCTCGGCGCGGTGCCGGTTGCCGAGACGGGTGACCTCGAAGCCCTTGACCTCGCTCCACGGCAGGTCCGGCACGTTGACATTGAGGATGGTGTCGGCCGGCAGCGGATCGGCCTTGAGCCGGGTGACGATCTCCACCGCCGCGCGCGCCGCGGTTTCGTAGTGCTTCGGATCGTGGTTGCGGCTGACCAGCGACACCGCCACGGCGGGCAGTCCAAGGAAGCGACCTTCCATCGCTGCCGAGACGGTGCCGGAATAGATCACGTCGTCGCCGAGATTGGCGACATTGTTGATGCCGGACACGACAATGTCGGGCTCGAACTCAAGCAGGCCGGTCAACGCCAGATGCACGCAGTCGGTGGGTGTACCTGCCACCGAAACGGTGTAATGGTCGATGCGCTTGAGCCGGATCGGCAGGTCCAGGGTCAGCGAATTGCTGGCACCGGAGCGGTCGCGGTCGGGCGCGACCACCGTGACTTCGTGTCCAGCCTCGCGCAGCACCGAGGCAAGCATCCGGATGCCTGCGGCGTCGACGCCATCGTCATTGCTGACCAGGATTCGCATCTTCGATTTAACCGCTTGATTTTCCAAGAATTCGATTCCGTCACCGTGCAGTGTGGGCGGGACCGTCGCGCTCCCCTGCGGAAGCCGTCGACCCTGCAAGGGCATCGTCTATTGTGCCGCATGCGGGCCGCCGGTCCTACCCTGCCGGCGGTCACGACCGACATCGAACCGTCATAGGCAGACCTGCGCCGGCGGTTTACCCTGTGCGCATGTCGCACCCTGAAGACGAAGATCCCGCCGCGCTGTTCCGTGCGGCCATCGGCGCAGTGACGCCGCTGCGCAAGGATGCCGAGCCGGCGCCTGCCGCGCCCCGGCCGAAACCACGCGCGCGGATGGCCGAACGTGACGAGGCCGAGGCAGCCGGCGAGTTCGCCCGGCTGCTGCGCGACAGTACTCCGCTGGAAGCTGGCGACGTGGCCAGCTATCGCCGCGACAACCTGCCGCCGCGCCTGTTCCAGCGCCTCAAGCGCGGCCAGTACTCGGTGCAGGACGAGCTGGACCTGCACGGTGCCACCGCCGCGCAGGCCGAAGCCCTGCTGCGCCAGTTCCTGCTCGAAGCGCATGCCCATGAGTATGGCTGCGTGCGCATCATCCATGGGAAGGGACTGCAGTCCGACGGCGGCGCGCCGGTGCTGAAGAACCTGGTTGACCGCCTGCTGCGGCTGCGCAATGACGTGCTGGCGTTCCATTCGGCGCCGACCGGCCAAGGCGGGACCGGCGCGGTACTGGTGCTGCTGGCACGGCGCTGAAAAAAGGGGACGCCGTGTGTCCAGGTAGAGTCAACTGTCAGTCGACTGCTCTTCCAGCGGCAAGCGAATACCCCGCGCTGCGCGCGCAAGTCGACTGACAGTCGACTCTACCGCGCGCCCTGCTCAGGCCTGCGAGGCGTCTTCGACGGGGCCGAGTTCGTGCAGTACGGCAGTGGCGTAGCAGCCCGGCGGCAGCGCGAACGAGAGTTCCAGTACATCACTGGCCAGCCACTGATGCTGCAGCAATGCCGGGCGCAGGCGCAGCGCGCGCCGTTCCTGCTTCAACCGCGCCTCTTCCAGGCCGGCCCGCAGCGCCTTCGATTCGTCGTCGTCCAGCGCGGCCAGCTCCAGCGCGCGTGCGGCATCGGCGCTGCGCAGCTCGCCTTCGCCCCACAACGGCGCGCTGGGATGGATGTCGAAACGCGCCAGGCGCTCGGCCAGCACGTCGGTGTACGGCTCGGGACCGAACACGCTGCGGCTACCGTCGAGCATCCACACTTCACCCTGCAGCGGCTGATCCCAGTTGCCCTGTTCCACGCGCGCGGCGAGCACGCGGTTGAACAGCGCCGAACGGGCAGCCGACAGCAACAGCGAACGCTGGTCCTTGCGCATGCGGCGACCACCGAACATCGCCAGTGCCGCTGGCACGTTGCCGCCATCGCGCCCGAAGCGCTGTTCGCCGAACCAGTTCGGCAGGCCGCGTTCGGCAATCTGCTGCAGGCGTTCGCTGATTGCGGCGGCATCACCCCGCACTTCGCGCAGCACCAGCCTGAAGCGGTTGCCGGCCAGTGCGCCGCGCTGCAGCTTGCGGTTGTGCCAGGTCGCGTCGAGCACCTCGATCTCGTCGCTGGCCAAACCGGCCAGGTCCGGTGCGATGCGCTTGGGCAGGTGCACGCTGAAGCGCTGGGTGGTGACCGCGTTGCGATCCTTCATGCCGGCATAGCTCACTGCCATCTCCGGCAGGCCCGCCCACGTGGCCAGCCGCTTGGCCACATGCACGGTGTTGGCACCGCGCTTGCGGATGTGCAGCAGCAGGTGTTCGCCTTCGCCGGTAGCCTCGAACGCCGGCAACTCGTCCACCTGGAAATCCTCCGGCGTGGTGCGGATGCGAGCCGACAGCAACGGCGCACCAAATGCCAACGGCAGCGGGATCATGCCGCCACCAGCAACACGACCGCCTGTGCGGCGATGCCTTCGCCACGGCCGGTGAAACCGAGCTTCTCCGACGTGGTGGCCTTGACGCTGACCGCATCCAGCGGCAGCTGCAGCAGGCCGCCGATGCGCTCGCGCATGGCCAGCGCATGCGGGCCGACCTTCGGACGCTCGCAGATCACCGTGATGTCGGTGTTGCCGACGCGCCAGCCCCGCTCGCGCAGCAGGCCGTCGCAGTGGCGCACGAAGTCACTGCTGTCGGCACCCTTCCAGCGGTCGTCACTCGGCGGGAAGTGCTGGCCGATGTCAC
The DNA here is from genome assembly GCF_059371235.1 of Stenotrophomonas sp. YJH_SMC_29. Classification (NCBI taxonomy): domain Bacteria; kingdom Pseudomonadati; phylum Pseudomonadota; class Gammaproteobacteria; order Lysobacterales; family Lysobacteraceae; genus Stenotrophomonas; species Stenotrophomonas sp. YJH_SMC_29. The sequence goes on along the minus strand of NZ_JCAFUK010000013.1, from coordinate 42,107 downwards.
CCAGCGCCAGCGCACCGAGCATCGCGTCGCACAGGGCATGCAGGATCACGTCGCCGTCGCTATGCGCGAGCACGCCGCAGCTGTGCGGCACGTTCACCCCGCCGAGCATGATGTGATCGCCCTCACCGAAGGCATGGACGTCGTAGCCCTGGCCGATGCGGACGGGCGGGAACGGTGCGGTGCTCATGGATGCAACCCTTGCAGCAGGGCCGCGCGGGCAGTCAGCCGGCGCGGCGGGAAAGTACGAATTCGAACCGGTCGAGATCGGCCGGAGTGGTGACCTTGAAGTTGTCCTCGCTGCCTTCCACCAGCAGCGGGCGCTGGCCCTGGCGCTCCATGGCCATGGCCTCGTCGGTGACTTCGACACCGGCGGCAGCGGCTTCGGACAGCGCGCGGCTGAGCTGGTGGCGGCGGAACAGCTGCGGCGTCAATGCACGCCACAGGCGCTCGCGCGGCTCGGTGCCATCGATGCCACCGTCGTCGCCGGCGCGCTTGAGCGTGTCGCGCACCGGTGCGGCCAGGATCGCCCCGACCGGGTCGGCACGACCGACTTCAAGCAGGCGGCCAAGGTCGGCCAGCGACAGGTTGGGCCGGGCCGCATCGTGGACCAGCACGAACTCATCGGCGCGCACCGAATCCGGCAGCGCCTGCAGCCCGGCCAGCACCGAGGCGGCACGGGTTGCGCCACCGATGCAGGTCCGTACCGGCTTGCCGGCCCAGTCATTCCAGCCGGGCCAGTCCGCATCGTCCTGGCCGATCACCACCATCGCCCCGGCCACGGCCGGGTGCGCCAGCAGGGCGTCCAGAGTATGGGCAAGCAGGATCTGCCCGCCCGCCTGCAGGTACTGCTTGGGCAGCGGCGCGCCGAAGCGGGTGCCGCGGCCTGCGGCCGGAACCACCACCCAGATCGCCGCGCTCATGGCACATCCGCCGGGTGTTCGCCCGCCGGCGCGTTGGCCCCTGCAGCAGGCTGCACCGGAGCTACCGGCGCATCCTCGACCACGCGGTAGAACTTCTCGCCGGGCTTGATCATGCCCAGCTCGCTGCGCGCGCGCTCCTCGATGGCGGACTGGCCTTCCTTGAGGTCCTTCACTTCGGCAGCCAGCGCGTCGTTGCGCTGCTGCAGGCCCTCATTGTCCCGCTCCTGGTTGGCGACCTGGGCTTCGAGCATCATCACTTCGCCCGAATTGCCCGGACCGAACCAGAAGCGGTACTGCAGCCAGCCCAGCAACAGGGCCAGCACCAGCAGCATCCAGCGCCAGTCGCGCATCGGCTCAGCGCTTCAGCGAAACGAACGCGTCACGACCGGCGTAACGCGCGCCGGCGCCGAGGGCTTCCTCGATGCGCAGCAGCTGGTTGTACTTGGCCACGCGATCGCTGCGGCACAGCGAACCGGTCTTGATCTGGGTGGCGGTGGTGGCCACGGCGATGTCGGCGATGGTGGTGTCTTCGGTTTCGCCCGAGCGGTGCGAGACCACGGCGGCATAGCCGGCGCGGTCGGCCATGGCGATCGCTTCCAGGGTTTCGCTGAGCGTGCCGATCTGGTTGACCTTGATCAGGATCGCGTTGGCGGTGCCCGAATCGATGCCTTCCTGGAAGATCTTCGGGTTGGTCACGAACAGGTCGTCACCGACCAGCTGCACCTTCTTGCCGATGCGGTCGGTCAGCAGCTTCCAGCCGGCCCAGTCATTCTCGGCCAGGCCATCTTCGATCGTGATGATCGGGTACTGCGCGGCCCAGTCGGCGAGGAAGTCGACGAACTGTTCGGAGGTCAGGCGCTTGTTCTCGCCGACCAGGTTGTACTTGCCGTTCTCGAAGAACTCGCTGGAGGCCACGTCCAGGCCCAGCAGCACGTCTTCACCGGCGGTGTAGCCGGCCTTGCCGATCGCTTCGAGGATGGTGTCGAGTGCTTCGACGTTGCTGCGGAAGTCCGGCGCGAAACCGCCCTCGTCGCCCACCGCCGTGCTCAGGCCGTGGCCCTTCAGCACCGACTTCAGCGAATGGAAGATTTCGGTACCGGCACGCAGCGCTTCGGAGAACGAGGTGAAGCCGACCGGCAGCACCATGAACTCCTGGAAGTCGACGTTGTTGTCGGCATGCGCGCCGCCGTTGATGATGTTCATCATCGGCACCGGCAGCGACGGGGCCACCCCGGTCTTGGCCGCCAGGTACTGCCACAGCGCCTGCTTGTTCGACGCGGCAGCAGCGTGCGCGGCGGCCATCGAAACACCCAGCAGTGCGTTGGCGCCCAGCCGACCTTTGTTCTCGGTGCCGTCCAGATCGATCAGGCGACGGTCGAGGCCGGCCTGGTCGGTGGCTTCGAAGCCCTTCAGCGCGGCGGCAATCGTGGTGTTGACGTTGTCGACGGCCTTGCGCACGCCCTTGCCCAGGTAACGGGTCTTGTCGCCGTCACGCAGCTCGACCGCTTCCTTGGTGCCGGTCGAGGCGCCGGAGGGAACCGCGGCGCGACCGAACGAACCGTCCTCCAGGATGACTTCGGCTTCCAGCGTGGGGTTGCCACGGCTGTCGAGGATTTCACGGGCGTGGATGCTGCGGATCGTACTCATGGTCGGGCCGGTTACCTGTCTGGAGAGGGGGCGACAAAACGAATGCCGCGTGATTATCCCCGGCTGCCCGCCACTTGCCAAATGGCGCGGGCGCCGTCAGGCCAGACTGGCCCAGCAACGCGCCGCCAGCGCCAGCGCGATCAGACCCCGGGCCGATCACGCCTTGCCCGGGTCTCATTCATCAGAGCAGCCCGTAGAACAGGGCGCCGAGCCACAGCGAGAGCAGGATGATCGCCAGGCCGGCCGCCACCTTGCCACGGTTCAGGCGCCACGCCAGTCCGGCGGCAGCGATGCAGCCCACGGCCGCCACCAACTCCCCGATCAGCAGCGCGATGAAGCAGGCGCGCAGGTTGAAGCCGCTGCCACCATCACCCGGCGGGCGCACGGACGCGGCGCCGATCAGCACCAGCCCGAACATGCCCGCGGTGAACAGCACGGCCAGGCCCAGCGCGATCAGGCCCCATGGCCACTGCCTCCAGTGCCGGCGCTGACGCTGGCTTTCCAGCGCCAGCCACAGTTCACGGCTCACGCAAAGCGCGAGAAGCCGTGCTTCTTGGTGACCGCGTCGAGCTCCATCAGGGTCTCGAGCAGTGCTTCCATCTGGTCCAGCGGCCACGCATTGGGGCCATCGGACAGGGCCTTGGACGGATCCGGATGGGTCTCGGCGAACAGGCCGGAGATGCCCACTGCCACTGCAGCGCGCGCCAGCACCGGCACGTGCTCGCGCTGGCCACCGGAACTGGTGCCCTGCCCGCCCGGCAGCTGCACCGAATGGGTGGCATCGAACACCACCGGGCAACCGGTATCGCGCATCACCGCCAGCGAGCGCATGTCGCTGACCAGGTTGTTGTAGCCGAAGCTGGCACCGCGCTCGCAGACCATGATCTGCTCGTTGCCGGTGGCCTTGGCCTTCTCCACGACCGGCTTCATGTCCCACGGCGCCAGGAACTGGCCCTTCTTGATGTTGACCGGCTTGCCGGCCGAGCACACCTTGCGGATGAAGTCGGTCTGGCGGACCAGGAACGCCGGGGTCTGCAGCACATCCACCACCGAGGCCACTTCGTCCATCGGGGTGTATTCGTGGACGTCGGTCAGCACCGGCACGCCGATCTGCTTCCTGACCTCGCCCAGGACCTTCAGGCCCTGTTCCATGCCCGGGCCGCGGAACGCGGTGCCCGAAGTGCGGTTGGCCTTGTCGAAGCTGGACTTGAAGATGAAGTTGACGCCGAGCTTGTCGGTGATTTCCTTCAGCTTGCCGGCGGTATCGAGCTGCAGCTGCATCGACTCGATCACGCAGGGTCCGGCGATCAGGAACAGGGGCTGGTCCAGCCCGACCTCGAATCCACACAGTTTCATGGCGTTTCCTTGTTGTCCGCGGCACCGGACAGGCCGGTGCGCTGGGGGTTTAAGCATGCAGGATGGGGGCCGAAGCCCCCATTCACAAGTCAGGCGCGCGCTTCGGAAAGCAGCTTGCCGCCCGCCTTGCGCTCGCGCGCGGCACGGATGAAACCGATGAACAGCGGATGGCCGTCACGCGGCGTGGACAGGAATTCCGGGTGCGCCTGGCAGGCCAGGAACCACGGATGGGTATCGCGCGGCAATTCGACCACTTCCACCAGCGTGTCATCCATCGACTTGCCAGCGATCACCAGCCCCGCATCTTCCAGCTGGGTGCGGTAGCGGTTGTTGAACTCGTAGCGGTGGCGATGGCGCTCGGCGACCACGTCCTTGCCGTACAGCTCGCGGGCCAAAGTGCCCGGCTTCAGGCGCTGCTCCTGCAGGCCGAGGCGCATGGTGCCGCCGAGATCGCTCTTGTCGTCACGCTTTTCGACATCGCCGCTGGCGGTGCGCCATTCGGTGATCAGGCCGATCACCGGGTTCGGCGACTGGCGGTCGTTCTCGGTGCTGTTGGCGCCTTCCAGGCCAACCACGTTGCGGGCGTAGTCGACCACGGCCGCCTGCATGCCGTAGCAGATGCCGAAGTACGGCACGTGCTGCTCGCGGGCGAACTTGGAGGTCAGCACCTTGCCTTCGAAACCACGGTCACCGAAGCCACCCGGCACCAGGATGCCGTCGACATCGGCCAGTGCGGCCATGTCGGTGCCCTCCAGGTCCTGCGCTTCCAGCCACTTCAGGTTGACCTTGGTGCGCTGGCGCAGGCCACCGTGCTTCAGCGCCTCGCCCACCGACTTGTAGGCATCCTGGTGATCGACGTACTTGCCGACCACGGCGATGGTCACTTCATCCAGCGGATGCAGGGTCGCATCGACTGCGTCCTCCCACATCGACAGATCGACCGGACCGGCCTTGTCAGCCAGCTTCAGCTGGTTGACCACGATCTCGTCCAGGCCCTGCGCGTGCAGGCCCGACGGAATGCGGTACAGCACGTCGACGTCCGGCACGCTGATCACCGCGCGCTCGGAGACGTTGGTGAACTGGGCGATCTTGCGGCGCTCCGAGTCCGGCACGGTCTGTTCGGAGCGGCACAGCAGCACGTCCGGCTGGATGCCGATCGAGCGCAGTTCCTTCACCGAATGCTGGGTCGGCTTGGTCTTCAGCTCTCCCGCGGCGCCGATGTACGGCACCAGGGTGAGGTGCATGAACAGCGCCTTCTCCGGCCCGCGCTCGGTGCGCACCTGGCGGATCGCTTCCAGGAACGGCAGCGACTCGATGTCGCCGACGGTACCGCCGATCTCGACCAGCGCGACGTCGTAGCCCTCGGTGGCCTCGTCGATGCAGCGGCGGATCTCGTCGGTGATGTGCGGAATGACCTGCACGGTCGCGCCGAGGTAATCACCACGACGCTCCTTGCGGATCACGTTCTCGTAGATGCGACCGGTGGTGACCGAGTTCTTGCGGCTCAGGCGGGTACGCACGAAGCGCTCGTAGTGGCCCAGGTCAAGGTCGGTCTCGGCACCGTCGTCGGTGACATAGACCTCGCCATGCTGGAACGGACTCATCGTGCCCGGGTCCACGTTGATGTACGGGTCGAGCTTCATCATCGTGACCTTCAGGCCACGGGCTTCGAGAATGGCGGCCAGCGACGCGGCGGCAATGCCTTTGCCGAGCGAGGACACCACGCCGCCGGTTACGAAAATCAAGGGAGTCATGGCTGCAAGCATCCTGTCTGGAAATGGAAAACGGCAGCGCCACGCGCACCCGGAGGGCGGGCATGGTGCTCAGAGGGGGTTTTCCGGTTCGCTGGAACAGCGAGGGAGGTGCGGATCCGCGCGGCAGGCGCCGGACGGGGACCACCGTGCGAGGTCGGGGCGGCCGTGCCGGCCACATCGACCGTCACCTGCGACCCGCATTGCTGGCGGCCACGCTTGGCCGTGCCAGCCCATTCGCAAAGGGTGGACACGCACTTACTCCCGGAAAGCCATAGTTTACAGATTGATGGCCGCCAACCCAAGGGGCAGACGCCACGTTCCTCAAAAGAAACGCCCCGCTGGGCGGGGCGTTCCGGAGCGCAGCCCTTGTCGCAAGGGCGTCTGGCAGGCTGCGGGATCAGCGCTTCTTGCGCGCTTCCTCTTCCTCTTCCTGCTGCGGGGCCGGCTGGCCCTGCGCCTTCATTTCGGCATTGGCCTGGGCACGGCGCTTGGCCTTGGCGTCGGCCTCGGCCTGCGCCTTGTCGGCCTGGTCACCCTGCTGGGGGGCCGGCTGGCCGGCGTTCTGCGCCACCACCAGCGGCACTGCAACGGCGGCAGCGGCCAGGATCGCAATGGTCAGCAACTTCTTCATGGAGTCCTCCTCGCGGTATGGCTGGGATGTGCGGGCGCCGGCGTTCAGAATCCAGCGGCTGTCATTTTACCCCCTCCCCGCCATCGAGGCTGAACCGCAGGCGTGCAAAATCGCCGTCCAGACCGCACACTTGCGCGTCGCTCCGCGCTTTAGAACATAGATGAACGCCCGCTATAACGCCGCCGATATTGAAGTCCTGTCCGGCCTTGACCCGGTCAAGCGCCGTCCCGGCATGTACACCGACACCGCGCGCCCGAACCACCTGGCGCAGGAAGTGATCGACAACTCGGTGGACGAGGCCCTCGCCGGCCACGCCCGCTCGATCGAGATCACCCTGTACAAGGACGGCAGCGTGGAGGTCAGCGATGACGGCCGCGGCATGCCGGTGGACATCCATCCGGAAGAGAAGATCCCCGGCGTCGAGCTGATCCTCACCCGCCTGCATGCCGGCGGCAAGTTCAGCAACAACAACTACACCTTCTCCGGCGGCCTGCACGGCGTCGGCGTCAGCGTGGTCAACGCGCTGTCGACCCTGGTGGAGGTGCACATCAAGCGCGAAGGCGCCGAGCACCGCATCACCTTCCGCAACGGCGACCGCGCCACGCCGCTGGAAGTGGTCGGCAGCGTCGGCAAGAAGAACACCGGTACCCGCGTGCGCTTCTGGCCGGACCCGAAGTACTTCGATACGCCGAAGTTCGCGGTGCGCGCGCTGAAGCACCTGCTGCGCGCCAAAGCCGTGCTGTGCCCGGGCCTGACCGTGAAGCTGACCGACGAAGCCACCGGTGAAGTCGATACCTGGTACTACGAGGACGGCCTGCGCGATTACCTGAAGCTGGAACTGGGCGAGCGCGAATCGCTGCCGGCCGACCTGTTTGTCGGCAACCTCAAGAAGGACACCGAGGTGGTGGACTGGGCCGTGGCGTGGCTGCCGGAAGGCGAGCTGGTGCAGGAAAGCTACGTCAACCTGATCCCCACCGCCCAGCACGGCACCCATGTCAACGGCCTGCGTACCGGCCTGACCGAGGCGCTGCGCGAGTTCTGCGACTTCCGCAACCTGCTGCCGCGCGGCGTCAAGCTGGCCCCGGAGGACGTGTGGGACCGCGTGTCGTTCGTGCTGTCGCTGAAGATGACCGACCCGCAGTTCAGCGGCCAGACCAAGGAACGCCTGTCCTCGCGCCAGGCGGCCGGCTTTGTCGAGGGCGCCGCCCACGACGCCTTCAGCCTGCTGCTGAACCAGAACGTGGAACTGGGCGAGAAGATCGCGCAGATCGCCATCGAGCGCGCCAGTGCACGCCTGAAGACCGAGAAGCTGGTCGTCCGCAAGAAGGTCACCCAGGGCCCGGCCCTGCCCGGCAAGCTGGCTGACTGCATCAGCCAGGACCTGTCCCGCACCGAGCTGTTCCTGGTCGAGGGTGACTCGGCAGGTGGCAGTGCCAAGCAGGCGCGCGACAAGGACTTCCAGGCGATCCTGCCGCTGCGCGGCAAGATCCTCAATACCTGGGAAGTCTCGTCCAACAGCGTGCTGGCCTCGGAGGAAGTGCACAACCTGGCCGTGGCCATCGGCTGCGACCCGGGCAAGGACGACATCACCGGCCTGCGCTACGGCAAGGTGGTGATCCTGGCCGACGCGGACTCCGACGGCCTGCACATCGCAACCCTGCTGACCGCGCTGTTCCTGAAGCACTTCCCGGCGCTGGTCGATGCCGGCCACGTGTTCGTGGCGATGCCGCCGCTGTTCCGCATCGATGTGGGCAAGCAGGTGTTCTACGCCCTGGACGAAGAAGAAAAGCGTTCGATGCTGGACAAGATCGAGCGCGAGAAGATCAAGGGCGCGGTCAACGTCACCCGCTTCAAGGGCCTGGGCGAGATGAACCCGAACCAGCTGCGCGAGTCGACCATCCACCCGGATACGCGCCGCCTGGTGCAGCTGACCGTGGACGATGGCGAACAGACCCGCTCGCTGATGGACATGCTGCTGGCCAAGAAGCGCGCCTCCGACCGCAAGGGCTGGCTGGAGTCGAAGGGCGACCTCGCCTCCCTGGAAGTCTGATACCGGCGCGGGGTCGGAGCCCTTTGCCTGGCAAAGGGCTCTGACCCGGTTGCCCGGTAGTGCCGGGCGCTGGCCGGCAACCTCGACTGCCGGCCAGCGGCCGGCACTACCGGTTCATGCGCCCTTGGCATTACGCCCCCATCGGCAAACCCGGCAGCGCCATAATGCGCGTCCACCCGTGTGGACCATCGTATTGGCCAGCCACTCGCTGCTGTTCCCCGGCCTGCCGCTGCACAGTGCACGGCTGGTCCTGAGCCCGATCCGCCGTGACGACGCCGCCGCGCTGTTCACGCTGCAGTCCAACCCCGATGTGATGCGCTGGTGGAACCATCCGGCCTGGACACGCCAGGCCGAAGCACGCGCGCAGATCGACGATGATCTGGCCGCCCAAGCCATCGGCAGCCAGCTGAAGCTGGCGGTGCGTGAATCGCTGGAGGGCCCGCTGCTGGGCATCTGCGTGGTGTTCGCGGTGGACCGCGATGCAGCGCGCGCCGAGATCGGCTACCTGCTGTCGCCTGATCGGCAGGGACAGGGCTACATGCACGAGGCCCTGCAACAGGTACTGGCCTACCTGTTCCGCACCCTGCACCTGCATCGGGTGGAAGCCGAGATCGATCCGCGCAATGCGCCATCCGCGCACGTGCTCGAACGCCTCGGCTTCCATCGCGAAGGCGTGCTGCGCCAGCGCTGGCGGATCCAAGGGGAACTGGCCGACTCGGCCGTCTATGGCCTGCTGGCCGATGACGAAGCGGCCGCCACCCTGCCGGCTTGACCCAATCTGGCCAGTCGTGGCCACAACGCCACGCCATGCCTTTGGACACATACGGCATGGGCTGCCACCGGCCTAGCATCGGAATCCCCTTCCGCTGCCGATCCGGTGCCATGAAGTCCCTGCTGCACACTGCCGCGCTCTGCGTCGGCCTGCTCGTCGCTCCTGCCAGCGTGCTGGCGGCGCCCGACGCCGACCCCAAGCCCGACCCGAAAGACGACAAGACCGAAGCGCCTGCGCTGCCCGCCGATGCCTCGGCGCGCCAGAGCATTCGCCTGGCAGGTCGCACGCTCGACTACACCGCCACCGTCGGCACCCTGCCGGTGCGCGACGCCAAGGGCAAGGTGATCGCCGATGTGGTGTTCACCGCCTATACGATGCCGGGCAAGGACCGGCCGGTGACCTTCGCGCTCAACGGCGGTCCCGGCGCGTCGTCGGTGTACCTCAACATGGGCGCGATCGGACCCAAGGTGGTGACCTTCGGCTCCGAGGGCGACAGCGCGTCGGCGCCGGCGACCCTGCACGACAACCCGGGTACCTGGCTGGACTTCACCGACCTGGTGTTCATCGATCCGGTCGGCACCGGCTTCAGCCGCGCGCGCATTGGCGACGAGGAAGCGAAAAAGCAGCTGTACAACCCTGCCGCCGACATCGAATACCTGTCGCGCTCGATCTACGACTGGCTGCTGCGCAACCAGCGCATGGCATCGCGCAAGTACCTGACCGGCGAGAGCTACGGTGGCTACCGTGGCCCGCGCATCACCCACTTCCTGCAGACCCGGCTGGGCGTGGCGATGAACGGCCTGGTGCTGGTTTCGCCCTACCTGAGCCCGACCCTGGAAGACAACGCCGACGTCTCGCCGATGGCGTGGATGCAGACGCTGCCGTCGATCGCTGCCGCGCACCTGGAGCGCCAGGGCAGGTTGACCGATGCGGCGATGCGTGAGGTGGTGGAGTACACCCGTGGCGACTACGCCACCGCATTGATGAAGGGCCGCAGCGATCCGCAGGCGACCGAGGCGATGCTGCGCCGGGTGACCGAGCTGACCGGACTGGACCCGCAGTTCGTGCGCCGTGCCGGTGGCCGCCTGGAAACCCAGGCCTACCTGCGCGAAGTGTTCCGCGACAAGGGCACGCTGGGCAGCCGCTACGACTCCAACGTGACCGCGTTCGACCCATTCCCGAATGATCCGGAACAGCGCGCCAACGATCCGCTACTGGACAGCATCATCGCGCCGACCACCACGGCGATGGTCGACTTCGTGACACGCGTGGTCGGCTGGAAAGTAGATGCGCGCTACCAGGCGCTGAACTACGACGTGAACCGGCTGTGGGACCGCAATGGCGAACTGCGCCAGGGCGCGGTGACCCAGCTGCGCCAGGCAGTGGCGATCGACCCGCACCTGCAGGTGCTGATCGTGCATGGCTGGAACGACCTGTCGTGCCCGTTCATGGGATCGATCCTGACCGTGGACCAGATGCCGACGATGGGCAGCAATCCGGACCGGGTGCAGGTGCGCAGCTATCCGGGCGGGCACATGTTCTACAGCCGTGCCGACAGCCAGGCGGCGTTCCGCAAGGATGTGCAGGCCCTGTTCCAACGGAATTGAGGGGTTCGGCCGGGCCTGCGGCCCGGCACCCGCTGACAGCAACGGCAAGATCAACGGCAAAGCTGGCTTCGTGAGGGCTTGCGAGGCGGGGTGGATAGGCAGGGCACGCCGTAAACCCATCCATGGGGGCTCGATGGCGCCATCCATGGCGCCAACGGTCCTGCCTATCCACCCCACCCCGCCGCTGACAGGTTCCTGCTGCTGTTGGTGCCGACCGTTGGTCGGCACGCTGGATACCGAGGAATGATCGACCATGAAAAAAGCCCGCCGGAATCCGGCGGGCTTTTTTCGATTGTCGGGGTCAGATCCCTTTCCTCAGGGGAAGGGCTCTGACCCCAGGGCTGCGGGCATCAGGTCCAGCCGAACAGCTCGAACAGCTTCAGGATCAGGTAGGCGCACCCGCCGGCCGCCGGGATGGTCAGGATCCAGGCCCAGACGATGCGCTCGATCACGCCGAACTTCAGCGAACGCGGGTTCTTGGCGAAACCGACGCCCATGATCGCGGTGGAGATGCTGTGCGTGGTCGAGACCGGCATGCCGAAGTGGGCCGCCAGGGTCAGGATGGTGGCCGAGCTGGTCTCCGCGGCGAAACCGTGGATCGGGTGCAGCTTGACCATCTTGTGGCCCAGGGTCTTGATGATCTTCCAGCCGCCCGAAGCGGTACCGGCCGCCATCACCACCGCACAGGTCAGCACGATCCACATCGCGATGCCGTCACCGGCATGCGCATCCGGGTGCATGAAGGCCAGCCAGGACGGCAGGTCATCCAGTGCGCCGGTGGCTTCGGCACCGATCAGGGTCATGGCGATGATGCCCATCGTCTTCTGGGCGTCATTGTGGCCGTGGGCAAAGCCCATGTAGGCCGCCGACGCGATCTGCGCCTTGCCGAAGAACGCGTTGACGATGCGCGGACGGGCCAGGCGACCGATGGCGCCACCGACCTTGGCCAGGCCGGCAATCAGCGCCCACAGCAGCACCATCACCACGATGCCAAGCAGGAAACCGGCGATCGGCGAGGTGATCATCGGCACGAACACCTTCCACAGCAGGCCCTTGTTCTGCGCCCAGCTGCCCAGGCGCTCGGACCAGATCAGCGCGTCCCAGTTGTTGTGGGCCGCGGCCAGGCCGGCGCCGCAGAGGCCACCGATCAGCGCGTGCGAGGACGAGGACGGCAGGCCCTTCCACCAGGTGATCAGGTTCCAGATGATGCCGCCCAGCAGGGCGCATAGGATCACCTGCGGGGTGACCTCGACCACGTTGGTGTTGAGCAGGCCCGAGGCGATGGTCAGCGCCACCGCGGTGCCGGTCAGCGCACCGATGAGGTTCATGAAGGCGGCCAGCATCACCGCCCAGCCGGGCGAGAGCACCTTGGTCGCCACCACCGTGGCAATGGAGTTGGCAGTGTCGTGGAAGCCGTTGATGAACTCGAAGACGAGCGCGGCCAGGATCACCACCAGGACAAGGGTCAACATGCGGCGGCGTCCGTCAGCTGTTCTTCAACACGATCTGGTACGCCACCACGCCGGCCTCGCGGCAGCGGTCGATGGCCTTTTCCAGGATCTCGAAGAATTCCTTCAGCAGGAACATCTGCAGGTTGTCCAGGCGGCCCGAATAGATGTCGCGGTACAGCTCGAGCATCAGGCGGTCGGCCTCGTTCTCCAGCGAGCGCAGCTTCTCGTTGAGCGCGGTCATCCGGTCCAGGTTCATGTGGCGCAGGTCGGCCACCATCTCCACCACCACGCCGGCGGCCTGTTCCAGCATCGCCGCGCGCGGCGCGAAGTCGATGTGCTCCAGGTGCGTCGTGGCCAGCGAATAGCGATCGGCGAACTTCTCGATCTGCTTCGGAATCTTGTACAGCGCCGAGCCCAGCGCTTCGATGTCTTCGCGCTCGATCGGGGTCATGAAGCTGTCCACCAGCGCCTGGCTGATCTTGTCCGAGGCGGCGCGTTCGCGCAGGCGGGCCAGCTTGAAGGCGTCCAGCGCGGGCTGGCGATCGGCCTCGCGCAGCATGGAATGCAGTGCCTTGGCGGCGTCGGACGCCGCGACGGCAGCCTCATCGAGCAGGGTGTAGAACTGTTTGCCGGAACCGAAAATGGTCTGCAGAGAGAACATTGAGAAACCTGTCAGCCGTCGCGGGAAGGACGGCACCAGACGGAATTATGACGGCTAGATGACCATCACGGGTATCCCCGCCGCCTTTCGGGGCGCCGGAACCCCCAACCTGAACAGGCGGTTGCCACCCTGCCACGCCCCTTTGCTAAGATGCCAGCGCGCCTTCGGGCGCACCTTATGGACGACGACCCTTATCCCCCTGCGCCGCGCCGGACCCCGTTCCTGAGCGCCTGCCGCCATCGCAAGCACCCGCCCTCCCTGCCACCAACCGGGGACGACGCCCGTGTTTGAAATGATCCTGATTGTCTTCGCGCTTGTTCTGCTGAACGGCTTCTTCGCCATGTCCGAGATGTCGGTCATGACCTCGCGCAAGAGTCGCCTGAAGCAGATGGCTGCCACCTCCAAGCGCGCGGCCAAGGCGCTGGAGCTGTCGGAGAAGCCGGAGAGCTTCCTGTCCACCGTGCAGATCGGCATCACCGTGATCGGCGTGCTGACCGGCTACCTCGGCGGTGAGGCGCTGGGCGAGGCCTTCGCCGGCTGGATCCAGGGGCTGATGCCGGGGTTTGCGTACGCGGGCAACATCGGTACCGCACTGGCCGTCAGCCTGATCACCTTCATCACGCTGATCTTCGGCGAACTGGTGCCCAAGCGCCTGGCGCTGACCCGCTCAGAGGCGATTGCCGGCCTGGTCGCGATGCCGATGAGCTGGTTGGCCAAGCTGGCCCTGCCCTTCGTCTGGCTGCTGTCCAAGACCACCCAGCTGGTGCTGCGCCTGTTCGGCCTGGGCAAGGATGAAGTCGCCTCGGTGACTGAAGAAGAGATCCGCATGCTCGTGGCCGAGAGCCATGAAGCCGGCGTGATCGACGCCCACGAGCGCGACATGATGAACCGTGTGATGCGCCTGGGTGACCGCACCGCCGACAGCCTGATGACCCCGCGCAACCGCATCGCCTGGCTGGATACCCAGGCCGGGCTGGAGCGCAACCTGGAAATCATGGCCGAGCACGAGTTCTCGCGGTACCCGGTGTACCGCGACAACGACATGGACGTGGTCGGCGTGCTTGAACTGAAGTCGCTGGCCACGCGCATGGCGCGCGGCGACAACGCGCTGTTCCAGACCCTGCGCGAACCGCTGTACGTCTCCGAATCGACCCATGCGATGAAGCTGCTGGAGATCTTCCGCGAGGAACAGCAGTCGATGGCGCTGGTGGTGGACGAGTACGGCGAGATCCAGGGCCTGGTGACCATCAGCGACCTGATGGGCGCCGTCGTCGGCCGCCTGCAGGCGGTGGAGAATGCCGATGAAGACGCGCTGGTGGTGACCCGCGAGGACGGTTCGCTGCTGGTGGATGGCTCGCTGCCGATCGAAGACCTGCGCGAGCTGATCGGCAGCAACGAGCTGCCCGATGCCGAGGACGGCGATTACTACACCCTGGCCGGCATGTGCATCCACTACTTCGGCCGCATCCCGCACGCAGGCGAGTACTTCGACTGGGCCGGCTGGCGCTTCGAAGTGGTCGACCTGGACGGTGCGCGGGTGGACAAGCTGCTGCTGCGCACGCTGTCCGACGAGCAGGCCGATGAGCTCACCGCCTGAGGCCGGCCAGGGTCCAGGCGGCGAGCGCCCGGCCTACCGCAACGAGGGCATCCGCACCCTGCTGGAGATGTTTGCCTCCGGCGACCCGGCCGAGCACATGCCGCTGGGCCAGATTCTCGGCAACCTGCAGCAGAGCGCGTTCGGCGTGTTCCTGTTCGTGGCGATCCTGCCGTCCTTCATCCCGATCCCGGGCATGGGCGGCGCGGTCAGTGGCCCGCTGGTGATCCTGATCGGCCTGCAGATGCTGTTCTGCCTGCGACGGCCCTGGCTGCCCGGTTTCGTCGCCCGCCGCGGGCCCAAGCGCGGCACCATGCACCGTTTCCTGGACCGCATCGACCGGCCGCTGCGGCGCCTGGACAGGATGCTGAGGCCACGCCTGCCGCAGCTGCTGACGCCTCTCCCCACCCACGCCTTCAGCGGCCTGCTGCTGGTGCTGCTGGGCCTGCTGCTGTCGTTGCCGATTCCCTTCACCAACTTCCTGTTCGGCTTCCAGCTGCTGCTGTTTTCGCTGGCGCTGCTGGAACGCGATGGCGCGCTGATGCTGTTCAACTGGATCGCCGCGTTGGCGGCGATCGCCTTCTTCGGTTTCAGTTCGGGGCAGCTGGTGGGCTACACGGTGGACCTGTTCCAGCGTTGGTTCTGAGCCGGAACCCGGTAGAGCCGGCCGCTGGCCGGCTGCCACGTTTCCAGGTCTGCCGGCCAGCGACCGGCACTACCCGTACCGGACGTCGGTCGTCACCGAAGATCGATGAAGCCGTTGTCGGCCAGTTGCGCCGGCTCGTCCTGCACCGCCGACAGCACGAAATTCAACGCCTTGCCCAGCAGCGTGCCCGGACCATCCCAATACTCGGCCGAATCGGCCCGCACGTGGATCAGGCGCAGGTTCGGGTCGTCTTTGCCGCCGGGGAAGAACAGCTTCATCGCCGGCGACCACAGTTCCTCGATCTTCGCCCGGTCGTCAACGATGCGCGCGCGCCCTGCCACCGAGACGTAGGTGTTCTTCGAAGGCGAGGCATAGGCCACGTTGACGTGCGGATCAAGCGCGATCTCGGCAACCTTCGGGCTGTCGGCGGTGATGACGAACCAAAGGTCACCGTCGAAGGTGACCTGCTGGGTGGCCAGCGGCCGGCTGTAGAGCCGCCCGTCGACGCCGGTGGTGGTGAACATCGCCACCTCCACGTCCTTGATCAGTTCGGCCAGCTGGGCGATGTGTTCGGCGCGGGTATCCGCCATGGGAGGCTCCAATGGGTAGAGCCCCCATCAGACCCGTCGCGGCTGCAACGGGCCGTGACGCCATTGTTCAGCCCGCGTGGCGGGCGTGCCAGGCCTGCATCGCCAGTTCGAACGAACGCAGGCGCGCGCGGTGGTCGTACAGGTTGGCGGTGAGCATCAGCTCGTCCGGCGAGTGCCGCTCAACGAACGCGGCGATGCCATCGGCCACCTGCTGCGGATCGCCGAGCACGGTGCAGGCCAGGGCCCGCTCCACGCCGAGCTTTTCGTGCGGCTCCCAGAACGCTTCGATGTCGTCGATCGGCGCCGGAATCTTGCCCGGCCGGCCGCGGCGCAGGTTGACGAAACTCTGCTGCTGGCTGGTGAACAGGCGGCGCGATTCAGCCTCGCTGTCACTGGCGACGACATTCAGGGCCAGCATCGCGTGCGGCTGCTTCCACGTGGCCGAGGGGCGGAACTCGCGGCGGTACACCGCCAGCGCCTCGTCCATGGCGTCGGGCGCGAAGTGCGAAGCGAACGCATAGGGCAGGCCCATCGCGGCGGCCATGCGCGCGCCGAACAGGCTGGACCCCAGGATCCAGGTCGGCACCCACAGGCCACCGCCCGGAACCGCCTGCACTGCCTGCCCGGGCTGTACCGGCTCGAAGTAGTGCAGCAGCTCGCGCACGTCCTGCGGGAACTGGTCGGCGCTGTCAAAGTAGCGGCGCAGTGCACGCGCAGTCGGCTGATCGGTGCCTGGCGCACGGCCGAGGCCGAGATCGATGCGGTCCGGATACAGCGACGCCAGCGTGCCGAACTGCTCGGCCACCTGCAGCGGCGCATGGTTGGGCAGCATGATGCCGCCGGCACCGACGCGGATGCGCCGGGTGCCGCCCGCGACGTGGCCGATCAGCACGGCCGTGGCCGCGCTGGCGATGCCCGGCATGTTGTGGTGTTCGGCCAGCCAGTAGCGGCGGTAGCCCAGCGCATCGGCATGCTGGGCCAGTTCCAGCATGTTGGCGAAGGCGGCGGTGGTGTCACTGCCCTCGCAGACCGGGGCCAGGTCAAGGATCGACAACGGGATCATCAGCGGTTTTCCGTCACAGGATCCCCCCTGCATGGGGTCGGCCGGGCGCAGCGGCCAGTGCCGGTGGCAGGATGCTGATTCCCGCGGCGCGGGTTCGGCGCTGACCGGGCCGATCCGGGTGCCCTGATCCGCGCCAA
The DNA here is from genome assembly GCF_059371235.1 of Stenotrophomonas sp. YJH_SMC_29. Lineage (NCBI taxonomy): Bacteria > Pseudomonadati > Pseudomonadota > Gammaproteobacteria > Lysobacterales > Lysobacteraceae > Stenotrophomonas > Stenotrophomonas sp. YJH_SMC_29. The sequence goes on along the minus strand of NZ_JCAFUK010000013.1, from coordinate 25,228 downwards.
GCGCGATTGGTAGTGCCGGCCGCTGGCCGGCATTCAGGTAGAGGGCTTCGCGGCCGGCCAGCGGCCGGCTCTACCGGAGCGCGGTCAGAACGCGCTCGGGCGCGGCTCCGGCAACGGCTGGTCGACCATCGGCTTCAGTTCCGCATCCAGCGCAATGCGCTCGTCGAACACGAAGCAGCGGCCTTCGTAACCCTCGCCGCCCACCTCCTCGAAGTACCCCAGGATGCCGCCGTCGAGCTGCAGGACGTTGTCCATGCCGTCGTTGACCATCCACAGCGCTGCTTTCTCGCAGCGGATGCCACCGGTGCAGAAGCTGACCACCGTGCTGTCCTTCAACGCTTCGCGGTGCGGCGCCAGCGCCTCGGGCAGCTCGGTGAACTTGTGGATGGGCAGCACCAGCGCATCCTTGAACGTGCCGTACTCCACTTCCTGCAGGTTGCGGGTATCGAGCATCACCACCGGCTTGCCGGCGTCGTCATGCCCCTGCCGCAGCCAGCGCTGCACGGTGGCCGGGTCGACCGCCGGTGCGCGCGGATAGTCCAGCGGTTGGCCGTCATCGCGACGGAAGCTGATGATCTCGTCCTTCACCTTGGCCTTCAGCCTTGCGAACGGCTGGTGCTCACTCAGGCTGGTCTTGACCCGCATAGAGGCGAAACGCACATCGGCGCGCAGCGCCGCGTAGAAGTCCTCGACCGCGTCCGCTGCACCGGCCAGGAACAGGTTCAGTCCCTCGCCCGCCACCAGGATCGTGCCCCGCAACCCGCCCGCCTGGGCACGCGCCAGCAGCTGGTCGCACAGGGCCTGGGGGTGTTCGATGACGGCGAAATGGTAGGCAGCGGTGTTGGCGATCATCCCGCCATTTTAGCGCCTCCCGCCCGCACAGACAGATTCAGGGGTCAGAGCCCTCTGCACGGCAGAGGGATCCGGCCCCGGCAGGCACCCGAAACCTGTCAGGGGCAGGGCGGTGTGGGCAGGCGGGACCGTTGGCGCCATGGATGGCGCCATCGAGCCCCCAAGGGTGAGGGCGCTTTGCTTGCGAAGCACTGCTTCGCAAGCGCCCGAACGCACAGTCGCCAGCGGCTGGGCCGGACCGCGGAGCGGGGTTTACGGCGTGTCCCGCCTGCCCACACCGCCCTGCCCGCCACGGATTGCCTGCTGCTGTTGCCGTTGCATCGGCGGGTGCCGGGTGCAACCCGGCCGAACGCTCTACCCCCGCAACAGCACGAACGGCAGCAGCACCAGCGCCGCCGCAGCCACCATCCCCAGCAGTACCAGCACCACGTAGACCGGCCGCCGCCGGAACAGGCTGCCGAAGGTCTCCGCCGTGCCATCCCGCAACGCCTGCTCGCGCTCGGCGCGCACGCGCACGCCGCGCGCCGCCTGGTACTCGGCCATCAGCGCCTTCGCGCGCGGATGATCGGCGTCCTCGCGCAGCCACAGGCCACCGTTGGAAATGCCCCAGGGGCTGGGTTCGGTGCGATACCAGGCGATGCCGTGCTGGTCGAGCAGCGTGCAGACATCGGCATATTCGTCGTCACCGACATTGCGCAGATTGAGCAGGAGTTTTGCCATGCCGCCATGATACCCGGCGCCGATGCGCTACCCTTGCCGCCCTCGACCTGCGCCTACCGGAGACGCCCGATGCGCCGCCTGCTGCTTCCCCTGCTGCTGTCCCTCGCCGCCGCTGGCTGCTCGACCGAACCGTCCGGCCCGCCGCCGGGGGGCACCCTGACCACCTTCGAGCGCATCGATACCGTCGCTGGCACCGGCACCGAAGCCGTTCCCGGCAGCAAGGTCACCGTGCACTACACCGGCTGGATCTACGACAACCGCACCGAGACCAAGCACGGCAAGACCTTCGACAGTTCCTTCAAGCACGGCCAGCCGTTCACCTTCGCGCTCGGCGCCGGCCAGGTCATCCGCGGCTGGGATGAGGGCGTGGCCGGCATGAAGGTCGGCGGCAAGCGCACGCTGATGATCCCGCCGGACTACGGTTACGGCGACCGCGGGGTCGGCCCGATTCCGGCCGGTTCGTCGCTGGTGTTCGACGTCGAGCTGCTTGATGTCAAACCGTAATTCCGCCGATGCGCGTCGGGTTGCCGTGATCGGTGGTGGCCCGGCCGGCCTGTTCGCTGCCGAGCGCCTGCGCGCCGCCGGGCTGGACGTCGACCTGTACGAGGCGAAGGGGTCGCCTGGCCGCAAGTTCCTGATCGCCGGCAAGGGCGGGCTCAACCTCACCCACTCCGATCCGCGTCCGCTGTTCGACCGCCGTTACCGCGAACAGGCCGCTGCCGTGGGCCGCTGGCTGGACGGCTTCGACGCGCAGGCACTGCGCGACTGGGCCGCCGGCCTGGGCGTGGAGACCTATGTGGGCAGCTCGGGCCGCGTGTTCCCGGTCGACCGCAAGGCCGCGCCGCTGCTGCGCGGCTGGGTGCGCCGCCTGAAGGAACAGGGCGTGCGCCTGCATGCCAACCATCGCTGGATCGGCTGGAGTGACGACGGCGCGCTTCGCTTCGCCACTGAAGCGGGCGAAATCGAGGTTCACGCCGATGCCACCGTGCTGGCCATGGGGGGCGGCAGCTGGCCACAGCTGGGCAGTGATGGCGCCTGGGTCGCTGCCCTGCAGGCGCGTGGCGTCGATGTCGCGCCGCTGCAGTCGGCCAATTGCGGTTTCGACGTGGACTGGACGCCGTTCTTCGCCCAGCGCAACGCCGGCGCGCCGTTGAAGCCGGTAGTCGCGCACTGGATCGACCCGGACGGACAACCACAGTCGCTGCAGGGCGAATGCGTGGTCAGCGGATACGGCATCGAAGGCAGCCTGGTGTACGCACTGGCGGCGGATCTGCGCGAGACCGTCAACCGTGATGGCCACGCCATGCTGTGGTTGGACCTGGTGCCGGGCCGCGACGAGGCGCGCCTGCAGGCCGAACTGTCGCGCCCGCGCAAGGGCCGCAGCTTCGGTGAGCACCTGCGCCGCCAGGCCGGCCTGGACGCGGTGAAGGCCGCGCTGGTGTTCGAGTTGCTCGGCAAGGACGCGGGCAACGACCTAGCGTCGGTCGCTGCCACGCTCAAGCGCCTGCCGCTGCGGCTGCTGCGGCCGCGACCCATGGCCGAAGTGATCAGCACTGCCGGCGGCGTGCGCCTGGATGCGATGGACGACGGCCTGATGCTGCGGGCAGTGCCCGGCGTGTTCTGCGCCGGCGAGATGCTGGACTGGGAAGCGCCGACGGGTGGCTACCTGCTGACTGCGTGTTACGCCAGTGGCCTGCGCGCGGCCGAGGGCGTGATCGCGTGGTTGGCCGGGCGGTGATGCCTGCGTTGTAGCGTCGAGCAAGCTCGACGCTACATCACCACGGCCGGCGCATGCTCACCGAGGCCAGCGCCACGCCGCTGGGATGCGGGTAAGTCTCTTCGCGCACGCTGAAAAAGCCCTGACGTTGATAGAACGGCACGGCATTGAGCGAGGCCGACAGCACCACCTCACGCCCGCGGTCTGCCATCGCCAGCAACCGCTGCATCAGGGCCTGGCCGATGCCCTGCCCACCGCGGTCCGGATCAACGAACAATGCATCGACTTCGTTGGCGTCGATATCGAACACGCCGAAGCCGAGCAGGCCGCCCTGCCCGTCCTCGGCCACCACGCAACCGCCCTGCCCCAGCAACCGCGCGTACTGCGAAGGTGGCGGCGATGCCGACCACGGTGCAATGACCTCGGGAGGGTAGTGACTGCTGCAGGTTTCACGTACACAACGCGTGCGCAGCGCCCACAGCGTGGCGACATCATCGATGGTGCCGGTCCTGAACTGCATCACGTCTCCTTGTAGCGTCGAGCCCTGCTCGACTGTTCTTCGTTCCAGACAAGCAGTCGAGCATGGCTCGACGCTACAGGGACATTAGCGCGACTTGCTGGCGCGCAGCGCCTGGATCTTCGGCGGCGGCTGGAACGAGTCGCTGCGCGCATCGGCCCAGAACGCATGGAACACCGCATGGTCGGGCACCTTGTGCAGCAGCTCACCGGGTTCCAGATAGCGGTACAGCGACGCCAGCGAGCGGATCTCCACGGGCGAAACACGACGCAGGATGTGCTCCGGCCCCAGCTCGGCCGGATCGTTCAGGCCCGCGGCACACAACAACTCCTTCAACGCATGCAGCGTGTGCTCGTGATAGCTGTACACCCGGGTGGCCTTGTCCGGTGCATCCAGGTGCTTCCAGCGCGCCGGGTCCTGGGTGGCGATGCCGGTCGGGCACTTGTCGGTGTGGCAGCTCAGCGACTGGATGCATCCCAGTGCGAACATGAAGCCACGACCGGCGTTGCACCAGTCGGCACCGAGGGCGATGGTGCGCGCGATGTCGAATGCACTGGTGATCTTGCCGGCCGCGCCGATGCGGATGCGCTCGCGCAGGTCCAGGCCGACCAGGGTGTTGTGCACCAGCAGCAGTGCTTCGTGCATCGGTACGCCGACATGGTCGACAAATTCGGCCGGTGCCGCGCCGGTGCCGCCCTCGGCACCATCGACGACGATGAAGTCCGGCAGCAGCCCGGTTTCCTGCATCGCCTTGGCGATGCCGAACCATTCCCACGGGTGGCCGATGGCCAGCTTGAAACCAACCGGCTTGCCACCGGACAGCTCGCGCAGCCGGGCCACGAACTGCAGCAGCTCGACCGGCGTGGAGAAGGCCGAGTGACGCGACGGCGAGACGCAGTCCACGCCCATTGGCACGCCACGGGTGGCCGAGATCTCGGCGGTCACCTTCGGTGCCGGCAGCACGCCGCCGTGGCCGGGCTTGGCGCCCTGCGACAGCTTGATCTCGATCATCCTGACCTGGTCGTGGGTGGCATTGGCGATGAAGCGCTCTTCGCTGAAGCCGCCCTTCTCGTCACGGCAACCGAAATAGCCCGAGCCGATCTCCCACACCAGGTCGCCGCCCATCTCGCGGTGGTACGGCGAAATCGAACCTTCGCCGGTGTCGTGGTAGAAACCACCGCGCCGCGCGCCTTCGTTCAATGCGCGGATCGCATTGGCCGACAGGGAACCAAAGCTCATCGCCGAAATATTGAACACGCTCGCCGAATACGGCTTTGCACAGTTGGCACCGATCAGCACGCGGAAATCGTGCTTGGCGATGGCGGTCGGCGCCAGCGAGTGGTTGATCCACTCATAATCCACCGCATAGGTGCTGCGCAGGGTGCCGAACGGCACCGTGTCCATCTCGTTCTTGGCGCGCTGGTAGATCAGCGCACGCTGCTGGCGCGAGAACGGCACGTCCTCCAGGTCGCTCTGCACGAAGTACTGGCGGATCTCCGGGCCGATCGATTCCAGGCCGTAGCGGAAATGCGCCATCACCGGATAGTTGCGGCGCAGCGTGCTGCGCTTCTGCAGCAGGTCCCAGGTCCCCAGCGCCACCATCGCGGCAGTCAGGCCGACGCCCCAGTACCAGGCTGGCCAGATCGTGGCCAGCCACAGGCAGATGGGAAACATCAGGATGGCGAGCAGGTAGACGATATACCGGTGCATGGCGTTCCTTGGTTGCAACTGCCTGCGAGTCTACCGCGCCGGCCAGCACCGGCGTTTACAGGCGAGCGTCAACCACATTGCGCGGCCAGGCCGATTTCACGTCGTAGACCAGGCCATCAGGTGCCAGCAACGCCTGGATCTGCGCCTCGTCCATCGCCTTGAAACGGGCGTGGGCCACCGCCAGCACCACCGCGTCGTAACGCCCCGCCTGCGGCTCGGGCCGCCAGTCCAGGCCCGCATCGGCCAATGCCGCCGGGCCGACCCACGGGTCGCTGACCTCGACCTCGGCGCCGGCATCACGCAGGCGCTGCGCCAGCTCGAGCGCGCGGCTGTTGCGCAGGTCCGGGCAATCCTCCTTGAAGGTCACGCCCAGCACCAGGATGCGCGACTGTGCGGGTGCGCGGCCGCGTTCGGCCAGCATCGCCAGCACCCGCGACGCCACATGTTCACCGACGCGGTTGTTGACCTGCCGCGCGGTGTGGATCAGGTCGGGGTGGTAGCCCACGCTCTCGGACTTGTGCAGCAGGTAGTACGGGTCCACGCCGATGCAGTGGCCGCCGACAAGCCCCGGCCGGAAAGGCAGGAAGTTCCATTTGCTGCCGGCGGCATCGAGTACATCCTGGGTATCGATGCCGAGCCGGTCAAAGATCAGCGCCAGCTCATTGACCAGCGCGATGTTGACGTCACGCTGGATGTTCTCGACCACCTTGGCCGCTTCGGCCACGCGCATCGATGGCGCCGGGAAGGTCCCGGCGGCGATGATGCGCTGGTACAGGCCATCGATCACCGCCGCCACTTCCGGCGTCGAGCCGGAAGTGATCTTGCGGATGTCGGCCAGGCGCCGATGGCGGTCGCCGGGACTGACCCGTTCCGGGCTGTAACCGCAGTAGAAGTCCACGTTGAAGCGCAGCCCGGAGACCTGCTCCAGCAGCGGCACGCAGACTTCTTCGGTGGTGCCGGGATACACCGTGGATTCGTAGATCACCAGGTCGCCCGCGCGAAGATGGCTGGCGATCAGGCGCGTGGCCGAACGCAGCGGCTCCAGGTCGGGCTGCTCGTACGCATCGATCGGCGTCGGCACGGTGACGATGTAGACGTTGCAGGCATCCAGCAGGTCCGGCTCGCTGCCGTACTGCAGCAGTTGCGCACTGGCCAGCTCGTCGGCCTCCATTTCCAGCGTATGGTCCCGGCCATCGCGCAGCTCGGCGATGCGATCGGCATCGATGTCAAAGCCGAGGGTCGGCCAGTGCCGGCCGAAGGCCACGGCCAGCGGCAACCCCACGTAGCCCAGCCCGATCACCGCGAAACGCGGCGACTCCGCCGCCGACAGCGGCGCGCTCACTGGCGCATCCCGCGCAACCGATGAAATCGCATGCGCGCTGGCATGGCTTCGGCCGACCTGCTCATTCGCTGTACCACCCCGGGATGATTCACACCAGAAAGGCCCCAGCGTAACGGTCCGCGGGCCTCGCCGCCAAGGCGGGTTCAGGACCCCAGCGCGACCGCCGCCGGTTCCAGTTCACCGTCGGCGCCGGTCCAGGCCTGCAGCAGCCGTTCGAAACCCCCGCTGCCGAGCAGGAAGCCCGGCCACGCGGCGTCGACGATCTGTGCCAGCAGCTCCGCCTCGATGCGGCGGGTGCCCATCGACCAGCGCGGAAACGCCCGCTGCGCCACCGGTGCCCGGCACAGCACCTTCAGCTGGCCATGGCTGCGCGCGTTGACGATGCGCTGGTACACCGAATCGATGCCATCCTCCGGCCCTTCCAGGTACTGCAGGAAACGGCTGCCATCGAACATCAGCACACCGGTGACACCGGCTACCCGGTTGAATGCCGTGGCGTCGGCCAGCACGCGGTCAAGATCGGTTGTCCGCAGATCGGCGCGGGCCTCACTGGCATAGGCAATCGCGTGCAGCGACATCGGGCAGCTCCCCCCCTGGGAACAATGGCTTGGACTATGACATGAACGGGAGCGACAGTTAAGCATGCCGCCGCCGTTCCGCAATCCGGCCGGAAATGCGCAGCTGGGCTACAATCGGCGCCGCGCTGCAGGCCCGGATGGCGAAACTGGTAGACGCATCGGACTTAAAATCCGCCGGGGGCAACCCCATGCCGGTTCGATTCCGGCTCCGGGCACCACGCCTTTCGCACCCCGCAGCGTCAGATCGCACGCGAGTAGCGCGGCTGCTCATGCGCCGCACGCAGGTACGGATCGAAGCACATCGCCAGCAGCCGCAGCAGCGGCCGCCCCGGCTCGCTGGCGCGCACCACACCGTCGCGGTATTCGGCCAGCCCGTCTTCCTGCAGCCGCTGCACCGAACGCAGGTCTTCGGCGAAGTACTGCTCGAATGCGATGCCATGGCGCTGCCCCAGCATGGCGCCGTCCACCTCGCCCTGGCACATCAGCTGCTGGATCAGTTCGGCGCGCAGCTGGTCGTCGGCACTCAACGCTACGCCACGCCAGACCGGCAACTGGCCCTGGTCCACCGCGTCCTCCCACGACGGCAGGTCGCGCGGATTCTGGCTGTAGGTGGCACCAATGTGGCTGATCGCACTCACGCCCAGGCCCAGCAGATCGGTGTCGGCATGGGTGGTATAGCCCATGAAGTTGCGATGCAGCTGGCCGGCACGCTGCGCGCGAGAGAGATCTTCTTCCGGCAGCGCAAAATGATCCATGCCGATGTACTGGTAGCCTGCGGCAGAGAGCTTCTCCACCGCCAAGCCCAGCAGCGCCAGCTTGTCTTCCGGTGAAGGCAACCGGCGTTCATCGATCTGCTTCTGCGCGCGGAACAGATGCGGCAGATGCGCGTAGCCATACACCGCCAGGCGATCCGGGCGCAGCGCCAGCACCTGTTCGAGGGTGCGGCCGAATCCCTGCAGGCTCTGCCCCGGCAACCCATAGATCAGGTCGACGTTGACCGAACGCATACCGCTGTCACGGCACGCACGCAGGATGTCCAGCGTCTGCTGCACGCCCTGCATGCGGTTGATCGATTCCTGCACCTGCGGATCGAAATCCTGCACGCCCAGGCTGGCCCGGTTGAAGCCCAGCCGTGCCAGCATCGCCACGTCATGGGTATCGATGAAGCGCGGATCGAGTTCGATCGAAAAATCGCGCTGCGGCGAATCGCTGAAGTCGAAGCGCCGGCGCAGGCCTTCCACCAGCGTGGTCATCGCCCCGGCATCGAGGAAGTTCGGCGTACCGCCGCCCAGATGCAGCTGGATGACCTCACGGCCATCCTCGAACTGCGGTGCCAGCAGATCGGCCTCGGCCAGCACGCGCGATACATAGCTGTGGCCACGACCGCGGTCGCGGGTGATCACCCGGTTGCAGCCGCAGTAGAAGCAGGGACTGGAACAGAACGGCACGTGCACGTACAGCGACAACGCGCGGGCCAGCCGGTTGCTGTCGGCGATTGCCTGGCGCAGCGCCGGTGCGTCGAAGCCATCGTGGAAGTGCGGTGCGGTCGGATACGAGGTGTAGCGCGGCCCTGGCCGGTCGTGCCGGCGCAGCAGGTCGGGGTCGAAGGTCCAGGCCAGGCCACCGGCGGCGGGAGAGAACGTGTCCATGCGGCCAGCATCGCGCGGCCTGGCCGCAACCGCCTTGACCCAGATCAATCCCGGGCGGGGATCCCCAGCACCGGCAGGCCAACCTGTGGCCAGCGCAGCATCTGGTAGCGCTTCCAGAAGGTGTCACCGATGCGCGCGGCCACGTCGTTGGCCAGTTCCTGCATCGGCGCATTGCCGCACTCGGCAGTGGTGATGCGGAACAGCGCCAGCCAGCGATCAAACAGATCCTTGTCCAGCTCGATGGCCATGTGCTTGGACATCGGCGAGCCCTTGAAACGGCGCGTACCGCGCAGCATCGCAGACCAGAAATCGACCAGCTGCGCCAGGTGTTCCGGCCAGTCGCGCACATGCGCGTCGAACACCGGCCCCAACCGTTCTTCCCCGCGCACGCGCGCATAGAAATCGTGGACCAGGCGGGTCACTTCCTGCTCGCTGCAAAGCTCGGCCGAAGCGACGGGAAGGACAGGCGGCGGTGTTGCGTTCATCGGGGCACCCAGGGCTTGCCGGCAGTGTGCCGCGACAGGCCGGCACCACCGTTGATCCAGATCAATGTCGGCGCGGTCCACTGCACCTAGGCTGGCACGCCTGCAGGAAACATGCCCTGCGGATGCTGCGCCGGCCTCGGCGGAGTATACGCGCCGCCCTCATTCCGATCCGGGAAAGCATGAACAGACCCTCTCCCAGCCGTCGCCAGCAGCTGATCCAGCACTGGGGTGCCATTCTCTGGCCAAGCTTCATCGCGGCCGGCGTGGCCAGCGTGGTGTTCTTCGCCTTCGTCGACCCGCTCCGGCTGCAGGCGATCAGCTTTCCGGCTACGCCGATCAGCCGCGAACTGGGCTACACGGCAGGCTTCTTCATGTTCTGGACGGTGACGGCACTGTCCAGCGCGGTCACCTGGTACCTGCAACGGCCCATGCCCGGCGACGACGACGACGAGCTGCCACTGGGATGACCACGAAGCCCACCCGCCCCTGGCGTTGGCGCGGCATGCTCAGCGTGCTCGTGCTGGCCCTGTTCTATGCGCTGCCGTGGCTGCGTTGGGAGGGCCACCAGGCCGTGCTGCTGGACATCAACGCACGGCGCTTCGACCTGCTTGGCTGGACGCTGTGGCCAGGCGACGTCGGCGTGCTGATCGGGATGCTGGCCGTGATGGCGGTGGGGCTTGCACTGCTGACCCACCTGGCCGGACGCGTCTGGTGTGGCCATGCCTGCCCGCAGACGCTGTGGCGCCGTGCCTTCGACGGGATCGCACGCGGCATGGCCCGGGTGCTGCCGGTGCCGGCCGTAGGCCCCGCCACCCAGGTAGCCTGGGCGGTGCTCTCGCTGTGGACCGGCATCACCTTCGTCGGCCTGTTCAGCCCGATCAGCGAGCTGGTGGCAGCGGCACCGCGCATCGGCTGGAGCGGCTGGGAAACGTTCTGGGTGCTGTTCTATGCCGCAGCCACCTGGGGCAATGCCGGCGTGCTGCGCGAACAGGTCTGCCGATCGCTGTGCCCGTTTGCACGCATGCAGCCGTTGCTCACCGATCCGCATACACCGCGGATGCTGTACGACGCACGCCGGGGCGAACCGCGCGGCGCACGCCCGTCCGGCCTCGGCGGCGTGCTGGGCCGCGGCCGCGGCCTGCTCGACCCGGTGACCGCCCAGGACTACGTGTTCCGCGCGGCACATCCGCTGCTGGCCGGACCCATGCCGACCTTCAGCGCAGACCGCCTGGGCGATTGCACCGATTGTGCCGCCTGTGTCCGCGCCTGCCCGATGCAGCTGGACATCCGCCAGGGACCGCAGGCCGATTGCCTGGCCTGCGGCGCCTGCCTGGACGCCTGTGCGCAGGAACAGCACCAGGCCGGTTTCGGGCCGGGCCTGGTGCGCTACTGCAGTCCGCAGGCAATGGCCGGGCAACCGCGGCAGTGGTGGCGAGCGCGGACCCTGGCACTGCTGTCGACGCTGCTGGCGCTGCTGGCCTGCGGCGCCTGGCGCCTGCTGTGAATCAACCGGTCAACGCGGCCCGCTGGCGTGCGGCGGAACCAGCTGCGCACGCCGTACGATGCCGAGCTGCTCGATGATGAGCGCCATTTCATTGGTGAATTCGGTGCGCTCGGTCCCCTGCGGAACCAGGCGGTCAAGCACCTGCTGGTAGGTATCCCAGAACGCCGGACCGCATCCGTGTTTGTGATAACTGGCTTCCAGTTCGCGGCGTACCCGTTCAGCCAAGCCATGCATGCCGTATTCCATACGACCTCCGTTGGACTTGTTCTGCATCGTTGACGGTCTACCGACTCACTTGCGAGCTACTGAAAGACTCCCGGGCTTCACGTCCGGTTGATCCCAATTAGTCACAGATTTCACGACAGGTCAATTACATACGGCGACTTTTGTGATTTAAATTATTAATCGTTCACGAAAGTACATACGGGGAGGCAGGTTCCCCGGATGGGCTGGACCCGACACAGCCTTCCATCCTCCATCCGCCGCTCCGTTAGGCATCGTCGATGGTCAATCCCGTGCCCATCGAACTTTCCTATGTTGCTAAGCGTACTTTGCAAATGGCCCATGCGGTGTTGCATGCGACAAAAGGCGGCGTAACTCACGCCTGTTCGGACTGTGTTGCCTGAGTTGCCGGGAACAGGTTGGGGTATCGCTGATGCAGGATGTATTGACGTAGCGCAGGAATCGGGAAATCCCGAGGCCATTGCGACACTGCGGATCGGCTTATGCCAAAGAAGCGCGCCAGTTCGGCGTCGGTCCGGAAACCCAGCCGGGTGCGCACCTGCCGCTTGCTCCAGAAATCGGTCACGGTCGGTCCTTCTGTTAACCAGACTTATTCTTGGAACAAGGGTTCTTTGCGATCCACGCGTTAAGCTGGCTTGCATAGATGAATACTCTCGGCCAACGACTCGCCATTGCCATGAAGAAAGCCGGCCACCCGCGCCCGGCCGATCTGGCCCGCGCCGCCGCTTCGACGACGGCAACCATCAGCAACTGGCTCAACGACCATGTCAGCCCCGCCCACGTGAAGGCCGAACAGCTGTTCCGCATCGCCGATGCTGCCAAGCTGGACGCGCGCGAACTGCTGTACGGCGTGGGCGGGCTTGGCGTCGGTGAGCGGGGCAACACCTATATCCCCAGCCAGGCCCACCTGGATGTCTGGCAGGACGCCTACGAACTGGTCAGCCACCTAGTGGAGGAGAAAGGGCTGGAGATCGACCATCGCCGCCACGCGGCCCTGGACCTGCTGGCCTTCGAGCTGCTGATGGACGGCTTCAGCCGCAGCAAGGTCATCCGGGTGCTGACGACCTCCATGACGTGAATGCACCGACGCTGGTAGCATGGTCGGCGATGGGGATGGGGCTCCCCCGATAACCGCCTGAACGGCTGATGGCTCCTGCCAGGACGAACCGGCGTTCGTCGACGGCAGGCGGTGCCTGCCCTCGGCGTTCGCCATCGAATCAGCGAACCCGCACCCGAGGCACGTGATGCACGCTCTGAACAACTACCTCCTGGTTTTCATCGGCGGCGGGCTCGGCGCCTGCGTTCGCCACGCCTGCAACCTGATGGGTGCGCGGGTGGCCGCTGGCAGTCCGTGGCCCTGGTCGACCTTCCTGATCAACATCAGCGGTGCGCTGCTGATGGGCGTGCTGGTCGAGGCCTTCGCCCTGCGCAACGGCGCGTCACCGCAGCTGCGCCTGCTGTTGGCCACCGGCATCCTCGGCGGCTACACCACGTTCTCCACCTACGCGCTGGAAATCGGCGTGCTGCTGCAGCGCGGGCAGCTCGGCCTGGCCGCGCTGTATGCCGGCGGCTCGGTGGCACTGGGCCTGGTCGGCCTGTTCGCTGGCATGAAGCTGGCCCGGCTGGTGCTGGGCTGAGGCTCAGGCCGCGCCCGCGCGCGCCTGCCCCCGCCACTCCCGCGGCGACTGCCCGGTGTGCGCCTTGAACGCGCGCGACAGTGCCGCCTCGCTGCCATAGCCCACCTCGTCGGCAATCCGCTTCAACGGACGCCCCTGACGCAGTGCCTGCTGCGCCAGGCCCACCCGCCAGCCCTGCAGGTACTGGCCCGGCGTGGTGCCCATGGCTTCGCGGAAGCTGGAGGCGAACACGCTGCGTGACATGCCGGCGACCTCGGCCAGGTCTTCCAGGGTCCACGACTGCGCCGGCGCCTCATGCATTGCCACCAATGCCAGCCGCAGCCGCGGATGACCCAGCCCGGCGAACAGGCCACCTCGCATCTCGCCCCCTTCCATCAGCTGGCGCAGCACCTGGATCATCACCACCTCGAACAACCGGTTGACCATCGCCGCACGCCCACAGCGCTGCTCGAAGGCTTCTTCGAACAGCAGCTCCAGCGCGGCATTGCCGCCATGCAGATCCGTCAGGGGCATGCAGATGAAATCGGGCAACGCCGCGCTGATCGGGTTGAGCCGGCCGCCCTCGAAATGCAGGCTTGCGCAGGCCATGTCGGCGCCGTGCTGCGGATCGGTAACGAAGCGGTGCGGCAGCGGCCGCGGATACAGCAGCAGGCTCGGCACCTCGACCTGCACGGTGTGCGGCCCATGCGTGACCTGGAGCGGGCCTCGCCTTACCAGGTGCAGTTGGCCGGCCTCATCCTCGCCGTCCAGCGTGTTGATGCCGCACAGCGCGCCGGCATGGAACACCGAGGCGGTGACCGCGAAACGTTCCAGCAGAATGGCAAGGCGGTCGACCATGACGGGACTCCGGGTCAAGCGAGGCGAACTCAATGCGAGAGATCGTATCGAAATCGGCGATTGAGTGGGCGGCAGCGGCTGAGTGACCGGCCGCGCTACGCCGGGCCTGCCTCGGTATAGCGCATCACCGCGAAGCCCTCTTCCGCGGCCGGTGCAGCGAAGTGGCGGGTGATCCGTTCGAACTCCTCGTCGCTGGCCTGGAACGGATGCTCGCCGAGAGCATTGCGCGCGCGCAGCCGCGCCTTGCAGACCTCATCGGCAATGTCGAGGAAATGCAATTGATGTGCAGCGCCAACCGGCGAGAACACTTCACGTGCCCACGCGCGGCTGGCTGGCGTATTGAATGGAAAATCGAGCACCACCGAAACACCGGCCTGCAGCAATGCGCGCAGATGATCGGCCAGCACATTGCGCAACGCGGCGGCGCGCTGCAGATAGTCGGCAATGGAATGGATTTCGCCCGGATACAGCGCCGCCAGCCATGCGTCTTCGCTGATCAATACATGGCGCGGCTTCAACGCCAACTGCTGCGACAGGATGGATTTTCCAGCACCGATCTTGCCGCACACCAGGTGCAGGGTCGGCGCAGGGCCGTTCGATGAAAGGTCGTGCATCTGCGTTCTCCTTGGTGGATTCCACTATCCGGGAGAGCGCCGTATGCAACCCGCCTTCCCGGGCGGGTTGCCTGGCCGTGATGACCGCGCGCTACCCCGCCTTCCCGAAAGGAATGCGGATAATCGATGCGATGCTGTGCAGGGCCATGCCGCCAGCATAGAGCGCAGTACGCCCGACCGGCAATGCCTGCGGCAGTGCAGCGCGCGCAAGGTAGTGCGGGGATCTATGCTCGGCGCCATTCCCGCATGGAATGGCCCCGATGCACCCCTTGCTTCGATGTGCTCTTGCCCTCTGCCTGCTGCCTTGGATGACATCGCTGGCTGCACCACCGCCAGCAACACGCACGCTCAGCGGCGAGCTGCAGGGCGCACCGTGGCGGCTGGATGTACCGGCCAATTGGAACGGCGACCTGGTGATGCTGGCCCATGGCTACGAACCGGTCGGCGTGCCGCGCACCGCACCCATGGCGGCCAATGACAGCACCGCGCCACTGTTGGCAGCAGGTTACGCCGTCGCGCAGAGCGCCTATGCCAGCCAGGGCTGGGCAGTGGCCGATGCGATCACCGATACGGAACGCCTGCGCCAGCAGGCAGTGGGTGAACTCAAGCATGTCCGCCACACCTGGATGCTGGGATTCTCGATGGGCGGTGCCGTGACCATCGGCAGCCTCGAGCGCTTCCCACAACACTACGCAGGCGGTGTGTCGCTGTGCGGCGCCAATCTCAGTGGCGAACAGATCGCGACCGATCTGCTGACCACGCTGGTCGCGTTCGACTACTTCTTCCCCAAGGCCGATGGGCTGCCGCCCGCCGGCCTGGCATCGCGCGAAGCCGCCGCGCTGCCACAGGGCGAGTTGTACCGGGGCATCGCCAATGCGCTGCAGCGCGATCCGCCGCACGCCGCAGTACTGGCGCGGCGGCTGCAGGTCTCGCCTGATGCACTGGCCGGCACGGTCAGCCTGCACGCGCTGGTCCTGCACCAACTGGCTACACGGAGCGGCGGCATGCCGATCGGCAACATCGGCATGATCTACAGCGGATTCGGTGATGACGCCGCGTTCAATGCCGGCGTGCAGCGCATCGATCCCGTGCCTGCGGCGCAGGCGCAAGTGCGCAGCACGCTGGCAATGACCGGCGCACTGAAGCGACCGCTGGTGATCCAGTTCAACCACAACGACCCGACCATCGTGCCGCACATGCAGACGGTGTATCCGCAATTGGCCGCACGGGCTGGCGCACGCCCGCGGCCACGCGTGCTGCCGCCGGTGGGCGAAGGTCACTGCGGTTTTTCTGGAGCGCAGGTGGTCGACGCCTTGAAGGCAGTGCAACGCTGAGTACAGCGCGTGCCGCAACGCATCGCATCAAGTACCTGCCGGAAGGGGCTGCTCTGGTGGCAGGGGGCGTTCAGCCGCCGGGGCCTCGGCCTTACCCGCGGGGTGCTGCACGATGCACGCGGCCCGATCGGCGTCCAGGGCCAGGCGCTGACCGCGTGAGCGCAACGTTGACGGCCCAATCAGCCGCCGAGCGTGCCCATCGTGAAGGTGTAGCCCGAGCTCATCAGGAATTCGCGCATGCGCATTTCCGCGCGCCGCGGTGAGGCCAGGTTGGCCGGCGCATACAGGGCATACACCAGGCCCGACCCTTCGATATGCTCGCGGCGCACCCCGCAGCGGGCGGTTTCCGAGGCGATGACCCATCCGTCCTTCAGCCGATCCGGGCCAATGGATTGCCCGTTCTTCAAGCGGAAGGTCAACCAGCGCACATCTGCCGTGACTTTGCTCATTTCCGTATCGCTCCCTGGCTGGAGCGATACCTGGTGCCCTTGCTCGCCATTGCAGCTCCCTGAGACGTGGAACCCGACCATAGCGCCTTCCCATGTCGTGGGCGGCTGAGACTGGCCGCCACGGCGCGGCCAACTGCCGCAGGGGACGCCCGTCGCGTCGGAAAGGGTGGCAGCCAGGAGCGCCGTGCCTGCGCAGTTCGCAGGCACTGGATGGGCCTTATGCGGTGCGGGCGATGCCTTGGTTGAGGGCGTGCAGCGCATCGGCCAGCGCCTGGATTTCGGTGCGCAAGGCCAGCCGCTGCAGCCATCTCTCAGGAATTCCGCGCGCGCCATGGAATGCGCCCGCCAGCTGCCCGGCGATGGCGGCCGTGGTGTCGGCATCCTCGCCAAGGTTGGCCGCCTCGAGTACGACGGCTTCAAAGGTATCGTGGCGATCAAAGCACCAGAGTGCAGCTTCCAGACTGTCGACAACATAGCCATTGCCACGGATCTGCTCACGCGCCGCATCACGATAGCCGCCCGCTGCGATCTGCTGCAGCCGCGCGCTCTCGAGGGGAACATCGCTGAGATCCAGCACTCCGTCGCGGGTGCTCCCCGCCAGCGCACGCTCCAGCGCGACGGCCAGCAGGCGGCACGCCTCCAGGCACTCCTGCGCAGCGTGCGTGGTTCGCGAACTCAACGCGGCCATGGCCTGCAGATCGGGGGTCCCGGCGTAGCGCAACGCGACCGGCGCCAAACGCATGATCGAGCCATTGCCAGCGCTGCGCGGATCGTCACTTCCCGCCAGCGGATGGCCATCCTGCAGGAACCGGTCGATGGCAGCCCGTGTCGCCATGCCGATATCGAAACACTCCCCGGTCGCACTCCAGTAACCATGCCGGTACCAGTTGGCGTAGCGGTTCATCTGATCGCGCGCGTCGAAGGTTTCGCAACGCACCAGGCTCTCGGCCAGGCACATCGCCATGGAGGTATCGTCGGTCCACTGCCCCGGCTGCAGCTGGAACGGCCCGCCACCCACCATGTCGGTGATCGGGGTGAAGCTGCCACGAGGCTTGAACTCCAGCGTGGTACCGACGGCATCGCCGCACGCGAGGCCGAGCAACGCACCCCGGAAGTGATCAATCTGGTTCATCAGGCAAGTGTAGCGCCGCCGTCGCCGCCATGACTGGCCGCCAGGCCGCGCAACGATCGCGCGAGCGGGAAAGCGATCGCAGCCAAGAAAAAAGCCCTGACCGGAGTCAGGGCTTTTCAATTGGAGGCCTCAAGCGGAATCGAACCGCTGTAAACGGATTTGCAATCCGGTGCATAGCCACTCTGCCATGAGGCCAACGTACTGCACGCCAGGAACACCGCCCTGACAAGACAAAACCCCAAGATGGGGCCTGTCGGAACATGGAGCGGGAAACGAGACTCGAACTCGCGACCTCAACCTTGGCAAGGTTGCGCTCTACCAACTGAGCTATTCCCGCGTAAGCCGACATGGTACCGGAAATCCGGGACACACACCAGCGATTTCACCTTTCTGACTGCGCGCAGAGCCTTGTGGCCCAACGTGCCCCGCCTTGCCGTGGCGGGAGAAAAACAAGGCCCCTGTCGGGGCCCTGTAGAATCTGGAGCGGGAAACGAGACTCGAACTCGCGACCTCAACCTTGGCAAGGTTGCGCTCTACCAACTGAGCTATTCCCGCAGATTCTTCGACCTGCGTCGAAGGAGCGCCATTGTGTCCAAATTCCTTCACGCCGTCAACAGTCTTCACATCATGCGGTCACGGGCGTCCGCAGTGGGGTACGCTGCCCCGCCCGGTCCCGTTCGCCCATGCTCCTTCGCGGCACGCCCCTGTTGATCGCCCTGCTGCTGCATCTGCTGGTGGCCCTGCTGTACTGGGCACTGATGCCGATGGGAATGAACTGGTATCGCAACCATTTCGGCTTTGCTTCACATCGTGACATCGGTTTGGGCATCGCCCAGTTCCATCTGTTCTGGATGTTCATTGGCGCCCAGCCGCTGATCGCGGTGCTGCGGCCGCTGTTTGCCAAGCTGCTGGTGCTGGCGATTCCCCTGGGGTTCGCGAGCTGGACACTGATGCACAACCATCCGCTGCGCCTGCTGTACTTCACCCTCGGGCCCGGCCTGCTGGCATTGGCCGCGATTGCCATTTCCGCGTGGTATGCGTCACACAACCGCCTGCCTGCCACCACGGACACCACCAATGCCTAGACGCTACGTCCGCCTGTTCTGGCTGCTGGTTTCATTGACCTGGCTGGCGCTGATCGCGGCCTTGGTCAACGCCGGTTTCACCCCGGACTACTGGCTGCTGCACCACCTGGAAGGTGCCGAGTCGCCCTACCCGACCAGCACTGTCATCGTGTTCGCGTTGCTGGGTACGGTCGAACTGGTGGTGGCCGCCTTGATCGTGCGGCCGTGGAGACTGAAACGCCTGTGGCTGCGCCTGCTGATCGCCTTCGCCCTGCTGCTGCTGTGGTCGGTGCCGTGGATGCTGTCGGCGATGCACCAGCCGCCGGTACAAGGCATGCACCTGCTGTGGCTGCTGCTGTTGGACGTAGGCCTGCTGCTGGCGCTGTGCGGGGTGTCGGCGGTGAGCGCATGGCGGGCGTTCAGGCGTCCGCCACAACGCTAGGCCTACTTCCGGAACTCCACCCGCACATGCTGGCCGAAGCGTGCCTTGGCCTCGCCGTCGAACTCCAGCACGCACTCCACCACCTTGGCCACGCCACGCCCCGCGTCTTCAGGCAGGCGGGCCTGCGCGAACACCGGGCTGATGCGTACCACGCGTGCGGTCGGCAGCGTGCCGGTGTTCTCGGCACCATCGCTGTCCGTTACCACCGTCGCTTTCATGCCTACCTGCACCGCGTCGGCATAGGCGGCACTGAGTTCGGCACGCACCTGCAGCGGGCGTGCCGGCAGCAGCGAGATCGCCGGCTTGCCGCCCTGCACGAAGGCGCCCAGGCCCGGCACCTGGCCGACCACGGTGCCGGCTTCCGGTGCACTCAACGACATCTGCTGCAGTTTCAACCTGGCGTGCTCCAGCTTGTGCTGGGCCATGTCGACCTGCGCACCCGCCACGTCGACGTCGGCGCGAACAACCGCCAGCTGCTGCCTCGCCGCATCGGCCTGCTGGTTGGATGACACCCCTTCGCTGGCGCCGGTGGACAGGCGGGTGGCGTTGCGCTCCAGTTCGCGCAGCTGCGCCTGGCTGCCCTTCAGGCGATCATTGGCCAGGGCCAGATCGGCGGTGGCCATCGCCACTTCCTGCTGCAGCAGCGCGCCATCCAGCGACAGCAGCAGCTGCCCCTTCTTGACCGTGGCGCCCTCCTTCACCGGCGCAGCGGTGATCGAGCCATCCACCGGCGGTGCAAGCGCGATCAGGCCGCCCTCGACATCGATGATGCCGCGCGCGACCGCGACCTTGCCGGCGGCGGCTGCATCGGCCTTGCCCGAAGGCGGCTGTACAGGCGCGGGCGCGTCCCTGGAACAGGCGCCGAGCAGCAGTGCCGCGGAGAGGGCCAGGCTGAGGGGAAGCAGGTGCGGCGTCTTGGTCATGGGGCGGACTCTACGGTTTCGTTCTGGCGGCGGTCATCACGGACCATGCCGTCTTCCATGGCGATCACCCGATCCGCATGCCGGATCAGGCGCGGATCGTGGCTCACGCACAGCACGGTGGCGCCGTGCGCCCGCGCATAGCGATGCAGGATGTCGATCACGCGCTGACCGTTCTCGGCGTCCAGCGCGCTGGTGGGTTCGTCGGCGAAGATCAGCGTTGGCGACTTGGCGAAGGCACGAGCCACCGCCACGCGCTGCTTCTCACCGCCGGACAGCTGCGCCGGGCGCATGTGGCTGCGGTGGCTGAGGCCAACCTCTTCCAGCGCCCTGCGGGCCAGTGGTTCGCTTTCGCGATCGCGCATGCCGCGGTAGCCCAGCGGCAGCTGCACCTGCTCCAGCGCGGTCAGCGCCGGGAACAGGTTGAAGCCCTGGAACACGAAGCCGACATGGTGCAGGCGGAACCGCTCCACCTCGCTGCGGGTCATGTGCCCCACATCCTGGCCCAGCGCGTGCACCCGCCCACCATCGGGCGCGGACAGGCCGGACAGCAGCGACAACAGCGTGCTCTTGCCGCACCCCGAAGGCCCCGAGACCAGGGTCAGCTCGCCGGGGTAGATGTCCAGCGACAGGCCACGCAGCACCGGCACCTGTACATCGCCCGACATGAAGCCTTTTTCCAGTGCGTCGGCCTGCAACGTGGGGGCGATGGCATGTTTGGAGGTCATCGGCCGGTCCTCAACGCAGCAGCAACGATGGATCGGAGCGGACCACACTGCGCACCGCCATGATGCTCGACAGCATGGCCATCACCGCGACCAGCGCCACGCAGCCCAGGATCACCATCGGCGTCAGCTGCACCGGTACGCGCTGGGTCTGCGCGATCAGCAGCACCACGGTGCTGAAGGCCGCTGCCAGCAACATGCCTACGCCGCCGATCAGCAAGGCCTGCTCGAACACCACCCGTGCCAGCGCGTAGCGACCGGCACCGAGCGCATTGAGCGTGGCGTACTCGCGCACCGAACCGGCCACCACCGAGGCGAATGACTGGTTGGTGATCACCGCACCGACGAAGCAGACGATGACCGCCATGAACAGCACCGCGATGCCGGCGCCGGTATCGAACAGCCAATATTGCTGCGAGCGGCTGGCGAACTCCGGCGCGGTCCAGAACTCGACCGGCGTCGCCTGGCCCATCGATGCAGACAGGCGATCGCGCACGTGACCGGCGAGGTCCGGCGAACGCAGGCCCGCCACGAAATAGGTACTGCCCTCGTGCGGATCCGTGCCGGCAATGGCGCGCGCGGTATCCAGCGAGGCCAGCACATTGACGCCGCCAAGGCCCCGCAGCCCCGGTTGCGCGGCGACCACGCGCACGGCCTTGCCGTTGATCCACGCGCGGTTGTTCTGCAAGTCCACGCCCAGCGTATCCAGGTCGGCGCTGTCGACGATCACCGCACCGGGCTCGCGCAGCTGTGCGCGCAGGTCGGCAGGCAGGATGCGCGCGAACATCATTGCGTCGTCGCGGGTGGAGATGCCGGACAGGTACACCGACACGTTGCCGGTGCCCTGCGCGCCGGAACGCCATTCGCCGTCGACCCACTCGTAGGGCTCGACGCGGGTGACATCCGGGTCCATGCGCAGGTGGCTTTCCACGTCGACGCTGATCGCATGGCCGTAGTTGACGCTCTGCGTGCCCGGGAAACCTGCCCAGATATCGGCCGAGGATGCCTTCACGTAGATCGCGGCGGTACCAAAGATGCCCAGCACCAGCGCCGCCTGCACGATCAGCAGCACGCCGGCAAAACACATCGCCAGCACCACCGGCAGGAACCGGCGCCACTCATAGGCCAGGGTCTTGCGGGCCAGCGCGATCATTGTGATGGCTCCCCAGCTCCGGCCGGCAGCGGCGCGCCCCCGAGGGCGCGGTACAGCGAGGCGAACGCCAGCACGCGTGCGCCCTGTGCACCGATGAGATCGGCCTGCGAGGCCAGTGCGGCACGCTGCGTGTCCAGACCCTCGAACTCGCTGGACAGGCCCAGCTGCACCTGCCGCACCTGGCGCTTGACCTGCTGGCGTGCGGCATCATTGGCCGCACGCAGCGACTGGATGCTGCTGTCCTGGCGCGCCAGGCTGCCCAACGCGCCCTCCACCTCGCTCACGCCTTCCAGCACCGCCTTGCGGTAGCCCAGCAAGGCGGCATCCAGTTGCTTCTCATCGGCATGGAAGCGCGCTCGACGCTGCCCCCAGTCCCACAGCGGAATATCGATGTACGGGCCGATCGACGGGCTGGAGTCGGAATTGGAACGGGCGTTCTGGGTGAGGTTGTAGGCGTACAGGATCGAGCCACCCAGGCTGATCCGCGGATACATCGCAGCGCGCGCCGCGCCCTTGCTGGCGGCGGCCTGCATCACTTCCGATTCGGCCAGCAGGATCTGCGGTCGATGTCGCAGCAGGTCAGCCGGGACCTGCTGCAGCGTGAACGCACCCAGCGTCGGCGGGGTGCGGTAGGCGTGCCAGGCCGGATCCGGACGCTCGCGGCCCAGCAGCAATGCCAGCGCACGGGCGGCGTTGTCGGCGTTTTCCCGCGCCTGCGCGATGGCCGCACGGGTGGCCGCCTGCCGCGCGCGCAGCCGTTCCAGCTCGCCCGGCTCATCCAGACGCAGCCGCTGCCGCACCAGCGCCAGCTGTTCGCCGCGGTCGTCCACGGCCTGCTGTCGGGCCAGCAGATCCTGCTGGGCCTGCGCTACGGTCAGGTCGAGATAGCTGCGTACCACATCGGCGATCACCGCCACCTGTGCGGCATTGCGCAGGGCCACGGCGTTGCCGGCCGAGGCCTGAGCGCTCAACTGCGCGCTCTCGGCGGCACCGAACAGGCCCAGGTCCCAGATCGCTTCGATGCCGGCATGGAAGTAGGTGTCGACAGCGGCAGCGTCCTGCACCTGCTTGGCGCTGGCGGTGATTTCCGGCAGGAAGCGCGAATCGGAGGTACCGGCGACGATCCGTACGGCCTGCAGCCGCAACGTCGCCTGCTGCAGGTCCAGATTGCCGGCGATGGCCTGATCGACCAGGCCGTCCAGCGCCGGGTCGGACAACACTTTCCACCACTGCCTGGCGTCCACCGCCACGCCCTGCCCCTGCGGCACCTGGGCCCAGGCGGTGGGTGTGCGGTCAGGCAGGTCCGGAACCGGTACCGACATGCAGCCGGCCAGCGCCAGGCTTGCAAACAATGCGCCGGGCCGCAGCAGCCCCTGCAGGGAGAATGCTCGCCCGGTCCTGGGCACCGCCACTGGAGTGATACGCCTGACCACCAGCCCGCCAACGTGTAGAAGGAGCATGAAGGCTACCGTGCGATTGTGGAGCGAACATGGAGAAATGGTCCGAAAACGGTCACAACACGCGTGCGGTTCAGGCAACGATGGCGCAGGCCTTTCGCCAGCCTTTCACTGCCTGCAGCAGGCGGAACACTGATGCGGATTCCAGGTCATTGCCTCTTGCAGCAGCCCACCTCGCGCCAGGGCTTCCGATCGTCCCCACGATCGCCGCGCCCCCGTCATGCCGATTGCGACGCAAATGTCGGAATCGCCCCCAGAGGCACACTTACCACGCCCACCATGAAAATGTCGTGGCCTGACTGTAGCGACCCGCGTGGCCAACGCCATGACAAACGAAAAACGCCCCCTTGCGGGAGCGTTTTTCTGAATCTGGAGCGGGAAACGAGACTCGAACTCGCGACCTCAACCTTGGCAAGGTTGCGCTCTACCAACTGAGCTATTCCCGCAGATTTCGTTCGACCTGCGTCGAAGGAGCGCTATTGTGTCGGGATTGCTGCACGGCGTCAACCGGAATTTTCACCTGTGCCACGGGGTAGCGTTCAGGCGCTTGGCCTTGGCTTCAGGCACGCAGGCCACGGCGGTGGAAGTAGACCTGCTCGGCAATGCGACGCGTGGCCGTCGTGTGCAGCAGCGCGTTGAGCGGCCAGTCGGCCTGCAGATGGTCCATCGCCCAGCGCAGCAGGCGCTTGCCATGGAAGGCCGGCGCCACCTGCCGCGCCACCCGCTCGGCGTCCGGCCCCTGGCCACGCAGATGCCGGGCAATCGCCTCGCCGACGGCCCAGCCATGCCGCCATGAGGAATGGATGCCCCCGGCCGAGAGCGGAGAGACGATGCCCGCCGCGTCGCCGGTCAGGACCACGCGCTGGCCGGTGATCGGCCCGTCCGGCCGGCCGCAGGGCACCAGCCCTGCGCGGGTGCCCGAGGGACGCGCCGAAGGCGGAATGCCGACCCCATCGCGCACGTGGTCGAGGAAGCCATCGATATCCGGCGGCCGTACCTGTTGCGGGTCATGACGCAGCGCCAATCCGACCTGCAGGCCGGTTGGATTCTGCGCGACCCAACCGATATAACCCCGCGCGTAGCGCTTGCTGACAAAGCAATGCAGCGCATTGCCCTGCGCCACCTGCAGGCCGGCGAACTCGCGCTCGACGCCGTAGAGGGTGTCGCGCACCTGGCCAAGGCCGGTGCGCTGGGCCACGCGTGAGCGTGCGCCATCAGCACCGACCAGATAGGCGCAGCGCCCTGCCCCTTCCACCTGCCAGCCGTCACCACAGCGACGAGCGTCGGTGAAGGACTGCTGCAGGCGCAGGTCGACACCGTTCGCGCGCAGTTCGCTGGCCAGCCAACGCATCACGTTCGGCGTATCGGTAGTGAGGAAGTAATAGCCCGGCGCGGCCAGCAACACGCTGCGCAGGTTCGGCGCATACAGGCGCACGTTGGCAACGCGCTGCACGAGGTGCTCGGGCATGCGCCCCAGCCAGGTCTGCTCCATCGCCTCTTTCACCACGATGCCGGTGGTGTGCAGGCGCTCGCCGGGGTCGGCCTTGCGTTCCAGCACGCAGACGCGCAGACCGTACTGGGCGGCAGCCAGTGCGCAGGCGGCACCGGCGAAACTGGCGCCGACGATGATGACGTCGTGGTCGTAGGCGGAGGGAGTGTGAGGCATTGCGGCATCGCCGTGGAGAATCGGAGATGCAGCTTCGAACTGCCGCGTGGCGAGCCGAAGGAGTGGCGGTGAAGTGGGGATGAAGCGCGGAATACGCAAACGAAAAACGCCCCCTTGCGGGAGCGTTTTTCTTGAATCTGGAGCGGGAAACGAGACTCGAACTCGCGACCTCAACCTTGGCAAGGTTGCGCTCTACCAACTGAGCTATTCCCGCTTGGGAGGCGAAATTCTACCTATTCTGGGAATGGCGTCAAGCGGTTTTTTCGGGGCCTGCGAGGCGCCTTGCACCGCGTATCCACGCATGGCGTGGATCTTATCTCTTGCCGATCTGGCACCTTGGGTGCCGAGAGCCCGGCGTGGGCGACCGTGTGGATCCAGGTCTTGCGACCGAGAAGTAGCTTGGGTCCCCACGCCGGATTCTCCCTGAACCGCCCGAACAGTTGGTTGAGTTGGCGCTCGAACTGATAAGACTGGGCAAGCG
>NZ_JCAFUK010000012.1:0-144903 GCF_059371235.1 Stenotrophomonas sp. YJH_SMC_29 | reverse complement strand
GGGGAAAGGGGGATCGATGCGGGGAACCGGCCGCGCTTCATCAGCCAGTACAGGTGCGAGCGGGAAATGCCGGTGCGACTGAGCACTTCGGGCTTGCGCAGGAAGCGTTCACCGCGTGCGGCGTCAGGCCGGGAATGATCGTCAGGCTGACCAGGTGCGGTCGCCGGAGGGGCGGGGGAACCAAGCATGTGAGAGGTCGCGGGGCTGACGTTTCGTCAACCGCCGCCCTGTGTTGTGGGCTTGGTTAGAAGGCTAGAGACAGCTGCCGCTCAACTCACGCAGCTCGCTGTGTAGAGAAAATTTTTACAGTATTTTGTAAAATTACACATGACCAAATCCCCTTGACAACGCAACCTTGCGGCGTTTCAGCAAACTGGCGGGAGCTGACAAGCGAGCGCAGCAGTCAGGCCACCCGACTGGTTGCGCAGGACAAACGGACGCGCCTGGCAACCTGCTGCTCCAGGCCGACGGCGCAGAGTGTGCGGCGAGCGAACTATCGATTGCCGGCGGGTTGGGTCTGGTCATCGGCCGTCATGGCGACAACTCGGCGGCCCTCAAAGCCACCCGTTGACCGGCAAGAGGCTGAGGCATAGCCATTCAATCGGCGCGCGCCATCGATCCGCATACGTCCAATGTGGATCGATAGGGCGCCGCTGTAACCAGCGTAACCAGCTGTAACCAGTGAATGCGGCGCTCCGAGAATGGACGCAACCGACTGATTTAGAAGACGTTTGGCGGCGGTGTAACCAGCGTTACCACTGTAACCAGCAAAAGCAGTAAGTCAGAAATGAAAGATGGAAGAACGGGAGGTCAGCGGGAAGTTCTCAGGCCGTCCAGATAGTCCGCCCAGGCCTGCATCATTTTCGCCCGTTCGCCCAAGTGAGCCGTACGGTTGTATGCCCGTCCGTTTGGATCACGTACGGCATGTGCGAGCTGGTGCTCAATGTAGTCCGGACGGAAACCCAGCACCTCATCCAGCACAGTGCGTGCCATAGCTCGGAAGCCGTGGCCGGTCATTGTGTCTGAGTCGTAGCCCAGGCGACGCAGCGCCCCGTTGACGGTGTTTTCGCTCATAGGACGCCCTTTACCGCGCATGCTCGGGAAGACGTAAGAGAATCGTCCGGTCAGCGGCTGCAGTTCGCGGAACACCGCCACGGCTTGTGACGAGAGCGGAACAATGTGTGGCTGCCCAGTTTTCGTTGCCGTGAAACGCCACTCTGCGGTGTCAAGGTCAATATCTGACCAGCGAGCGTGGCGAAGTTCACCAGGTCGCACGAAAACGAGAGGTGCCAAGCGCAGGGCAGCAGCTACAACGGGAGTCCCTTGATACCCGTGGATGGCGCGAAGCAGGCCTGCAACGTGCGCAGGATCAGTGACGCTGGCAAAGTGCTCGACCTCCACTGGCACAAGTGCGCCCCGCAGGTCTTCAGCTGGATTACGCACCGCACGGCCTGTAGCGATGGCGTAGCGAAAGACCTGGCTAGCCAGCATTCGTGCGCGATGTGCAGTCTCGTTTGCCCCGCGTGCTTCAATCTTCCGGATTGCATCCAGCAGGTCACGCGCAGTCACGCCATCGACAGGTAGCCGCCCGATGTATGGACCGAGATCCTTCGCGAGAATGCGGTTCTGTCGCTCAAGCGAAGTCGCCGCCATCTTCTTCGCTCTTACAGCGATCAACTCAGCGGCGACAGCTTCAAAGGTGTTGGCGGAACGCTCGAGCGTCGCTGCCTTCTGTGCCTTCCGCTGCTCGCCCGGATCAACTCCATCAGCAAGTAGTCTGCGAGCTGCTGCATGACGCTCGCGTGCGCTCGCCAAGCTGACGTCGGGATATGTTCCCAGAGAGAGGGTGTTGCGCTTGCCTGTTACGGGCCGACGGTAATCCCATCGCCACCATCTGCCGCCATCAGGACGTAGTAGCAAGTAAAGGCCGCCACCATCGCGGAGCTTCTGCACAGTTGCCGTGGGCTTTGTCTTGCGTATTGCGGTATCGGTAAGCGACATGATGGCGGTAACAGGTGTAGGCGGTAGGTGGGTTACCGTCAAAGATACCGCCTGCAGACTTGGGATTGATGTGGATCATATAGGACGCAAGCGGACACAAAAAAGGCCGAAACCTTTGATTTAAAAGGAATATTCGGCCTTCTTGGGACGCTGTAGGACGTTCAATTGGCGCGCCCGGAGGGATTCGAACCCCCGACCAATGGCTTCGGAAGCCACTACTCTATCCGGCTGAGCTACGGGCGCGTTGTAGAACCGCCGCGCCGTCGGCCAGTGCCGGGGCGGGCATCGCAGCGCCATGAAGCGGTGCGGGACGGGCATTCTATCCAGTTTCGCCGAACAAATCTCCCCCCACCGGCAAAGCCCTGCCGTAGGGGCAGGAGTATCCTATCGCCATGGCTGATACCCCCCTCACTTCGCCGCAGTCGCCGGCGACGCCGCGTTGGCGGCATTACTGGAGTCTGATGCGCGCTGATCGTCCGATCGGCACGCTGTTGCTGCTGTGGCCCACCTGGTGGGCGTTGTGGCTGGCCGCGGGCGGCCTGCCGCCGCTGTGGACGCTGTTCGTGTTCACCGCCGGCGTGTGGCTGACCCGCTCGGCCGGTTGCGTCATCAATGACTACGCCGACCGCTGGCTTGACCCGCACGTGGAGCGCACCAAGGCGCGCCCGCTGGCCACCGGCGCTATCAGCGGCCGTGCCGCGCTGGCGCTGTTTGCCGTGCTGATGCTGGTGGCGTTCGGGCTGGTGCTGACCCTGAACGGGCTGACCATCGGCCTGAGCTTCATCGGCGTGTTCCTGGCCGCCAGCTATCCGTACCTGAAGCGCTACACCCATCTGCCGCAGGTCTACCTGGGCATGTCGTTCGGCTGGGGCATCCCGATGGCGTTCGCCGCCGTGCAGGGCGAGGTGCCGATGCTGGGCTGGCTGCTGTACGCCGGCAACATCCTGTGGTCCACCGCCTACGACACCTGGTACGCCATGGTCGACCGCGAGGACGACCTGAAGATGGGCTCGCACTCCACCGCGATCCTGTTCGGTGATCTCGACCTGGTCATCCAGGGCGTGCTGTACGCACTGTTCCTGGCCACGATGGCGCTGGTCGGCGTGCGTGGCGGGCTGGGCGGGTACTACCTCGCCGGCGTGGCTGTGGCCACCGCGCTGGTGGTGTACGAGTTCTGGATCTGCCGCAATCGCGAGCGCGGTCCCTGTTTCAAGGCGTTCCTGCACAACAACTGGGTGGGTGCCGCGCTGTTTGCCGGCATCTCCGTGGACCTGGCGCTGCGTTGATCCCAAGGCCTGGTAGAGCAGGCCGCTGGCCGGCTGCACCCGTGTGTGATTCCGAGGTTGCCGGCCAGCGGCCGGCACTACCGTCCTCCGCCAGCTACGACGATTCCCGGGCCTGGTAGAGCCGGCCGCTGGCCGGCTGGACCCGTGCGTGATCCCGAGGTTGCCGGCCAGCGGCCGGCACTACCGTTCTCCGCCAGCTACGACGATTCCCGCGCATGGTAGAGCCGGCCGCTGGCCGGCTGGGCCTGTGTGTGATCCCGAGGATTGCCGGCCAGCGGCCGGCACTACCGTTCTGTGTCACCTACGACCAATAGGTGGCTGACAGCCTGCACCCCACCGCCCAGAATCGATCCATCGAACCTGGGAGGGTAGGCGATGGCCTCGACGGCAGCAGTACAGGACGGCTGGATGGCGCGCGCAGCGCTGCGCTCGGCCGCCTGGGCGGAAAAGTGGTTTCCCGACGCGTATGTGTTCGCGGTGCTGGGCGTGGTCATCGTCGCGCTGGCCGCGATGGGTTTCGGCTCGACCCCGCAGGCCACTGCCAGCGCCTTCGGTGACGGCTTCTGGAGCCTGATTCCCTTCACCATGCAGATGGCCTTCGTGGTCATCGGTGGCTACGCCGTGGCCACCGCGCCGGTGGTCGCGCGCTTCATCGACTTCCTGGCCCGGGTGCCGCGCACCGGTCGCGGTGCGGTGGTGTACGTGGGCCTGGTCAGCATGCTGGCCTCGCTGCTCAGCTGGGGCTTTTCGCTGGTGTTCGGTGGCCTGCTGGTGCGCGCGCTGGCCCGTCGCACCGAACTGCGCATGGACTACCGCGCGGCCGGTGCGTCGGCATATCTTGGCCTGGGCGCGGTGTGGGCCATGGGGCTGAGTTCCTCGGCCGCGCAGCTGCAGGCCAATCCGGCCAGCATGCCGCCGGGGCTGGTGGAGATCACCGGCGTGCTGCCGTTCACCGAAACCATCTTCCTGTGGCAGTCGATCGCGCTGACCGCGGTGCTGATCCTGGTCTCGCTGCTGATCGCCTGGCTGACCGCGCCTGCGGCCGGCAGTGCGCGTACTGCCGAGGAGTTCCCCGGCGCCGCGCAGGCCGAGCCGGAACCGCTGCAGCGACGCACGCGCCCGGGCGAATGGCTGGAGTACAGCCCGTTGCTGACCGTGCTGCTCTCGCTCCTGGCGTTCGGCTGGCTGTTCAACGAGTTCGCCAACAAGCCGGTGGTCGCCGCCATCGCCAACCTCAACACCTACAACTTCCTGTTCATTTCGCTGGGCCTGCTGCTGCACTGGCGGCCGCGCAGCTTCCTCAACGCGGTGGCCAAGGCGGTGCCGAGTACGACCGGCGTGCTGATCCAGTTCCCGCTGTACGGCGGCATCGCGATGATCCTCACCCACGCCGCCGGTGGCGACGGGCAGACGCTGGCGCACCGGCTGTCGAGCCTGTTCGTGCACGTGGCCAGCACCGATACCTTCGCGCTGGTGATGGGCGTCTACTCGGCGGTGCTGGGCTTCTTCGTGCCGTCCGGGGGCGGCAAGTGGATCATCGAGGCGCCGTACGTGATGCAGGCCGCAAACGAGCTGAAAGCGCACCTGGGCTGGGCGGTGCAGGTCTACAACGCGGCCGAAGCGCTGCCGAACCTGATCAACCCGTTCTGGATGCTGCCGCTGCTGGGCGTGCTGGGGCTGAAGGCACGCGACATCGTGGGCTTCACCTTCATCCAGTTGCTGGTGCACATCCCGCTGGTACTGGGCCTGCTGTGGCTGCTGGGCATGACCCTGGCGTATGTGCCGCCGGTGATGCCCTGACTGCGGGCTGGCATCACTGCGAGCGTCGTGAAACCAGCCCCGTTCAGCGCGGGTTTCCGACCACACGCGCCATGAATGCGCCCGGCTTGGATAACGGCATGAGCACATGCCGAACCCGCATGAATCCTTCAGTGGCTTGTGCCGCAAGGGCTTCTGCGCGTTCATTCACGCGCGTACACACCAATGTAGCCGCCCACCCACGCGTGATTAACCAACCGCTGCAGACGATGGCCCCGTCCACCGCATTCCGCGCGTGGCTTTGGAGATCGGACATGGCACAGCAGAACCAGAACCCGAACCAGAAGCAGCAGGGCCAGCAGAACCAGCAGGATCAGCAGCAGGGCCGTGGCCGCGACCAGCAGCAGCAACAGCAGCAGGAACAGCAGCAGCGCAACCAGCGCAATCAGCAGCAAGGTGGGCAGGACGAGGAAGAGTGACTTCGGTACCCACCCTGGGTAACCCCCGAAGCCCCGCCGCGCGCGGGGCTTCGCTTATTCCAGCACGCCGATGCGCTGCAGCACCGGCGCCGCTGACATGTCATTGGGATTGGTGCCGGGCTGGTCCTGCGGCACGTCCATGCCCATGCCACGGTACAGATCCACCCAGTGCTGGGCGATCTGACCGGTCTGCGGGTTGCGGAAGTTCATCGGCTGCAGCGCGAACACGTGGTGCGCACGGAACGCGCGCTCGATGAAGTCCGAGCAGTAGTAGCTGTCCTCGTTCAATACGTATGACGTGTTGTACGGTTTGCCCAGCATCGTGCGTGCGGTCGCGACCGCATCCTTGATGGCGGCCTGCTGCGGTGCGCGCAGCCGATAGACCACGATCTGCCGCTGCTTGGCCCGGGCGTCCTGGCGGAACTCGACCAGCGATTGCCGGCGCGATCCCTTCTCGTCCGCATGCAGTACCTCCCAGCCGTCTGGCGCTGCAGCGACCAGGGCCACGTGATCGAAGCTGGGTGCGCCCTGCTTGCCGGTGGCATCGTCGATGGCCGCGCTGAGGCCGCTGCGGCCGGCAGTGACGAACAGCAGGTCGCCTTCCCGGACCTCCAGCGCGGCCACAACACCAGGCCACAGCATTGGCATCAACAGGGAGAGGGCAAGCAGGAATCCGCGCATGGGGCCAGGGTCGAAGCGTGTGCGGCGTAGTCTACCGGCTGCCGCGGTGACGCTGATTTCAGCATTAGTGTGATATGAGTCTCAATTCAGCATGTCGGGATATTCCTGACAGCGGATGTTGAAACTGAATTGACGGAGGCATGGCTATCCTTGCCTCCCTACCGCGCCGGAACCGCGCGCGACCACCCGGAATCAGGAGGATCCCGTGAACCAGCTCCGCCCCGTTGCCCTGCTTGCGCTTGCCTTGGGGCTTGCGCTGTCGGGCTGCAAGCCTGCTCCCCAGGCGGCCCCCGCTGGCGCCGCCGCACCGGCTCCGGCCAGCACGGCCGCCGCCACGGCGCCTGCCACGCCGGTTGCGGCGGCCCCGGCAGACGCTTCTACCAGCTGCCCCCATCCGGTCTTCGACGACTTCCTCAAGCATTTCGGCAACGAGATCGCGCTGCAGGAAACGTCCACTGCCGATCCGCTGCTGGACAGCCACATCGACGGCGAAGCCGAGCCGGAGCCACGCAAGGTGGAGGAGAAGGTGCCGCTTGCCAAGGTCGAATGGCCGGTGATGCCGGACCCGGCCACGCTGCAGCGGCAGGGCCGCGAGATGCAGGTCACCCGCCTGCCCGACGGCCAGGTGCAGGTGCAGATGCGCACCCCCGATACCAGCGACCAGCAGGTCTACACCTTTGCCCAGAAGCCGTGCTGGCAGCTGGTCAAGCGTGAGGACGAATCGATCTGACCCCTGAGCGACCGCTTGCGGGCGGTCGTGTGATTCACCCAAGGAGCACCGCATGCGTCTGTCTCCCGTTGCCCCCGTGCTGGCCCTGATGCTTGCTGCCTGCAGCGGCCCTGAGGCGGCTGCACCGGCGGC
The DNA here is from genome assembly GCF_059371235.1 of Stenotrophomonas sp. YJH_SMC_29. Taxonomy (NCBI): domain Bacteria; kingdom Pseudomonadati; phylum Pseudomonadota; class Gammaproteobacteria; order Lysobacterales; family Lysobacteraceae; genus Stenotrophomonas; species Stenotrophomonas sp. YJH_SMC_29. The sequence goes on along the minus strand of NZ_JCAFUK010000012.1, from coordinate 137,836 downwards.
GACCCCCGCATCCACTGACCCGGCAGCGGCGCCGGCCGCACCTGCGGCTGCCGTTGCGGACCTTCCCACCTCTCTTACGCGCGACGAGACCGGCATGCATATCGATTGCCAAGGCACCCGCCTGCACCTGGCGGCCCAGCCCACCCAAGACACGGACGCTTCCCGGCTGACCACGCTGGAAATCGAAAAGGACGGCGCACGCCAGGCCATTGCTGCGCCCAAGGAGATGGACGGCTATACCGCCGTTGGCCTGGCCTGCGTGCAGGACCGCAGCGGCACGCCGTACTTCGTCGTGCAGTACGGTGAACTGCCGTTCGGCTGCAGCTTCTGCGAGTGGTACTACCTGTACGACGCCAGTGGCCGCCAGTTGACCCACAGCACACCGCCGCTGCGCGGCGCGGAAGGCGAGGAGCAGGAGCCCAACAACGACGAGTACGAGAAGTTGATCGACTCGCTCGGCATCAAGCATCCGGAGGTGAACTACATCGAAGACTGAGCGCAGCGGCAGGACGTCGCACGCGCGCTGTGAACGCAGTACCGCAGTACCGCAGTACCCGAAGTACCAGGAGCAGTACCCCTTAAGGAAATCCCCCTTTTCATAGAATGGATAGCACAGACATGGCAGACATCTACCAGGACATGGTCCAGCCCCGCGGGGCGGCCTACAGCAGTGACCGCATCAAACCGTGGAGCCACTACCGGGAGCCGATCGACCAGAGCGACGGCCGCCTGCATGGCAATTCCCGCCGGTGGGGCGATGCGACCCCGGAAGTACAGTCACGGGTGATCGACACGATCATCGAGTCGGCGCGCGAGAAGGGCCTGACCCCGCGCGAAACGGCGCACGTACTGGCCATCGCCCGCGTTGAATCGGGCTTCAACCCCGATGCCGCCGCTGGCACCACCTCGGCCTCGGGCCTGGGCCAGTTCATCGACAAGACCGGCAACCACTACCACCTCAACAACCGCAACCGCTTCGACGTCGGCGCACAGTCCGATGCACTGGTTGACCATTACATCGACAACCGCACGCTGGCGCACAAGCGCGGCCAGGGTGAGGAGTACATCTACAAGTACCACCACGACGGCCCGACCCGCGATTACGGCGGCCTCAACCTGTCTGAAAAGAAGGTGATGCCGTACGTGGACAAGTACGAGCGGTTCGTGGAGCAGCGCCTGGGACTGACCCACGGCCAGTCCCAGGGCAGCCACGCGGCCCCCGCCGCAGCTGCGGCCACGCACGCGCAGGCCAAGCCGGCAGCGGCGCAGGCCGAAGGCCAGACCCGCACCTTCGAGCAGACGATGCAGGTGATGCTGCCCCCGCAGAACGGAGTCAAGCCGCACGTTACCGGTGAGTTCGGCGAACACCGCGCGCACAAGCCGCACGGTGGCACCGACTTCAACTATGTCGGCGGCCAGCACGGCCGTAATCTGCAGCACCCGACCGTTCACGCACCGATCTCCGGAACGGTGACGTTCGTCGGTGGCGACTACGGCACGGTGAAGATCAGGGATGCACAGGGCAACTCGCACGAGATCCTGCACCTGCAGTCGACCCAGGTGAAGGAAGGCCAGCCGATCAAGGCGGGCGAGCCGATCGGCACCATGGGCGGGCGTGGCCCGGGCGGTGCGGGGCAGTATGCCCAGCACGTGCATTACCAGTTGAAGGATCCGCACGGCAAGCTGCTCAGCCCGCAGGACTTCTGGGACCACGGCAAGCTGAAGGAAACCGGCAAGGGTGGCCATTCGCATGAGGCCGACCACAACGGTGTGCTGCGCCAGGGCGCCAAGGGCGAGGAAGTGACTGCACTGCAGAAGGAACTCAACCGCTTGGGCGTGCGCGACGGCCATGGCAACCGGCTGAGCGAGGATGGCAAGTTCGGTGCCAATACCAAGGACGCTCTGACCGCCTACCAGAAGCAGCACGGGCTCTCCGCCGATGGCGTGGCGGGTCCGGCGACGCTGGCCAAGCTGGCCGAAGGCCGCAGCCATGCCGAGGCGGCGCCGAAGGGGCCGCAACTGGGCGACAAGGCGCATCCGGATACGCCGCTGCACAATGCGATCCGTGGCCACCTGCCGGGCATGATCTGCAACGAGATGAGCGCGCATGTGACCGCCCAGGCCAAGGCCGCCGGCATCGATTCGCCGGAAAAGCTGCAGGGCGTCACCGTGCAGGATGGCAAGGCCTTCGTCATGGGCACCGTCCCCGGCTTCCGTACTGCGGTGGACATGACGCAGACGGCACCGAGCCTGCAGGAGACCAGCGCTGCAATGCTGGCCAAGCACGAGCCTTCGCCGCAACACGTGCAGGACGAGCAGCAGCGAGTGGCCATGGGCCGTTGACCGCTGCGTGTTGACAGGCGTGTAGTAAAGGAGGCCGGCCGGAGCGATCCGGCCGGCTTTTTCCGTTGATGGGGGAGGACATCCACGGACGCCGCTTCGCAGGATGCACAGCGTGCTGCGCCTGCGCGAGGGGGCCTGGACCAGGGCATGCTGGACGGCAGCAAGCTGCTGGTGGCGCTGATCGATGGCGAGCAGCTGCCGCCCTCGGAAGATTCATCCGCACGCAACCTGTTGCCAGCGGATTGGCGCACAGGGGATTCGGTCGTTGCCCAGACGCGAGGGTCGTCCCGAGGCTACCGTTCCTCGTCCAGTACCTCGTCGTCGAGCTCGTCCTCGAGCAGTTCCGGCGGCTGGTCCGGTGGTGGTCGCAGCGGCGGCGGCGCTTCGGGCGGCTGGTGGCTCAGGCCGCCCACACGAGCCAGCCCAGCGCGGCATCACGCAGTTCGCCGCTACCGCTCACATCACCCACCTGCAGCTGCATGCCCTGCGCATTGGGCAGGTCTTTCTGCTCGGGGAACCACCGTCGATCCGCCGCAACCACGATCAGCAGGCCCTCGTCGTCGCCCATCGGCGCGAACTGCGGCGAAGGCGGGCTGATCGGTTGCAGGCCGAAGCGCTGGCTGGACTGTTCGCGCACCGCATCGACATCGTGGCTGGGCAGGCCGACCTCGCTCAGGCACGTCAGCTCGCTGCCATGGAAGGTGCCTGCGCGCGTGCTGACCGGCAGACGGCGGCGGCCGATCAATTCGAGGATCAGGCCATCGGGACCGGTGAAGTACACCGATTGCGACTGCCAGCTGCTCTTCAGCGCAAAGTAATCCAGGCCCTCAGGATTACGTTGCAGCGGGGTACGTTCGCGCAACCAGGCCATCGCCTCGCCGAAGCGGTTGTCCGGTACGTTGAAGGCCAGGTGCACGCCACCGACGGGGTGACCACCCGCCGGCTGCAGTTCGATCGTGCTCCAGCCGATGTGCACATGGTTGCCGACCACGCGCTGCTGCAGCACATCGTGGAAATATGTGGCCACGGAAGCGACGTCGGATACCGGCAGAGTGAGGTGCAGCAGGCGCATGATCGATCCTCCGTGGACGCGCCCACTGTAGCGCCGGGCCATGCCCGGCGGCCACTAGCGCAGCGAATGGTTGAAGAACCGTATTGCCGTGTCCGCTGCCTGCGCGTGGGTCTGCGCCTTCGGCACCGACGTGCTGCACAGGTCCTGCAGCCGCTGTTGTCCGGTCGGGGTGCATGCGGCGAGGAAATCGTAATGGCCGACACCGGGCAGCACCTGCAGTGCAGCGCCCGCAATCACCGCACGCGCAGCCTCGCCATTGGTCTGCGGTGGTGCGACCGTGTCCGCCTGGCCCAGCACGATCGACACCGGCTGTTTCAGCGAGGAGAGCTGCTCGGGCGCAAAGGCCTGCACGATTGCCGGCGCCAGCAGGAACACCGCGCGCACGCCGGGAATGGCGCGTGCGTCGTTGGCGTGGGACATCCAGGGCGACAGCTCGGGCGACGCCGCAGCGGCAACGCGCGCCTCCATCGTGTGCGTTGCCGCCTCCTGTTGGGGCCGGCAGACGCCGTCATCCGGATGTGCGGTGCAGAAGTCCCGCAATCGCTGCAGGTCCGGTCGCGCACCGGCTGCCAGCAGCGCGGTGTAGCCACCGGCCGAGAAGCCGGCGGCCCCCAGGCGCTCAGGATCGACATGCGGGCCCAGCACCGGATCAGCCTGCACGGCCGCCAGTGCGGCACGCAGGTCATCGGCGCGCAACCAGGTCAGAAGGCTGCCGGGCAGGGTCAGGGTGTCTACGCCGTTGTTGCCTGGATGATCCACCGCAATCACCAGATACCCGGCCCGCGCCAGCGCCGTGCCCAGCCAGCCCATCATGCGCGCGCTGCCGCCGTTGCCATGCGAGAGCAGCAGGGTCGGCAGGCGATCACCCGCGACCGGCGCATCCTTGGCCGACCGGCCGACGTCGAACAGCGGCGCGTCGGGTGGACCGATGGTCAGCGCGGTTTCGCGGCTGCCGGCCGGTGCCGGATACCAGACCGTGTAGCGCAGCGCGTCGCGGTGCCCTGCGTCGCGCACGGCGGCGCTGGCCAGCGTCGTCGTGCCGTGGCGCTCGCCGGCGACGCCGCTTTCGCGGGCGGCGCTGACGCTCGCGAACGCCAGCAGAATTCCTCCCAGCACAGCAGCGGTCATGCGCATCTTCAACTCCTTGTCAGTGGGGACGTTCTTCGACCGGCAGCCAGATTTCCACGCCGCCCTGGCCGCTGTGCTCGTCGAACCGGGCGTCGTAGCGCTCCAGGTCCGGCGCATCGGCAAGGCTCAGGTTGGACGCAGGGAGATAATGATCCAGCAACCAGAACCAGGTCGAGCGGATGGCCGAGATGTGTCCGCCGTGCCAGGCCACCAAGTAGCGGCGCGCCGGGATGTCCACGCGTCGCCAGTGCGCAGGCACGCTCGGCACCGTGCTTGCCGGCAGTGCCGCAATGTAGTCGAAGCCACCATCGTCATCACTGTTGCAGCACACGCCGAAGCTGACCGGTGCCGGCGTCGGCCACTCGCGGTTGAGCTGGGCCCATTGGCCCGGAATCGCGCCGCTGCTGTCGCGGGTATGCCGCATGCCGACGCCTGCCACCTGGAATGCGGGCGTATCGAGCAGCCGGGGGGCTTCAATGCAGGCTGACGGGGCCTCGTCCAGGCGGATCGCCTGCACCAGCGCCAGCCCATCGGTGCCCTGTTCGCGTACCCGTTCCGGTGTCCGCCCGAACTGTTCGCTGAAGGCCCGGGTAAAGGCGGCATGGGTAGTGTAGCCGGTCCCCAGCGCCACCTGCAGGATGTCGCCGGCGCCGTTGGCCAACCGCTGCGCGGCAGCGGTCAGGCGGCGCCCGCGCAGGTAGCGCACCACCGAGGTGCCGGTGCGGGCCTGGAACAGGCGTGACAGATGAAACGGCGACAGGCCGGCCGCAGCGGCAATGTCGGCCAGCGCCAAGGGCTGGTCCGCATGGGTTTCGATGTACCACAACGCCTTGCCTGCCGCGCTCATCCTGCCGTTCCCCGGATCCAATGCCGGCACAGTAGCGGATCGGCAGGCGCGGCGTTTAGCAGTTCTTGCGCTGCCGGGGCCTTGCGTCTACCTGCGTACCCGCAACAATGCGTGCTTCATGGACGTGATGAGGGGCAGGGATGCGATCGACGACGTGGGATGCCATGCCAGCGGAGCCCGGCCGATGATCGAGATGATCGAAATGCTGCTTGCCCTCTGGGTACTTCCCAGTGTGTTGACCCTGGCGCTGATGCTGCTGATGTTGTTCGGCGCGCCACGGTGGCGCGGCAATCCCTGGGTGTACCGTGTCGGCTTCGCGTTGCTGGGCGGGTTTCTGACACCGACGTTGTTGGGGGCCGGTCACGGTGGGTTGCCGTGCGCGACTATCGGCGGGCTGGTGATGATACTGACGCAGCTGCAGTGGATCGGCGATCTGCAGATCGGCTTCATGGGGATCGGGATTCGCAACAGGGGCATCTGGATCATGTCCGCCCCCGCCTTGGTGGTGTTCGCCGCCATGATGTTCGTTCCGCTGCGAACGGCACGGTCGGCCCGTTTCGGCTTTGGCGACGACGGCAACGGCAACGGCTAGCCGCTGTGTGCGGGGATGGGGCGTGGGTCTGCATTGCCCATCCATGCATGGCGTGGATCTACGGATGAGCCTTGGCAGGGGCCAATCTTGGTTGCCGCATCAAGCTGTCGCACTGACGTCATGCCTCCTTCACAGATCGCGCCGAGACTGCGCGCCTTGTCCAGGCCTGCGCTACCCCCGCAGGTGCTGGCCCTGCCGCGTCCTCCCGGAGCCCTGCCGTGCATCGTTCGAAGCTTTCGCGTTCCATCCTCCTTGCCCTTTCCATGGCCAGCGCAGGAGGCGCGATCGCAGCGGAGGCCGATGCGGTCGATGCCGCCGGCGGCAGCCGCGCCGCGCCCACCCAGCTCGACGCGCTGCTGGTCACCGGTACGCGCGCGTCCAACCGCACCCAGTTCGAAACGCTGGCGCCGGTGGATGTGTTCAGCAAGGAAGACATCAGGTCCGTTGAATCCACCGACCTGAAGGACGTGCTGGCGCAGCTGGTGCCATCGTTCGTGGTGCAGCGCCTGCCGATGGCGGACGGCCAGGTGTTCGTGCGTCCGGCCACGCTGCGTGGCCTGTCGCCGGACCAGACCCTGGTGCTGGTCAACGGTCGCCGCTTCCACCGCAGCGCGCTGCTCGGCAACCGCGGTGCGCAGGCCGCTGACCTGGCACAGATTCCCACCAGTGCGATCAAGCGCATCGAGGTGCTGCGTGATGGTGCGTCGGCGCAGTACGGCTCGGACGCCATCGCCGGCGTCATCAACATCATCCTTGAGGATGGTCCGGGCACCGAGATCACCGCCGATTATTCTCAGTACGCGCAGGGTGACGGTGCGTCGCGCGACTTCAGTGCACGCACCGGCTGGTCGCTGGGCGGCTACGGCAGCCTGGTGTTGTTCGCCGAATCGTCCAACTCCGATGCCACCTCGCGCACCCGCCAGCGCCCGGATGCGATCGCCTTCCAGGCTGCGCATCCCGAGCTGGACGTGCCCAACCCGGTGCAGCGCTGGGGCCAGCCGGAACTGGAAAGCCGCCGCGTCGGCTTCAACGTCAAGGCCAACGCCAGCGAGACGCTGGAGCTGTATGCGTTCGGTCTTTACAGCCACAGCGATGGCGTCAGCGATTTCAACTGGCGCAACCCGGACACCACCACCGGTGCCTACCGCACCACGGCGATCTTCCCGGGCTGGAACCTGCGTTCGATCTATCCGGTGGGCTTCAGCCCGCAGTACGGCAACGTCCAGAACGACCTGCAGCTGGTCGGCGGCCTGCGTGGCGAGATCACGCCCAAGCTGCGCTGGGATGTCAGTGCTTCGTATGGTCGCAACGCCATCGACTACAGTCTGAAAAACTCGATCAATGCCTCGCTGGGCCCGGCCAGCCCGACCGCATTCGACCTCGGCCGCCTGACCCAGACCGAGAAGAACGCCAACGCCGACTTCAACTACGAATGGGACGTGGCTGCGCTGTCCAAGCCGATCAACGTCGCCTTCGGTGGCGAGTTCCGCCAGGAGACCTACCAGGTGCGCGCCGGTGACCCGGCGTCGTACGCGGTGGGTCCGGGCGCGGCTGCAGGCCTGGAGGCCAATTCCAATGGTGCGCCCGGTTTCTCGGCCAGCCAGGCCGGGCAGTGGAGCCAGCGCAGCAAGGCCGCCTACGTGGACATGGAAGTGCCGCTGGGCGAGCGTTGGAGCATCGGTGCGGCCAGCCGCTACGAGAACTTCTCCAGCTTCGGCAGCACGCTGGACGGCAAGCTCTCGGCGCGCTTCGCGATCACGCCGGACCTGGCCCTGCGCGGCACCGTGTCCAGCGGCTTCCGCGCGCCGACGCCGGCGCAGCTCAACACCACCAGCACCACCCAGGGGTTGGATACGCGCACGCTGCAGATCTTCACCAGCGGTCGCCTGTCACCGAACGATCCGCTGGCGCAGCTGCTCGGCGCCAGGCCGCTGAAGCCGGAAGAATCGCGTACCGCGTCGCTGGGCCTGACCTGGCGCACCGACCAGGGCCTGTCCGGCTCGGTGGATGTCTACCAGATCAAGCTCACCGACCGCTTCAGCCAGTCGGCCAGTTTCGCCATTCCGGCCGGTACGCCCAATCCACTGGGCTACACCTCGGTGAACTACTTCACCAACGACTTCGACACCACCACCACCGGCGTGGACGTGGTCGGCAACTACCTGCGCGATCTCGGCGCCGGCCGCATGACGCTGACCCTGGCCTACAACTACAACCGCACCCGCGTGGACAACGGCAGCACCTCGGTGGCCACCAATGAGACCCAGCGCGTGCTGTTCGAAGACCGCCTGCCCGAGCACAAGGGCAGCTTCACCGGCAACTGGGACGTGGGCGCATGGTCGCTGATGGCGCGCGTGCGCTACTACGGCGCCTGGACCGATTCCAGCGGCAATGCAGTGGGCGACATCTACCAGCGCTTCGGCGCGATGAGCTTCCTCGACCTGGCCGTGGGCTATCGCATCAACGAACATCACAGCCTGCGCGTGGGTGCCGACAATGTGCTGGACAGGTATCCGGACGAGGCGACTTTCCAGGCCAGCCGCGGCCTGGTCTACTCGCGCAACGCGCCCTATGACACCGACGGTGCCAATCTGTACGCGCAGTATCGGCTGAGCTTCTGATGGACCGCATGCGCCGCTCCCTGCTGCGTGCTGGCACCCTGCTGCCGGCCGCCGCCCTGTCTTCACTGCCCGCCACCGCCGCCGCGCGCTACGCTGCGTCCATGCAGATCCCCATTTCTTCGGCCGCACCGGATGTGCTGGCCCGCGATGAGAGCTACTGGGCCGCCGTGGCCAGCCACTTCGACATCACCGACGAAGTGAACCACCTGGAGAATGGCTACTGGGGCGCGATGGGCCGCGAAACGCTGGCCAGTTACCAGCGCCATACCGCTGAAGTGAACCGTGGCAACGCCTGGTATGGCCGTCATGCGTTCCCGGCGCAGTACATGGCGGTGCAGCGGCAGGTGGCCGAACTGCTGGGCGTGGGCGCGGATGAGATCGCACTGACCCGAGGCGCCACCGAGGCGATGCTGGCGCTGATCGGTGGCTACAACCGCCTGCGGCCTGGCGACCAGGTGCTGTACGCCGACATCGACTACGACAGCATGATCGGCGCGATGCGTTGGCTGCAGCAGCGCCGTGGCGTGCAGGTCGAGCGCATCGCGCTGCCGGTGGTGCCCGACCATGCGCAAATCCTGCAGGCCTACGAGGCCGCGTTCGCGCGGCTGCCACGCCTGAAGCTGGTGCTGCTGACCCAGGTCAGCCATCGCCATGGGCTGGTGCTGCCGGTGGCGGAGATCGCCGAGCGTGCTCGCGCACGCGGTATCGACGTGATCGTCGATGCGGCGCACGGGTTCGGCCAGATCGACTACGCGGTGCCACAGCTCAAGGCCGACTTCGTCGGCATCAACCTGCACAAGTGGATCGGCGCACCGGTCGGTGTCGGCGCGATGTACGTGCGCAAGGGCCGTGTTGCGGACCTCGACCCGTACATGGGCGAGACCGACGATGGCCGCGTGGGCAGCCGTGTGCACACCGGTACGGTCAACTTCGCCGCCTACCTGGCGCTGCCGGAAGCGATCGCGCTGCACCAGCGCATCGGCGCGGCCAACAAGCAGGCGCGCCTGCGCTACCTGCGCGAGCGCTGGACGGTGCCCGCGCGGCAGATGGCGCACATCGAAGTGCTGTCTTCACCGGACCCGGCGCTGGCGAGTGCATTGGCCAGCTTCCGCCTGCGCGGACGCACCAGCGTGGCTGACAACATCGCGCTGCAGAAGCGCCTGTTGGATGAGCATCGCGTGTTCACCACCCATCGCGACGGGTTGGACTCCGGCGCCTGCGTACGGGTGACACCGTCGGTGTTCACCCGGCCCGAGCAGATGGATGCGTTGGTGACGGCGCTCTCCGCCCTGGCCTGACCATATACGGTAGTGCTGGCCGCTGGCCGGCAACCTGATCGTCGCCCACGAGCAGCTGCCGGCCAGCGGCCGGCACTACCGATCGGGTGGGGCCTACCCCTCGGCACACCAATCCCCGGCCGGCCAGGAGAGCCAGCCGGCCGGGGCACCACTCAACGCCTTACTTGGTCTCTTCCCACTGCACCACGTCCGGCTCGGTGGCGCGGATACCGGCGGTGGACAGCAGCTTGGTGCTCGCATCCAGCGCCGCGTTCACCGACGGGTACTCCACGATCGCCTGGCCCGACGCCTTCGACACCTTCACCACGGTGCCGCCGGTGGCGGTAGCCGCGCGCTGGGCCGATGCTGCGTCGGTGAAGAACACCTTCACCCGCGACGTCGCCACCACTGGCGCGCCGTCACGGGACACCGCCGCCGCGAACTTGCCGGCACCGGCATCAGCAGGCGCGGCGGTGGCGCCATCCAGCGAACGCTTGGTACGCGCGCTGGTGGTCGCCGCCGCTTGCGGGGTGATCGTGAACTGGCCGCCGCTGGCCTGCTTTACCGTTGCCGAGGGCGACAGCTGGAAACGCGTACCGCCCACGTCGAACGTGCGGCCGGTAGCGGACGCCTTCAGTTCCTGCGCATCCACGGTCGACAGGGTCCTGGCCGGAGGGGTCTGCCCCGAGCTCTGCGCCCAGGCAGGGGAGGTCATCGCCGCGAAGGCGAGCGTGCTCAACAGAATGGTCGTCTTCATCATCAGTGCCCCAGAACGCGGATCTTGAAGAATTCGAGGTTGCCACGCGATGCAGCGGTCGCGGCCTGCCCCATGTCGGTCACTTCCAGCGTCCAGGTGCCCGTGGCGTTCTCATCCAGGAAGGCATTGCTGGACAGCAGGTCCCAGCTGGTGAAGTTGCTCTGCGCGCCACCCGTGCCCGAACCGATCGCGGTGAACGCCGGCTGCACCACGCTGCGCGTGCCGCTGGGCGACACCAGCACGAACTGCAGCTGGCGCGTGTTGCGGTGGTTGACCCGGAAGCCCAGCTGCACGCTTTCGATGTTGCGCGCGCCGTTGGCCAACTGGAAGGTCAGGCGTGCGGCGGCGGCCGAGGTGTTGCCGATGGCCACGGTACGCGTGGTGTTGCGCCAGCCGCTGTCGACCAGCGCACCGAGCGACTGGAAGTTCTCGGCCACCTGCACCGCGCGTGCAGCGTTGACCACGCCGAAGCCATACCAGTTGCTGTAGGCACGGCCGGCAGCATTCACCGTCCAGCCCGGCACCAGCGTGCGGCCGTCGGCCAGCGTCACCGCCGGCTGGTTCGGGTGGTTGCGGGTGGCGGTGGTGGCCAGGATGTACTTCACATCGCGATAGGACAGGTTCGGATTGGCCTCCAGCACCAGCGCCGCCACGCCCGATACCATCGGCGCCGACGCCGAGGTGCCGTTCATCTTGGCGGTGTAGTTGCAGGTGCTGTCGATGGCCGACAGGTTGCTGTCCAGGGTGTTCTGGCGGTTGGTGTTGGTGTTGCTGCCCTGCGCGCATCCGGTCACGTCGGTGGTGACGATGGCCGGGTCGTACGCGCGTGCCACCAGGCCCGGTGCATACTGGGCCTGCAGGCCGTACTCACCGCCAAAGGCCGAGACCCACAGCGCCGAGCCGGTGGAGGAGTAGGACGAGCGCACGCCATCGGCACGCACCGCGCCTACGGTGATCACGTTGAACAGGTTGTTGCGCGGATCACGGCCAGCCGGCACGCAGCCGGTGTTACGGTTCTTGGTGTCGGTGGTGCAGACATCCTGGGTCTGGCTGATCGAGGCATTGTTGAAGTTGTTGCCAGCCGACTTCACGTAGATGCCGCCGCGGCCACCGCGCGTGCCCGACAGGGCCTGCTCATACGAACGAATCGTGTTTTCGCTGTACGCCAGCGGCAGGTTCGGATTGCCCGGGCCGGCGCCCCAGCTGTTGTTGAAGACCTGCACGTCGGCCGATTCCGCGCCGTCCCACCAGGCGTACTCGATGTTGCTCTGCTGGTTGCCCAGGGCCGAGCGCGAAATCGGGTTGAAGCCCTTCAGCGTCGCCGCCGGGGCTACACCGCGCACGCCCAGGTTGTTGGCGCCCACCGCGCCTGCAATGCCGCCGACCATGGTGCCGTGGTTGTCGACATCCGGGTTGGTCGGGGTGGGGTTGTTCGAGCCGTTGGTGAAGTTCTTGCCGGCCACCGCGGCCACGTTGGCGGCCAGGTCCGGGTGCGCGATCTGCAGGCCATCGTCGACGATGGCGATGGTGACGCCCTGGCCGCGGATGCCGTTGCGGAACAGGCCATCGACGTTCAGGTCGTTGCCGGCCACCGGCCGGGTGTCGGCCGGGACGGTCTGCCCGGTGTTGAGCAGGTGCCACTGGATACCCGCCAGCGGATCGGCCTGTTGGGCCTGCGCGGTGGCGGCCAGGCTGCCCAGCACCAGGGCAGTGGCAAGGGCCAGGCGCGCAGAGCGCGGTGGCGCGGAGCGTTGCGTGTGTCGCTTCATACACGAATCCTTCTGTTGTGAATCGGCATGGCAGGACGGCGGGGCGGAACTGCCCCATCGCAACGAGCCAAACGCGACACAACGGAGAACCCCCTACCTCTTCACACCCGAAAGATGCAGAAATGCGAATTTCGTCACAGACACTTATGAGGCGCGGCAATGACGACGGCTGCGGTCGGCATATGGGGAGGCAAACCTTCTGGCACCTGCATCCACACAGGGTGTGTATCCACCGTGTCTCGGCGCGGCCCTCACACCCGGCTGTGCTACTACAGCCCGTGCACCCTTCCGCACGGAGCACGATGATGGTCAATCCGCTCGCCCAGGCCCATCGCGGCCTTGGCACCACGCTGTTCAGCCTGTTGAATCCGATACCCTTCGGCTTCTTCGTCGGCGCACTGATCTTCGACGCGATCTATCTCAACAGCGCCGAGGTGATGTGGGGCAAGGCCGCCGCCTGGCTGATCACGTTCGGCCTGCTGATCGCCGTCGTGCCGCGCCTGATCAACCTGTTCGCGGTCTGGCGCCGCAACGGCACGGCCACCCGCATCGACCGCATCGACTTCTTCCTCAACCTGGTCGCGGTGGTGCTGGCCATCTGGAACGCCTTCGTGCACAGCCGTGATGCGTACGCCGTTGCGGTGCCGGGCACGATTCTGTCGGCGCTGACCGTGGCCCTGATCGCGCTGGGCCTGATCCTGCTGTCGCTGCAGCCGCCGGTGCTGCAGGGAGGTCGTCATGGCTAAGCACATCCTGCACACCGTGGCCGCCTTGGCAGTGGCCGCCACCCTGTCGGCCTGCGCCGGCAAGGCCGAGTACCATCCGGCCGACCAGTCGGGACCGCAGCCGCCACTGCCCAAGCCGGCCAACTTCCTGATGCCGCCGATGCAGGTGCCCAAGGGCGTGGGCTGGGCCGACGGCCAGTCGCCCACGGTGGCCGAAGGCCTGAAGATCGAGCGCATCGCCGCCAACCTGCAGCACCCGCGCCGGCTGCTGACCCTGCCCAACGGCGATGTACTGGTGGTGGAAGGCAATGGCCCCGGCGAAGAGCCGGTCACCACGCCCAAGCAGTGGATTGCCGGCAAGGTGAAGGCGCGCTCGGGCAAGGCCGGCAAGGGCGGCAACCGGGTCACCCTGCTGCGCCGCTCGCCGGGCACCAACACCTGGACCCGGCACGTCTACATCGAAGGCCTGCACTCGCCGTTCGGCATCCAGCTGATCGGCGACACGCTGTACGTGGCCAACACCGGCAACATCATGCAGTACCACTACGTGCCCGGCGAAACCCGCATGTCCGACAAGGGACGCGAGTTCACCGACCTGCCCAGCACCATCAACCACCACTGGACCAAGGAACTGCTGGCCAGCCGCGATGGTCGCAAGCTGTACGTGGGCGTGGGGTCCAACAGCAACATCACCGAGAACGGCCTGGCCGTTGAATACCGCCGCGCGGTCGTGCTGGAAGTGGACGTGGCCACCCGTGGCAGCCGCATCTACGCGTCGGGCATCCGCAACCCGACCGGACTGGACTGGGAGCCGAGCACCGGCACGCTGTGGGCGGTGGCGAACGAACGCGACGAGATCGGCGCCGACCTGGTGCCGGATTACCTCACCTCGGTGAAGGAAGATGGCTTCTACGGCTGGCCCTACAGCTACTACGGCCAGCACGTGGACGAGCGCGTGCAGCCGCAGCGGCCGGACCTGGTGGCCAAGGCGATCGTGCCGGACTACGCCATCGGCTCGCACGTGGCACCGCTGGGCCTGCTGTTCTACACCGGCCAGGCACTGCCGGCGCAGTACCACGGCGGCGCCTTCATCGGCGAACACGGCAGCTGGGACCGCTCGCCACTGAGTGGCTACGAAGTGGTCTACGTACCGTTCAAGGACGGCAAGCCGACCGGGCGGCCGCAGACCGTGGTCAGCGGCTTCACCTCGAAGGACGAGAAGACCCTGATGGGCGCACCGGTCGGCATGGCCATGGATGCCGAGGGCGCGCTGCTGGTGGCCGACGACGTGGGCGACGTGGTGTGGCGGGTCTCAGCCAAGTAGCTGTGTAGCGTTGAGCCATGGCCGAAGGACATCCGGTAGAGTCGACTGTCAGTCGACTCGCGCGCGCAGCGCGTGCTTTTCCTGTGAGCAGCGAAGAGCAGTCGACTAACAGTCGACTCTACCCTGTCGACTCCCCCCCGTCGGCTCAACCACCGGGTTCAGCGTGCCCGGAACCCACTGAACACCGATTCGGCGGCAAATCCCACGCCGCCCAGCAGCACGCCGAAATACACCACCGTGGCCACCACGAAGCCGTACCCGGCCGCCACCGCCGCGCCATCGCGCTGGATGAAGCCAATCGCAAACGACATCAGCGCCAACGCCGGCAGCGTGTTGCTGAAGGGAATCGGCCCGGCCGGCGCCATCAACAGCAGGGTCGCAAACACCAGCATCAGGTTGTTGAGGCGCATCATCTTCTTCGAGCGCACCATCACCGCCAGCCGCATCGGCCGCGACAGCCGCTCCATGCGGTGCACCCACTTCAGCGCACGGCCCAGGTTGGCTTTCAGCTTGTCGGTGGCGATCTCGCGGCGCGCCAGCTTCTGCGGCACCCACAGCGGGCGGTCGCGCACACGGCTCAGGCCGATCAGCAGGATCGAGGCGCCAAACACGGTGCTCAGCCCTGGAATCGACACCGGGATGATGAAGATGGCCGAGAGCAGGATCACGATCAGCAGCAGGCCCTCATCGCCCAGCGCGCTGAGCAGGGTGCCGACGCGCACCTGGTCGCCGGGCAGCTCGTCGATCATCTGCTCGATCTGCTGGGCCAGGGGGGCGCTGTCGTTGGTTTCGGGGGCACGGTAGGTCATGCGTCGCAAGGTTCTCCAGGGAAGGGCGGTCAGCGGGCCGTCCTGCGGTGGGGGACGCACAGGCCCCTGCAGTATCCCGGCCAACGTGGGCAAAGAGGTGAACCGGGCATGAGGGGGTAAACTGGCGTGCCCCGCACGAGTTGAACGCAATGGACATGGGCCGCAGGCAATCGACCATCGAACTGGTCGCCATCGACATGGATGGCACGCTGCTGGACCCGTCGCACCAGCTCACCCCCCGCGCCCGGAAGGCCATCGCGCAGGCGCGGGCGCTGGGCGTGCACATCGTGCTGACCAGTGGCCGCCCGGTTCCGGGCCTGGCGCCGTACCTGCACGAGCTGGGCATCACCGGCAACGACGACTACTGCATCGCCTGCAATGGCGGCCTGGTGCAGCGCATCGGCACGCGCGAAACCGTGGTCGCGTATCCGCTCAGCTTCGACGACTTCCTGTTCTGCGAACAGGTCGCCCGCGACCTGGGCGTGCACTTCCAGGCGCTGGACAGCCAGCGCATGTACACGCCCAACCAGGACATCAGCTACTACACCGTGGCCGACTCGCATCTTTCGCGGATGCCGCTGTCGTATCGCCGCGTGGAAGACATGGACCCGTCGATGTCCTTCATCAAGCTGATGATGATCGACGAACCTGAGGTGCTGGATGCCGCCATCGCGCGCCTGCCCAGCGCGCTGACCGAGCGCTTCGCGGTACTGAAGAGCGCACCGTTCTTCTTGGAAGTGTTCGACCACCGGGCCGGCAAGGGGCCGAGCCTGCAGACGCTGGCCGAGCACCTGGGCATCGACCGCGCCAACGTGATGGCCATCGGCGACCAGGAGAACGACCTGACCATGCTGCAGTACGCCGGCACCAGCGTGGCGATGGGCAATGCCATCGACGCGGTGAAGGCGGTGGCGCGGTTTGAGACCAGCAGCAATGCCGACGAAGGCGTGGCGCGCGCCATTGAGCGTTTCGTCCTGCAGTAACCGCGCGTCCCTATGCCCTGGTAGGTGCCCACCTCATCCGCCCCGGTAGGTGCCAACCTCGGTTGGCACACGAGCGCCGACCAAGGTCGGCCCCCACCACGCCGGAGCTATACCCACGTATAGCCCACCCATCCCCATCGCCATCGGCGCTGTACCACCGCGCAATGGCGAATGCGGCAGTGCGATGCAAGAATTCCGCACGTCGAAATCACCCCACCGAATCCCACGGCAGATGATCGTCTTCGTCTGCCACTGACCGGCACGCACCGCGCCGTCACGCCTTCAACGCAACCGCATCGCCAGCCAGGGCGCCGACACCGGTGCTGCAACGCGCTGGGCGTGCGCCTGCGCCGCTCTCTCCCTGCACCTGGATTCACTGCCATGAACACCCCACCCACGACGCGCCTCGCCCTGGCCATCATCGCGGCCATCACCGCACCTGCGTACGCCGCAGACACGCACGACGCCGCGCTCGACACGCCCACCACGCTCAACGCCCTGCAGGTCATCGCCACGCCGCGCGGCGCCGCCGTGGCACCGACCCAGGTGGTCGGCCCCAACCGCTACATCATCAAGGCCGAAGACCTCGACGCGATGGTCACCGGCAACAACGGCCTGGCCATGCTGAAGCAGGTACCGGGCGCCAGCTACACCGCCACCGACGGGCTGGGCCTGGATATCTCGGCCACCAGCCTGTTCGTGCGCGGCTTCCGCATGAATGAAATGGGCATCACCTTCGAAGGCGTGCCGCTGAACGACAACGGCTTCCTCTCGCTCACCGGCACCAGTGTGGTGAACGTGGGCGTGCCCGATGGCATCAGCGCGATCACGGTCAGCCCCGGTGGCGCACCGGTCAGCGTGTTCTCCAGCAGCGTCAACGGCGGCAGCCTGGAATACCGGCTGCGCGACCTGCAGGACACGCCCAGCCTGCGCGTGAAGCAGGGCGTGGGCAGCAACAGCACGTTGGTCACCACCGTATCCGGGCAGAGCGGCCAGCTCGGCGAGCATGGCCCGAAAGTGCTGGTCGACCTGCAACGCGTGTCCGCCGACAAGTACCAGGGTGAGGGCACGCAGAACTTCCTGCGCGGTGACCTGAAGCTGCAGCAGGATGTGGCGTGGGGCGATTTCACCGTGTTCGTCTCCGACAGCAAGGCCCAGGTCTGGGGCTACAACAACATCTCCTTCGACATGATCCGCAAGCTGGGCTGGAAGGCTGACATCTTCTATCCGGACTATGCGTGGGCGTATTACGTGGCCTCGCCGGAGAACGCAGACAAATCCTGCGGCGCCTACACCTGTGGTGAACTGTCCGGGCTGATTCCGTACGACACCGGCCAGAGCACCCGCGACCGGGTGTCTTCGATCAACCATCGCTTCCAGATCAGCCCTGCGCTGAGCGGCAACGTGCAGCTGTACAACGCCAACAGCCACACCCAGGCCACGCTCACCGACCCGAACGTGCCCTCGCCCAACGGCGCGCCGTTCTCCGAACAGGTGCAGACCCCGCGCCTCAACCGGCTGGGCGGCATGCTCAACCTGCAGTTCGAGGCGGGTGCGCACACCGTCACCGCCGGTTTCTGGCAGGAGAAGAGCAAGGCCGCGGCCAAGACCGAGTGGTACCAGCAGCCGCTGCTGGGCGAGGGCCCGCCGCTGAAGGCCATCGGCCCGTTCGATGTGTACGGCCCCGCGTTCAAGACCGACAACGCATCGAGCTGGGTGACCCGCTCGCGCCAGTTGTACCTGCAGGACGACATCGTGTTGAACGACACGCTGAAGCTGGGCGTTGGCTTCAAGGCCGTGGACTTCCGCACCAGTGGAGGCGGCCTCGGCGATGCCAAGGACCGACCGGTGAACGGCACGCTGCGCGCGAAGAGCAACTTCCTGCCGCATGTCTCGCTGTTCTGGAGCCCGACCGAATCCACCGATGCCTTCATCGACCTGGCCAATACCATGAACGGCTACCGCGTGGCCCAGCGCGGCAACATCGGCTACACCGCCTCGGCGTGGACCATCACCGACCAGGAAGAGTTCGACCGCGTGGCCGGCACGCTGCGCCCGGAGAAGAACTGGAACCTGACCGTGGGCGCGTCGCATCGCGTCGACCGACTGACGATCACTGGCGACGTGTTCTACAACGACATCCGCAACCGCCTGCTGTCGGCCGCCATCGGCACCCAGTTCGCACAGATCAACACCGTGCGGCTGATGCCGAAGATGCACGTGATCGGCGCCGACCTCGGCATCACCGCCGACCTGACCGACCACCTGCAGTTCTATCAGGGCGTGGCCGTGGCCCGTTCGTACTACGACAGCGATTTCGTGGTGGGCGACACGGTGTACCCGATCAAGGGCAACGCGCAGCCCGGTTACCCGCAGATCTCGCTGGTCAGCGACCTGTCCGCCCACTTCGGTGACTGGCGTTTGGGGGCCACCAGTACCTCGTACCTGCGCCAGCCCTTCACCTACGAGAACGACATCCGCGTACCGACCTTCTGGCAGGTCAACACCTATGCCGCCTACCGCTTCGGTGCCGACAGCGCCGTGCCCGGCCTGGAGCTGCGGCTGGACGTGAGCAACCTGTTCAACCGCCACAACATCGGCACTGCCACCATCGCCGGCTCGTCATTCTCGGGGGATTACCAGACCCTGCAGCGCAGCGCGCCACGGCAGCTGATGTTCAGTACCTCGATGGCGTTCTGAGGCGGCGAGGGTGGGGGCAGAGCCCCTCCGTGATCGGGGTCAGACCCCTTTGCGCAGCAAAGGGCTCTGACCCCCAAAACCCGCCTAGAAACCCGCCTTGCGCAAACAACAGGGGTTTTCTGGCAGCGACGCAAGGTTCCCACAATGTTGCTGGGTCATCCTGTCGGCATGGCACAGCACACCCCGCCAACCCGATTGCTCGGCATCGGCGGCCCACGACGGCCGCGGCCGGCGCTTTCCGTGGCGCCGGCGATCGACTTGCAGGGCGAATACCAGTTCTGGCAGGTCTACGAACGCGTGGTCCGCCCGCTGCCCGGCGGTGGGCTGCGCCGGGCCTGGCTGGTGTGCCAGAAGGTGTACCGGGACCGCTGGCAGCACCCGGAGGACAGCGACGCGGTCGGACTGTCGCGGGTGCTGTTCGGCGGCAACATGACGGCTGGCCGGGCGTCGGAGCTGGCGGAGCTGCACGCGCTGGTCAGCCGTCGGGTGGCGCTGCTGGCGAAGCGAGGTGTAATGTTCAGACGCGGCCGCTGACCGCGCATCTGCTGAGAATTCCGATGATTCTTCTTCCGGGGCAGTACCGCATCCTCGCGTATCGCGGATTCCATGACCTGCCGCGGATGATGCTGGTAGCCGATAGCGCATCAAAGCGTTGGGTGCTCGATTGTCCGTTCGAAGACGAACGGGATGACTACGCGCCGGTGTATCGCATTTATGCCGTGGATGCTGACATCGCGGTGCCTTCGGAGGTATGGGAGCGTCACATTCGTGGGCTATTGCCTGACATTGGCGTCCTTTCAGTAAATAGCATGCAGTTTGACGAGACGCGGCGCGCCTTCTTCATCCTGATGTGATTTTTCGTCATACCCCCGGCTTTCCCCGATCCAATTGCCGGTAGCCGATCGCCTCAGCCAGGTGCGCGGTCTGGA
Organism: Stenotrophomonas sp. YJH_SMC_29; assembly: GCF_059371235.1. Classification (NCBI taxonomy): domain Bacteria; kingdom Pseudomonadati; phylum Pseudomonadota; class Gammaproteobacteria; order Lysobacterales; family Lysobacteraceae; genus Stenotrophomonas; species Stenotrophomonas sp. YJH_SMC_29. Next base: position 117,960 of record NZ_JCAFUK010000012.1, on the reverse strand, counting down.
TACCCTCGCAACCCGCCAGATCGGCAATCGTGCGCGCCACCCGCAGAATCCGGTGCATCGCCCGCGCCGACAGCTGCAAGCGCTCGATGGCCTGTTCCAGCATGTCCTGATCTGCCTCGCTCAGTCGGGTACAGGCCCGCAGTGCCGCCGGCGGCAGATGCGCGTTGAGCCCGCCACGCACCTGCTGCTTGGCATGGGCGGCTTCCACCCGTGCACGTACCGCAGCACTGGGCTCCCCCAGCGGCGTGCTCTCCCGCAACTCCACTGCGTCCATGCGCGCCACACTGATATGCAGGTCGATACGGTCCAGCAACGGACCAGACACCCGCGCACGGTAACGGTTGATACGCTCGTCGCTGCACAGGCAGCGGTTGCTGCGGTCACCGGCCCAGCCGCACGGGCAGGGATTCATCGCAGCCACTTAGTGGGGGGTTCACTGATGTCATTTAGGGCGAAACGCGAAGCTTGACGAGGGAAGCTGGGAGTCCATAAATTAGGGGTGCTGCTAGCCGAGTCCCCCGGAGATGAGTTCGGAGCCGCTGCCATATCGCCCTTGGCGTATCATCTATATCCCTGTCGTGGAACGACAAGGTGGGTTGTTCCCTTTCTTGTTTCTGAAAAACGGTCTTCCAAGTGCAACAGCGGCTCTATGGGCGCGAGCGCTGAGCTCGGAAAACTGGAGTGACTCAAAGATCGAGGCTCACCTTCGGGCCGTTGGTACGTTCTACGCGTTCTGCCAAATGAAGTGCGGCGGCGAGGCTCCGCTTACCGGTGATCTGTACGTGCTCGTGCAGGAGTATGCCGAGGCTAGATTTCGCGGCACTTGGATTGCCGGTGAAGACCCAACGGGCCTCTACTGGAGGCGGGTCCGAATCTCAACTGTGAGCGAAGAGATCCGGGCGCTGGATCGCTACTCCAGGTTTGTGGCCAAGCTGCACGACTCCCCTGTGTTCAATCCGGACGAGCATGCCCTAGTCAAGGTCGCTCGATTCTATCGGTCTGCCCGCGAAGCTGGCCGGAGCGATGCGCTCGTCCATCTGAGAGGAGTACGCCGACGAAGAAGCAAAGCAGCTCCGACGATAAATCGCAGAATGACCGAGAGTGACAAGGCGGCTATGCGGGCGAAGCATCTCTCGCCGGCGGAAATGATAGAGACGGTAGAGCATGGGGCACGGTCGCCAAGAGACAAGATGTTGTTACTGCTGCTTGGCTATGCGGGACTTCGCATCTCTGAGCCACTGCATCTGTATGTCAATGACGTTGTCGAGTTGTTTCGCGAAACGGGTGCATCGAAGATTCGCCTTGAGCATCCCGAGAATGGGAGTTGCGTGTCGTCGACTACAGAGGATAGGTCTGGCTTCCTCGCAAGGGTGTACAAGCGCCTCCCGCGAAGCCAACTGGGAAGGGGACATCGTGAGTTTGCAGGGTGGAAGGGAATGGTTCTGACCGAAGCTGATTCCGCAAACAGATATGCTTTCTGGCTGGAGGAGAGCATCACGGGCAGGTATTTTCGCCGCTGCCTTGAAGCGTACTTCGATGATCACAAGTCATTGCTCAGGACGGGGCGCCTTCGCCACCCGTATCTCTTTTTCAACACCACGCGTAATGGAGCATTGAACTATGGGCAACCATTGAGTCTTTCGTGCGCACACGATCTGGTTGATAGAGCGTTCAGGCGTGTAGGGATAAGGGCAGGATCGCACGCATGTCGCCACCACTATGGCTTCTATGCCGCTGACGTACTTCAGATCCCTCAAGAAACGCTGATGAGGATGATGCACCACAGCTCGATTGTCAGCACAGATACCTACTACCATGTCAGCGCCGCTTCTGTCAGGGCGAGGATCTCGGGAACTGACATCCGCAGAATTCCATACGCGAGGCCAGAATTCCCAAGCAGCTGGGGTAAGCCGTGACACAGCTCGATCACGTTACACAGGACATTTCTCAGCTACAGCACTATCGTGGATTGGGCAGCAGTTGCGAGATCGTCTTCAACGCATGTCCGGATAAGTTCGTCGTTACGGGAACGATTTCGCCAATCGAGTGGCGCGATGTCGGTGTAGAGGTTGAGCGTTCGATAGTCCTCAAGCTTACAAGCTCGATGACGGAATTTCGGGAGGATAGGAATGTCATTCGTGCTTTTGACTTCAAGGCATCAGAGGACGGCACGCCTGGTACGCTCCATTACCTGCGCCAAACCTGGTTGTTACGCGCGATTGGTGATCAACTAGAACTGAAGTCGGGCCAGAGTCTCTCCCAGGCGCTAGCGCTTCTCAGCAAAGACGACCAGATCCGACTGTGGCGTCGCATACAGCCGGAAGATCTGGCAGGGGTCCGAGTTGCTTTTCAGGAGGGTCGGATTAAGAAAGTCGACTTGCGTCTGAGCACTGTGTTCAGCTGCGAAGATCCTCTGGCCATGGTGGATCAACTCATCTCTCTCCTTTCCCTGCCGGCAGCGAGAGGTCAGAAGTACTCGGGTATACGGAAAGAGCTGATCGCTGGATCCTCATTCAAGAAGATCGTCCATCTGATCCTGACAACGCTCTGGCGCCGCGGCCTTATTTTTTACTCTCTCGCGATGACAGAGTCCTTGGTTGCAGAGGCTAAAGCTGAGACAGGGCTAACCATCCGTAGCGGTTCTCTGGTACAAGTTCTTCAGGATCCTGATCTTTTCCCGAACGAACTGTTCAGGCGCGTTTGCACCCTTGAAATCAAGGCGCTCGGCAAGCGGGCGGATGCAACTCAGAATCTGTACTTGTCATGGTTTCTCCTTTCGACTAATTGCAGCGACATCGGTGACATATCACCTGAACTGTTGACAGCAACTCGTGATTTCAAGCTCGCGTCCTACAAATGGTGGGAGCTTCTCCGAGTAAGCTTCGAATCGGTGCACGGCTCAGCTAGCTTTCCAGTTCCCCCTCGATCCAGGGTGTTTGGGGAAGTTCGCACTCGGTCACTTGAGTGGGTCCTGCGCGAAGATGCCCGACTCTCTATTTGGACGGAGCTGTATGAGCGGATGTTTGCGTCGGAGTACAAGACGTACACCCCTCAGCAGTACACTGATGCTAGACACTTCTTCCGTTGGCTTATGACTTTGGAGTCGTGGCCATCTCCTCAGGCACTTGACCACAAGCAGGTACGGAATGATGGGCAAGACCGTGATGGCAGTTCATTTCGAGAGTACTTGGATAACTACGTCACAAAGACGACCAGGCAGAAGCCCGGTCCTTTAAGAGCAGCATCCAAGACAGGCGCAATGCGCCAGCTTTACCGCGTAATGGATTTCAACAGGCAAGAGAACTTGGGCGCGATTGCGCTCGATCAGCGATTGATTGGGTCTTTGCGAGTTGATAACCCAGTTGCAGAAGGTGACTGGATTTGGAAGCAGGCCGCCCCACGACGGACTCATCGCTCTGCTGTCGGGACGGACGTGCTGGAGTTCTGCCGAGAACTGCTTCTTGATCGCGATGGCAGCGGTGTCCCGACGTTTGGCTGGCCGCAGTCACAGAGCTCCCTCAGGCGCGACTGGATCGTGGTCGATGGAGCACATAGCGGAAAGTGGCCATATGAACGCAGTCTGCCTGGGGGCCGAATTGAGATATGGCAGCCCACACGTGCGCTTGCGATCTATTTGATGCTTGAGTTGCCACTTCGCGGATTTCAGGTCAGGTGGCTCGACTCTGGTCTGGGCGACGAGTACGTGTGGGATATGCGCGCGGCGAGGCTTGTAGAGAACGATTCGGCGCTCGCTGAAATCTCTAGGAGCTTTGGTGTCTTCCGTCCCCTAACGAATGACGTGCTGTCGGGCAACGATCAGATTGGCATCTACGTCACTACAAACAAGACGCAGATGTGGAATCCCGAAGATTTTCGCGGATTCACTATTCCCTGGCCGGACGCGGAGATTTACTCCATCCTTGATATCCAGCGGGAGTGGTGCAAGGTTGCCGCAACAATTTTTCATACGGAGAAGTTGAGGCTGTCGGATGATGATCTCAACATCAAAGCCAATGTTGTCGACATCCTTCCGGGATTTCACGTGCTGTTTCGAGATGCCTCAAGCTTCGCAGGTGGCAATAGACCAGTATCGTCGGCAAAGATGGAGGCTCTCTGGGTACTGTTGTGCGGGGAAGCTCAGGTCGAATGGAGCAGGAGAGGAACGCCGCTACGGCTTCTCACTCAGAGATCGGGAGGCCGCGCGGACGCGAAGAGGGCTATTCACGACCTTCACTCCCTCCGAGTCTCGGGGATTACATCGCTGTATCTAAAGGGCGTTCCGGTAGAGATCATCAGCAAGTACATAGCGGGTCATGCATCGATCGCGATGACACTGCACTATGAGGCATCAGATCCCCGGGAGATACGCCGCAGGCTACATGCCTATCAGCATCGTTCTGAGTCGAACTCTGGGCGGGACGATGCCCGCCAGCTGATGGAGCGTCTCGAGTCAGGCGAATCGCTCTCTCCCGAGCTTCTTAAGGAGGTATTCGGTCAGGACGCATTCACGCGGCTTCTCATGTCAAACGACTTCCTGACCGAAAGCCAAGTCGGGATAGAGGCGGCTAAGCATGTGTCAGGAAGTTGGGTTTGGTATGGGGATGGAATCTGCCCCGGCGCTAAGTGCAGCGAGGGTGATGAGCTGGGAGGGCCGGTAAAGGGCGGAGCCAGGAGCTGTGGGAACTGCAAGTTCTTTTTGACCGGAACCGCGTTCCTGTACGGGCAGGCTCACCGCTGCAATGAGCTCATGTACGATCTTCGCCGTCTCGGCCTGGAGCGCGAAAATTGCTACGCGATGAAGCGTCAGGCTGCTGTTGGATCGAAGGCGTACGTGAATGCTCAAGCTAGAATCGAGGAAATAGATGCGCACATCGAGCCGAAGCTTTCTGACTGGTGGGCACGGTATCAGCTTCTTCAGAAGAGCATTGCAGCTACGGAACGAATCGCTCCTCAAGGAGGAGCTCAGGCTCTGACGAGTGACGCGCCTCGCGAAGATTTTCAGGTTTCGGCGACTGTGACGAATCATGTCCAGCTTTTGAAGGAGTTGTCGCAGAGTTCAGATATCCTCAACGCTGGACAGGAGAACATGGGGCCTGTCTTGGAGCTCAACTCCATCATCAACGTGGTGCTCTCCAAATGTGGCATCGATCCCTTCTTGCTTGGCGTTCCGGACAGTGTTGGACGCGCGACAACCACCGTGGTTGCCGAGGCGATGCAGAATCTCTTCCGGATGCACTATAACTGCACGGACACAGACGCCTACAGACGGATTCAGAACGTCTATGAATCCGTTGACGCAATGGTTGACCCTGTACTCGCGGCGAGTTTGGCGAGCGTCGCAGATGCGTTCAAGCCAATGCTACAAGCTGGTGCATCGTCTGCAGTGACGTGGGATGAAGATGTCGGTGAGAGACTGCTAGGGAAGAAGGCGCATGACTGACCAAGTCGAAGATCAATGGGAAAGCTCAGAACTTCTGTATGAGTACATCTGCACTAAACCCGGGATTGACGTTCGGCTGAAAAAGTCAATTGACCGAATTAGGTCAGTCTGTAATGAGATCGCAGAAGAGGCACGTCGTCACAAGAAGCTTGGCGGAACATTCAAGCGCTCTCCGATCTTCATTGCGGAGGTTGGAAGGCGTTGCACGGAAACGTTTGGCGGACCGTCAGCTGCGTCGATCGTTCGCAACCGTTCCAAGGAGCCGCTCAAGGCTATCTACATTGAGCTAAGGTCCGAGGAGCTTAGGCTAGATCTGCGGATGCCAGCCACTGCTGATCCCTCGCGTTCAGACGACACGGCAGTTGCCGCATACGTACGGTCGCTGGAGCAAAGGCTCAGCGTGAGCGAGCAGATGGTGATTGGTCTTTCACAGACACTGCGTGGCCTTAGGCCAGTCTCGCTCCAGCAGGCGCTCATCTCCGGGACGCGAGAAGGAGATTCCCTTGACTTGGTCGCTGGAGCGCAGGAGAGGCCATCCGACACCGAAGTATCCGAGTTGATACAGAAGTTATTGGACGAGCGCCATCTCAGTCGGTTCGGTCTTCGGTTAGATCGCTCTGTCTTCAACAGCGCCACTGGGGAGGAACTGCTCTCACCCGAGGATGTCTCTACCCTTCAGCGTCTGAGGTAGATCGCTGCTTCTCAACCACGTGCTGATCGGCTGGCGGGAGCTCTGACCCACGACGTGTGGGGTCTTCGGTGCCGCGCGGCCCGCCTCCGCCTTCGGCTGTGCGCTAGGCCAAGCCAGCAGGCGCATGCTGGAACGTTTTAGCGACGAGAACTTGCGGCATGTGTAAGACGTATCGCGGAAGGGCAAAGCGTCCAGTAGTCACTGTCCGATCCCAAGAGGCTCCCTAGCGCAACCTCAATAGCTATAGGTCTGCGCCAGTCGGCGTTGGGCAAGAAGGAGAACTCCCTCGGGCCGAGTCTTGCTTCTTGCTCCCGTCGCTGAAGCCATCGCGATCTGATCTGCATCTCTTTACAAAGTGCTTGCATGGCGGCCTCTTCGTTCATCTCAGTCTGCAACATGACACTAGCTGCCACACGCATCCCCGACCATGCGACATATCGCCGTCTGCCCGAGCTGAGGTTGAACCATGGGCTCTCCTGCATTGCGATGACTCCGTTTGCTCGCTCAGGACTTATTCGGTGCCGTCGAAGAAGGTTCGCCAAGTATGCGGATATCTCGTCGTTGACAAGCCGCCCCCACAGAGCGACGCGAGCTTCTGTATGGGCCGGCCCTTGCCAGCCATTTAGTGCAACTGCCAGCGCATTGCGAAGGTTTGGGAGAGCCTCCCACGCCGGAGAGTATGTCCAGGCGAAAGGGTGGTAAAGGGACCTTCGAGTGGATGGTGAATCGCTGGTCTCGGTCAGCAGTACTCCCGCCGCCTGGAGGTTTCGCAGCAAACTCCACACAGGCCCGTCATCTGAGGCGACCGGGGCATTTCTTGTAACAGAGTCTTCGAGTGCACACCACAGGCACGAGTAGTACGGTCCAAGGGACGCGACCAGTGAGGCCACGTCTGGCCTTGCAGTCGATAGGGTCAGTTGATCAAGTCCATGGCGCACTCAGTTCCAAGGGCTCCCACCAGTGAGCGATCTTACCCACCAGCCAGTTGCACTGTCTACATGATTTTCATGTAACTCGGCACTGGGCCATAGATTGCTGTCCGCTTCCTCGAGCGGGCGGAATGGCAACCAAGACGATCTACCAAGAAGCATACCGGCGTCTCGTAGAGCAGCTTCGGGCGAGACGGGAGGCTATGGGAATTAGCCAAGTATCGCTTGCCTCGCACTTGGATTGGCCGCAGCAAACTATCTCTTCCATTGAGGCCGGTGCCCGGAGATTGGACTTGCTCGAGTACCTCAGGCTCACCTCGGCCCTTGGCATGAGTGCTGCAGAGGCAAGCTCGCTTTTGATGTCAGAGTGGAGGGCGATGCGCGTCCCTCCAATTCGCTAAGGCGCGATGGCCAACGCCCGGTTATCAGGGGCGAACTGCTCCTTCTGTTGCTGGTGGTCAGTTGATCACTATACGATTCCGGCGTAACGCTTGCCATTGATCGGTCTCCAAGCTGCGATTTGGGTGCATTGAGCGAAGTCGATTGACGGGGACGCTATGAGTCCTCTTGCCCGAACTCGGTACGGGCCGCCCGCAGCACGCGAGCTGGATCAGAGGTCAGGGCTTCGGCAGGTGGCATGCCGTTGAGCAGAGCGTGCGGTGAGAGAAACCACTCTGCCTCACTCCATCCGGTGCTGCGAAATAGCCCGTCCGGCTCGATCTCGAAATGATCGAGTGCACGCAGTACTGACAGGATTTCTGCCAAATATTCAACGGGTTCGCCATTTTCACCAAACTGCCAGTCTGGGTAGCGATAGCCGGGCACAGGCTTCGTTACATAGACCCCGAGTAGCTGGCCGGCTCTGCGCAGCTGACCGGCTAGGCCGCTACCACTGGTCAATGACGGGCCGAGCTGTGAACTGACTTCGGCGGCGCTATGCCACTGTGCGGCAAGTTCATCTCGCCTGACGGCGGCGTCGGACAGGATCTTCTGGGCCGATGAGCAGGCGTCGGAACGCCGTGGTGCGCCCGTTGCTTCTGCCTGTGGCTTTAGCTGTTCTTGGAGAGATGCTTCAGTGAAATTGCCCGTTGCGTGGATGCGATCGAGCAGGAGTCGAAGCGCGATCGCTAATCCCTCGTCCTCTGACGGGTAGGGAGACGCAAACAGAGGTATCTGAACCCACAGATGCTCCTGTCCTGGGTGTACATAGGGGCGATGATCATCAAGCAGCAAGGCCGCGCCTAATTTTGGTGTGGCTAGCCGTAGATCCTTCGTGCTGCCCGTCCAATGGATGTATTCAAGGCTCGCGAACCACGGAGGCGCGCTTCCTTCACGAACCAACAAATCGGCAATGCTGCGAAAGCGCTCTTCCGGCACAGTCGTAAACATCATGAGCTGACTGAAGTGCGATCGGACGTCCTCCAAGAACCGACAGAGGCCGGGTCTTGGAATCTGGCTTATCGCATTGGAAATGAGTGTCCCTTCGAGGTCCAATGCCAGAATGCTCGGCTTCATGTGTTGTCTCTAGCGAGGAGCGTGTGTACACCTTGCTCCTGGACACTCTCGCTGTCCAACACGTGAGCCTACTGGTACACATGCAGCGTGAGCCTACTGGTACACATGCAGCGTGAGCCTACTGGTACGCATGTAGCGTGAGCCTACTGGTACTTGTTGCCTGCAACTGACAAAAGGATCACCTTTGCTGTGCTGCTCGGCAGGGCGGCACCACTAGGTCGGCTGGAATGTTTAGCTCAAGGATCGGCATAGGAGGCATGGGTGGTCGCCGCTGCGCTGTGGCTCTCTTAGTTGCCGCGATGAGGGATCGACAATGTTCAGAACTAGTCACACACATCCTCTGCATATCGCCACGATCGCTGTCGGAGTCAGTGGCGGCGCAGTAGGTGTAACTTTCGCGCCAGGGAAGTTTCAGAAGGCCGCGATGACGGGGCCATGGAGTCGTGACATTGACGTGGATCTTTGCGCGATTCGCCAGTGGGGCGCGGGGTACTTGATCTCCCTGATTGAGCCATGGGAGTTCGATGAGCTTAGGATTGCCGCGCTGCCAAAGCGGGCGATGGCGCAGGGAATCAAATGGTACGGACTTCCAATCGTAGACGGCGCAGCGCCGAACAGTTCTTTCTTGGAGGCATGGCGCGAGCTGGGTCCAGCACTCAGTCGTGAATTGTTGCGCGGAAGCCGCGCAGTTGTTCATTGTAAGGGCGGGCTAGGACGAGCTGGCACCGTAGCGTGCTTGTTGCTTCTAGAAACAGGCACGGCTGCCACAGGTGAGCAGGCCATGAGCATGGTTCGTCAGGTCAGGACGGGTGCGATCGAGACGCGTGAGCAGGAGGACTTCATACGCGCCTGGAGTCCAGGTCCGGGCAGCCAAGCTACAGGCAACTGACACCGTCGACCGGTCGGACTGCGAAAGGCATAGGTTTTGGACCACGGGCGCCTAGGTAGCGCTCTTGCTCGATTCCTTACGTAGGGAGTCCTCGGAAGCCGGCCGGCGCAGCGTCGACAGGATGGTGCACTCAGCTCGCTGTCCGCCGTGACAACTGGCGATTACCCGTTCCAGCTCGTTGGCCATACGTTGCAAGTCTGCCATCCGGGCGCGAATGTCGGACAAGTGGCTGCGGGCCAGACGATCCACATCCACGCACGACAGGCCCTCGTCGCCGGCCAGCTGCAGCAGGCTACGGACCTCTTCCAGGCTGAAACCCAAGTCCCGACCGCGGGCAATGAAGCGCAGGCGCTCAATGTCCGGCAATCCGTAGACCCGGTAACCATTGCCTGATCGTCCCGGCCTCGGGAGCAAGCCGATGCGCTCGTAGTAGCGGATCGTCTCCAGATGGCACCCGCTGGCGGCGGCGGCGTCACTGATTTTCATTCGTAGTAGGCTTGACTCCGTAGTAGCTACGGACTTTACCCTCATGGACCCTGCCATGCCAGCGGACCGCGCCGGCCCGGCTCCCCTGCGATGGAGAAGATCCGATGAGTGATTGCGGCTGCCACCACGAGGCAAAGAACGCGCAGGAACGGCGCGTGCTGTGGATCGCTCTGGCACTGAACGCTGCAATGGCGGTGATTGGCGGCATTGCCGGCTGGATCGCCCATTCCACCGGCTTGCTTGCCGACGCACTGGACATGCTCTCCGACGCCACGGCCTACGCCATTGGGTTGGTCGCTATCGGTCGGACGGCGCGCTTCAAGGCCAACGCTGCTTGGGTTAGCGGTAGCGTGCTGCTGATTCTGGGCGTTGGCGTGCTGGTCGAGGTCGGCCGCCGCGTACTCCACGGGGCTGAACCGGTAAGCGGGTGGATGATCGGTACGGCTCTATTGTCGCTAGTGGTCAATCTCGCGGTCCTTCGCATGCTGGCGCCACTGAAGTCTGGCGAAGTACATCTGCGGGCAACGTGGCTTTTCACCCGAGCCGATGTGGTAGCCAACGTGGGCGTGATCCTGGCTGGCCTACTGGTGTGGTGGCTGGCCAGTCCATATCCAGATTTCGTAATCGGTGCCTTTATCGGCCTCTACGTGATGAAGGAAGCCTTTGAAATATTGGGCGACGCGCGCCGGGCACGCGCCGACGCGCGCAAGACCCCTGCATGACCGCGGGCGGCCAGCTGGGATTTTCCCTGCGCTGATTGCTGCTGGCGAAATTGGCTGTCGGCCGGGATTTGCCTGAAATCGAGGCCGAAACGCGTACAGATGCGTATGAGCATCAGGTCGCGCCCTTTCGACCGCCAATTGCCGGGTGACGCATGTAGGCGCAGGCCGATCCCTGTGATCTCAAGAACCTTCGGAGTACTTCCATGTCTGTGCGATGGGCGGCCTTGGCCGCGTTGCTGTTAACGGGCGCAGTAGCGATGCCTGCGGTGGCGGCCGAATTGATGACCTTGGACGATGCCTTTGCACGCGTAGCCCAAACCCATCCGGAGCTGCGTCTGGTCGATGCGCGAGCCACTGTCCTCGCTGCCGAGCGAGATAAGGCGATGCAGCGTCCACCGTGGACGCTCGGTGCCGAGGTCGAAAACGCGCTGGGCACCGGCGCGGCCGGTGGCTTGGACAGCGCCGAGTTGACCTTGAGCCTGAGTTCGGTGCTGGAGCGCGGCGGCAAGCTCGAAGCCCGCCGTACCTTGGCACAAAGCCGGATTGATGCGCTGGCCGTGCAGCGCGAGACCGGGCGCCTGGACTTGCTAGCCGAGACGGCGCAGCGCTATTTGGCTGTCGTTGGTGCCGACCGGCAACGAAGCCTAGCGGACATCGATGTTGGCCAGCGCCAGCGAACCGTGGTCGCCGCCAGGCAGCGCCTGCAGGCCGGCGCCTCACCCGAGTCGGTGCTGCTCACCGCGCAGGCAGCGCTTGCGCGGGCCGAGCTGAAGCGTGATCGGGCCGAGCAACAGCGACTCGCTGCTCGTCAGCATCTGGCTGCTTTGTGGGGCGAACGTACTCCCACCTTCGAAGTGGTCCCGGCCGATCCGATGGCCCTGCCGGCGATCGCCTCCATGCAGACGCTGGCCGATGAGTTGGAACGGACTCCGGAATTGGCGCAGTTTGCCGACGCCCGCCGGATCGCGCAGGCACGCCTGCAGCTGGCGCGTTCAGCGGCCTCACCGGACCTGTCCTGGCAGCTCGGAGTGCGTCGACTACAGGAGACCGATGACACCGCGCTGGTCGCCAGCTTATCCATGCCGCTGGGCAGCCGCAGCCGCGCACAGCCAGAGATTCGAGCCGGCGAAGCCGAGCTGCAGGTCCTGACGATCGAGCGCGAGGCCAAGGGCCTGTCGCTGTACTCCACGCTGGTCGAAGCCCATGGCCGCTACACCGTGGCACAGGCCGAGGTGGCGCGCCTGCACGACGACGTGTTGCCGAAGCTGGCCCGAGCCGAGCAGGCCGCTGAGCGTGCCTATCGTGCTGGGGCGATCAGTTACCTGGAATGGGCACAGTTGCAGTCCGAACGCACCGCCATGGCCCAGCAACAGCTGGACGTCGCCTTGGATGCGCAGCGCGCCCTGATCGAAATTCAACGACTGACCGGCCAGGCGCTTGTCACGCCGCCGGCTGCCGCTTCCACTGGAGAGACCCCATGAATCGCTTTTCCTGGACCGCACTGGGCATGGCTCTGATGCTGGCGGCCTGCAATGCGTCGACCCCCAACGAAGCATCCGAAGGAGGCCACGCCGATGAGGGCGAAGAGCACGGCGAGCACGAGGAAGCGCCGCTGGAAACCGAGATCTCGGCCAAAGCTGCGCAGGCGGCGGGAATCCAGGTCGCGCCGGCTGGACCCGGTGAGATTGCCGATGAGCATGAGGTGCAGGGGCTGTTGACCCCAATCGATGGGCGCATCGCGCAGGTCACTGCACGCTTCCCCGGACCGGTCCGTTCCGTGCGAGTGGGCGTGGGTGACCAGGTACGCACCGGCCAGGTGCTCGCGACAGTGGAGAGCAACCTCAGCCTGACCACCTACACCGTTACCGCGCCGATCAATGGCGTGGTCATGGCGCGTACGGCCGCCGTGGGCATGTCGGCGCCTGAGGGCGCCCCGCTGTTCGAGGTAGCCGACCTGTCCACGCTGTGGGTGGACCTGCACATCTTCGGCGCCGACGCCCAGCACATCGGTGCCGGCGTGCCGGTGACGGTCACCCGCTTGAGTGATGGCGTCACGGCGCAGACCACATTGGAGCGCGTCCTGCCCGGCACCGCCACTGCCAGCCAAAGCACTATTGCCCGCGCAACCGTAGCTAACACCGATGGGCTGTGGCGGCCGGGTTCAGCGGTCAAGGCGCGGGTCACCGTGGATCGCCAATCGGCGTCGCTGGTGGTTCCGATCACCGCCCTGCAGACCGCACAGGACCAGGACGTTGTCTACGTGCAGCAGGGCGAGACGTACCACACCCGGCCGATCAAGCTGGGGCGCCGTGACGCCGAACGCGCCGAAGTGCTGGAAGGGCTCAAGGCAGGTGAACGAGTGGTGGTGGCCCAAAGCTTCCTGATCAAGGCCGACATCGAAAAATCCACTGTGGAAGAGGAATGAGGCCCGCCATGCTCGAGCGCCTCATTGGTCTGTCCATCCGCCACCGCTGGCTGACGCTGGTGCTCACCGCTGCGCTAGTCGCACTGGGCGTGTGGAGCTACCGTCACCTGTCCATTGACGCCACGCCCGACATCACCAACGTCCAGGTCCAGATCAACACCCAGGCCCCGGGTTACTCGCCGCTGGAGGCCGAGCAGCGAGTGACCTTCGCCATTGAAACGGCCATGGCCGGGCTACCAAAGCTGGACTACAGCCGCTCGCTGTCGCGCTACGGACTCTCCCAGGTCACTGTCGTCTTCAAAGACGGCACCGACCTGTACTTTGCCCGCCAGCAGGTCGCCGAAAGGCTACAGCAGATCGCATCTCAGCTGCCCGAGGGGTTGGACCCGGAGATGGGCCCCATCTCCACCGGGCTGGGCGAAATCTTCATGTACACCGTGGAGGCCGAGCCTAACGCCCGCAAACCTGACGGCACGCCGTATACCGCCACCGACCTGCGCACCCTGCAGGACTGGGTGATCCGGCCGCAGCTGCGCACCACGCCTGGCGTCACCGAGGTCAACACGATCGGCGGCTTTGAGCGGCAGATCCACATCACCCCGGATCCGGCCCAACTGGTGGCGCTGGGCTTTACGTTGAACGACGTGGTCGCGGCGGTCATGCGCAATAACCAGAACATCGGTGCCGGCTACATCGAGCGCAACGGCCAGCAGTTTCTGGTGCGCGTGCCCGGTCAGCTGGCCAATCTGGACGCGATTGGGAACATCGTGCTGGACCGGCGCGATGGCGTGCCCATTCGCGTGCGCGACGTCGCCAGCGTGGGCGAAGGCAAGGAGTTGCGCACGGGCGCGGCCACCCAGAATGGCCATGAGGTCGTGGTCGGCACCGCCTTCATGCTGTTCGGCGCCAACAGCCGGGAGGTCTCCCAGGCGGCCGCTGCCAAGCTGGACGCCGCCAACGCCAGCTTGCCTGCTGGCGTACATGCCAAGGCCGTCTATGACCGCACCGCGCTGGTGGATCGCACTATCGGCACGGTGTCCAAGAACCTGATCGAAGGCGCGATGCTGGTAGTGGTAGTGCTGTTTCTGCTGCTGGGCAATGTGCGCGCATCGTTGATCACCGCGGCAGTGATCCCGTTGGCAATGCTGTTCACCATTATTGGCATGGTGCGCGGCGGCGTGTCGGGTAACCTGATGAGCTTGGGCGCCCTGGATTTCGGCCTGATCGTGGATGGGGCGGTGATCATCATCGAGAACTGTCTGCGCCGGTTTGGGGAGGCGCAGCATGCGTTGGGCCGCCAGCTCAACGACGAAGAGCGCTTTGATCTGACCGCCTCGGCCACGGCTGAGGTGATTCGTCCCAGTCTGTTTGGTCTGGGCATCATCGCGGCGGTCTACCTGCCGATCTTTGCGCTGTCAGGGGTGGAGGGGAAAATGTTCCACCCAATGGCGATCACAGTGGTCTTGGCCCTGACCGGTGCCATGGTGTTGTCGCTGACCTTCGTGCCGGCGGCGATTGCCACCTTCCTGCGCGGCCGTGTGGCCGAACACGACAATCGCCTGATGCGCTGGTCACGCGCCCGCTACACGCCGCTGCTCGACTGGGCGCTGCGGCGGCGGGTCGTGGTGCTGACAGGCGCAGCCGTGCTGGTGGTGGGGTCTGGCGTGCTGGCCACCCGTTTAGGCTCGGAGTTCGTGCCGAGCTTGGATGAAGGCGACATCACCCTGCAGCCCATGCGTATTCCCGGCACCAGCCTGGAGCAGTCGGTGGTCATGCAGGAAACGCTGGAGAAGCGCTTGGCACAGTTCCCGGAGGTGGCCAACATCTTCTCCAAGATCGGCACCGCCGAAGTGGCCACCGACCCGATGCCCCCCTCCATGGCCGATACCTTTCTGATGCTCAAGCCCCGCGACCAATGGCCCGACCCGCGCAAACCCAAGGCCGAGCTGGTGGAAGAGCTGGAGGCGGCGGCCAAGGAGATCCCGGGTAGCAACTACGAGTTCACTCAGCCCATCCAGATGCGCACCAACGAATTGATCTCCGGCGTTCGCTCGGACGTTGCGGTCAAGGTCTACGGCGACAATCTTGACCAGCTGACCCGCCTGGCCAGCCGGGTCGAGCGCGTCATGCGCGGGGTCCCCGGCGCCGAAGACGTCAAGGCCGAGCAGGTTACTGGCCTAC
This sequence comes from Stenotrophomonas sp. YJH_SMC_29, assembly GCF_059371235.1. Lineage (NCBI taxonomy): Bacteria > Pseudomonadati > Pseudomonadota > Gammaproteobacteria > Lysobacterales > Lysobacteraceae > Stenotrophomonas > Stenotrophomonas sp. YJH_SMC_29. The sequence goes on along the minus strand of NZ_JCAFUK010000012.1, from coordinate 102,682 downwards.
CACTGCTCACCATCACGCCAGATCCAGCGGCATTGGCGCGGTATGGATTGAATCCGGGTGACGTGCAGGACACGGTGGCCACCGCCATCGGCGGTAGCGTCGCTGGCCAGCTGATCGAGGGCGACCGCCGATTCGACTTGGTGGTGCGTTTGCCCGAATCGCTGCGGCAAGACCCGGCTGTGCTTGCGGACCTGCCCATTCCACTGCCGGAGAGCACCAGTATCGATGAGTCCAGCCGTGTAGCCGCTGGTGCCAACGGTGGGCCTCGCACTGTTCCACTACGAGAAGTGGCGAAGATACAGGTAGAGCGCGGGCCCAACCAGATCAATCGTGAGAACGGCAAGCGTCGAGTGGTGATCACCGCCAACGTGCGTGAGCGTGATCTTGGCGGATTCGTTGGCGATCTGCGTACCCGCATCGGCCAGGATGTACCGCTTCCAGAGGGGTACTGGATCGATTATGGCGGCACGTTCGAGCAGCTGATCTCGGCCAGCCAGCGCTTGGCGGTAGTTGTCCCGGTCACATTGGCGCTGATCTTCGCCCTGCTGTTCATGGCCTTCGGCTCGGCCAAGGATGCCGCCATCGTGTTCAGTGGCGTTCCCTTGGCATTGACTGGTGGCGTAATCGCCTTGGCTCTACGCGGAATTCCGCTGTCAATCTCTGCGGGCGTAGGCTTCATTGCGCTTTCGGGCGTGGCAGTACTCAATGGCTTGGTCATGATTGCCTTCATCCGCCGACTGCGTGAGCAAGGCGACGCCCTCGAAGATGCTGTCCGGGATGGCGCCCTGGGGCGACTACGACCGGTCTTGATGACTGCCCTGGTGGCTTCCCTTGGTTTCCTGCCGATGGCTTTGAACGTAGGCGCTGGTTCTGAAGTACAGCGGCCGCTGGCCACGGTCGTAATCGGCGGTATCGTGTCCTCGACCGCGCTGACGCTGTTGGTCCTGCCGGTGCTGTACCGCTGGCTACATCGCGACCGCGGCAGCCGTGGCGATCGCGCCATCCAAGATCCCTCAACCTCATGAACGAGATCAATTTGGAAGAGGTCCGGGCAGCGATGTTCACGGACCCGAGCGTGAAAGCAGTAGACGGCCTGCGGCTGGTCCCAGGCCCGGCAACTGGCCGCGCGATTGTGGCCACGATCACTGTCGCTGCCCCCTCGGCGGACCTTGACGTGGTCCACGCTGTGATCGCCCGGGTACTTTTCGATCAATTCGGCATCGAGCAGGCAGTGCTTTCTTTCAACGACCCTGGGCCGGCGCCGCCGCGACCCACGACGGCGCCATTGAAGAAATTGTGATCGCTGCGACTCTCCTGAGTGCCTACGCAGTTATCGTGTAAACGGCAGCCAAATCCAAAGCGCGATGAGCGTGGTCAGCAGGACGGGGGGCGTCAGGATGAGCCCTACCTTCATGTACTGCCCCCACGTAATCCGTTGGCCTTTTCCGGCAAGGACATGCAACCACAGCAGGGTCGCTAGCGACCCAATTGGGGTCAGCTTGGGACCAAGGTCGTTGCCCACGACGTTGGCGTAGATCATCAGCTCGCGAGTGGCCGTCGATACGTTCGCCCCATCGATAGCAAGCGCACCGACCAGTGTCGCAGGCATATTGTTCATAATGGAAGCGAGAGCAGCGACCGCAAAGCCCGTACCAATCGTTGCCACGAAGCTACCCTGCGTTGCCAACCACTCTAGGATTGCACTCGCCGCGTCAGTCAGCCAGGCATTACCCAGTCCGTAGACGACTAGATACATGCCGATCGAGAACAGCACGATCTGCCAGGGTGCGTCACACAGGATCTTGGTCACAGCCATTGTGGCGCCCCGGCCTCCAGTCGCCCAGCGGCCTGCAATACCCATCAGCACTAGTGCAGCTGCACCCGTCACCAAAGCAATAGGAACGCCGAGCGGCCCGGTTACGAAGTACGCAATCAGTAGCAGTACTAGAAGAGGCAGCGCTGCGCGAAAAACTGCCACGTCGCGTATCGCGTCGCGGGGCGCTTCTAGATCCTGGACTGGATACCTACTGGGGATGTCGCGCCGGAACCAGAGCCATAGGACGATCAAAGTAGCTCCGACCGATACCAGGTTCACCGGCACCATGATCGCGGCGTAGCGCCCAAAGGACACGTCAAAGAAGTTCGCTGTAACGATGTTGACCAAGTTGGAGACAATGAGCGGAAGGCTGGCGGTATCGGCGATAAATCCGCAGGCGACCGTAAATGCCAGCGCGCCGGCAGGCGGGAAATTCAAGCGCAACAGGATCGCAAGAACAATCGGAGTCAGCAGAAGAGCCGCGCCGTCGTTGGCAAACACTGCAGCAATTGCAGCTCCCAGCAGGACAATGAGCGGAAAAAGCTTCCGACCATTGCCGCCGCCCCAACGGGCCACATGCAGGGCGGCCCACGCGAAGAAACCGGCTGCGTCGAGAATGAGAGAGATGATGATAAGAGCGACGAAGGTGAACGTTGCATCCCAGACAATTCCCCACACCGTTCCAACATCGTTCCACCCGACAACCCCAGTGGCTAAAGCAACGGCGGCACCGGCGAGTGCCGACCAGCCTATGCCAAGCCCGCGAGGTTGCCAGATCACGAAAACAAGAGTGACGATAAAAATCGCGAGAGCAAGCATGTAACCCACCGTTGGAAGTCAGATAGAGCGCTGATCGACGCGCTTGGAAAGCTCATCGGCGCTCTCAACGCGCTCGGAATAGCGATCAACGAGGTAGGCTGCGCGTCCTCGTACGAGCCAGGTGAACTTCACTAGCTCCTCGCATACGTCAACGACACGCTGGTAGTAGGCCGATGGCTTCATGCGCCCGGCCTCATCGAACTCCTGGAAGGCTTTGGCCACGGATGACTGGTTCGGGATAGTGACCATTCGCATCCATCGGCCAAGTACACGTAGCTGGTTTACTGCATTGAAGCTCTGCGAGCCGCCGGAAACCTGCATGACGGCCAGAGTCTTGCCCTGTGTCGGTCGCTTGGCACCGTCGGCCAGAGGTATCCAATCGATCTGAGCCTTCATAATGGCGGTCATGGCGCCGTGACGCTCAGGGCTGACCCAGACCATGCCCTCGGACCAGTACGCGAGCTCGCGAAGTTCGCTCACCTTAGGATGATCGGGAGACGCGCCGTCGGGCAATGGCAAGTCGTGCGGATCGAAGATACGCACATCGCAGCCGTACCAGCGTAGAAGCCGACCGACCTCCTCTGCGAGCAGGCGGGAAAAGGAGCGTTCACGCAGTGAGCCGTAGAGGATGAGCATCCGCGGTGGATGGATCGGGTCGCCAAGCCCGATGAGGGCGTCTACGTCGATCGGCGCAAGTTGTGTGGGGTCGATGTTTGGCAGATCTGCCGCAATGCGATCAATCACGGTGACGTCCCGGTTGTAACGATCTCGCCATCTTCCTTGGTAAAGGAAGACACGGGGTTTGCCAGCAGTGCGAGCACTTTCTCAGACGGTCGGCACAATGCAACGCCACGGTCGGAGACCACGATTGGACGGTTGATGAGAATGGGATGAGCCATCATCGCGTCCACCAGCTGGTCGTCGGTGAGGCCAGGGTTGTCCAGGCCCAACTCCTCGTATGGCGTTCCCTTCTTGCGCAGGAGGTCGCGAGGCGTGATGCCCATTGCGGCAATTAGTTCGACAAGTCTCTCGCGCGTCGGCGGTGACTGCAGGTACTCGATGACCTGCGGGTCTTCGCCCGACTGGCGCATCATTTCCAGAACGTTTCTGGACGTGCCGCAGGCCGGATTATGATAGATCGTTAGTGTCATGATGGATCCCTCAAGCAATGTCTGGTCGGGAGAACGAAGTGCCTTCGAGCTGGCCAATTGCGCAGACTTGCGCTGTCAATGCTGCTCGAGACAGCGTATGGAGTGGCAGCGCGACGAAGGCTCGGATGCGGTTTTCCAGGTACATCAGCGCCTTTCGGAAGGCGGCGCGTTGCCACATTTCCCCGTGAGCTTCGCGGATGGGATCCTCGATACCCCAATGCCCCGTCAATGGTCGCCCGGGCCACAGTGGGCACGCCTCGCCAGCAGCGTGGTCGCAGACAGTGAAGACAAAATCCATGCGGGGGGCACTTGCCGCTGCAAACTCCTCCCATGCTTTGGACCGCAGGCCTTCGACCGGGTAGTTGGCCTCGTGCAGCGTCTCAATCGCCAGCGGGTGGACCTCGCCCTTGGGGTGACTGCCGGCAGAGAACGCGTTGAAACGGCCATCGCCAATACTCCGCAGGGCGCTTTCCGCCAGTATCGATCGCGCAGAATTGCCCGTGCATAGGAACAGGACGTTGAAGGGCTGAATAAGGCTCATCCGCAGGTCTCCGAGGTACATGGGCGGGCGAGTTTGAAGAGGTCACCGCAAATCTCGGGAGTCCCGGAGCAGCAGTCCTCAGTCAGAAACGCGAGCAGTTGGCGCATGTGCTCATAGCTAGCGGCGTACAGCACGCGCCGCCCGTCTCGCCACGAGCGCAGCAGGCCAGCTCGCTCCAAGGTCGAGAGGTGAAAGCTCATGCGTGGTGGCGCGATCGCGAGAGCTTCCGCAATTTCGCCGGAGGGCATGCCATCCGGGCCAGCACGAACCAGCATCCTGAATGCAGCTAGGCGATCAGACTGGGCGAGCGCAGAGAGTGCGAGGACGGCGGAATCATCTTTCATGTCTAAATCCTACAACTATTCTTGTAGGATGCAAGTGTCTGGCCGGCGATCCCATCTCCGGACGTACCTGTCCGGAATCGAGGTCTGCTGCGTGTCCTGCGAGCTACCGCTCAGCTAAGGCGTTTAGGATTGAGGCGTATAGAGCTGGTGGCCCAGAAGCGCGCACGTGCCGTTATACACAAACGCCACACTCTGCCTCGCCCGGGTAAAGGCCACGTAATACTTAGGTGGCGCCGTTATGCGTGACGCATCTGCAGTGCGCAGGTACTGCGTCAAAGGCCCATTAGGGAAGATGAGGACCCGGCTGTAGGTGCGTCCCTTGGACTGACCGAAGTTCATCGCTGGTAGGCCGTCGCACGCCTGCCGTCGGTCATGCCGCAGCACGGTCGGGGCAAATTCCTGCATGTACGCAGTGACATGCTCGGGCGCGACAAGGTAGATGCCATCGTGACCGATCAACTGATCATTGCCTGATTGGGTCCGGGGCATCTGCGGATAGAGCGCGTCGGCCAGATCACACAGGGCCTGCACGCATCGCAAACTCGTGAGGCGGTGATCGATCTGGCACAGGCCTTGCGACTCCCAAAGCTGGAATAACGTCGCCAAGTTCGGTCCGCGGAACTGGCTGTACCGAGGCGCGTAGTTGGTGGCGTAGGTCGCTTGGCGCGTGTCGCCCACTAGCGTAACGCCGATCGGGCTCTTCAACAGGCGCTCAATAAGATCTAGGTCGTAGCCTGCCAAGTCCTGCACTTCATCAACGTACACTTCGTCGTACATGTTCGCCAAGCGCGAGATGACCTGACCTTGAGTGAGCTCATCGCACCGAACGGCGAAATCGGAAGCCCGATCCGAATACATCCGGTCGCCTGACAGGTAGTGGCGGGCTACATGCGAGCGGGGTGCCCGGTTGTTCGTCCGTCCTTCAACAAACAGAATCGATTCGACCCTTGGCTCGCGGCACAATGCCGCCTGATAGGGTCGAATGCACTCGCGTAACAGAAATCCGTACCAGCTATACAACGTGACATTCGCAGGCACCGCGCCGGCTTGGGCCTCGAATGAGCGTCGGATCTCTTCGAGATTCTCCAAGGTATAGGTGAGCATAGCGACGCGGCGCTGTGGCCGCTCCAATGCCTGGCGAACCAGCAAGGTAGTCTTGCCAGAGCCGGCTGCCGAAAGCAGTACTCGGTTAGGCGATAGCACGCTGGACATAGTCCGGGAAAGTGATCGAATGGGGGCTGTTGAAAATGGCTAGGGCCGTATCGGTCTTGTGACCTTTCATGTACTTGAGCAACGCCACCTCGTCGGCGAATGACTTGACCAGCACGGTGTTCAGCTCGTCCAATGAGTTGGCTTTAATGAGTTGCTCTTCCAACGATGGGGCGCTCTCGTCAGAATCGTAGTAGATGGCATTGGGGAAGTCGGCATATCGCTCTTGCACCAGCGCGATATCACCATCGTTGTCGGTGACGACTCTGGCCTGAATACGCAGGCGCTCCGCAATCTGCAAGAAGCGTTTAAACGCCAGTGATTTGACCGAGATGATGTCCACGCCGCGCGCCAGTGGCGCTACGCCGTGGTGATCAAAGTAGGCACGTTGCACGATCAGCTCGTCGGACGGGCCCTCCACCAGAATTGCCTGCTTGGCCAGAATCAGTCGCAACGTGTCATGACCAGGAAGCTTCATGAAGTAATCGTGCGTATCATGCGGCAACTGATCCAGTTTCATCTGGCCTTGGGCGCTGAACAGGATCACGTTGTCCACGCCCAGCTTGTTCAGAACGAAGCTGCTGTGGGTTGCGATGACCACCTGCTGCGTCGTGGAGAGCGCTGAAATCTTGTCAATCAGCTGGCTCATGCCAGAGAAGGAGAGGTGGTTCTCCGGCTCTTCGATTAGCAGTACATGCGCCGACCCTGCAGCATGCATAGCCAGCTTCATCTTTACTGCGCTTTGCTCACCCTTGCCAGCTTGGGTGAAAGGAAGCTCATCCAGGTACGGTGACAAGCTTGTTTCCCACGTTGAGCGCGGTGAAGAGTCCACGCCAACCGTCAGTGCTTTGTGACTGATGTCTCCTGTGTGCTGAGTGAGATAAGCATTAATGGCGGCCACGTCGTCCTCTTCCGAGAAGCTTTGCCGCATGCGGCGAAAACTCAAAGATAGCGAAACGCGCTGCGCTGGGGTAAGCGCCTGTTCGATGATGCTGGCGATATAGCGATCGGCTCCGGACAGTGTCTTGATACCGTGGGTGTCGATGATAGTTGAATCGAACGGGATGGTACGAGCGGTGACGCCGTTGTTGGCAAAGGAGTACCAGCGCACCGTGTAGTATTCCACTGGGAGGCTGGTCGCGCCCTGGTGTTGCTGCAGGTAGGCGTTGAATTCCTCGCGATAGTCGTCGCTAAGCTCGACCAGCAATCGGACGCCTGCACTGTCTAGACCTAATGAGTTGTTGGTGCCGCGCAAGGACGCCAGCGCGGGATCGTTCCCCAAATAGGCTTCAATGGAGATCCTGGGCGGTGACGCAGGCGTTCCTGCGCGCAGAGCCGCTAAGTACTCCCTCACCGTTGGCTGGTGAAAAAGATAGGGTGTGAGCTCGTAGGTGAGGTTGCGACCATACAGCTGCCCTGTTATTACTGCGTGGATCGCTTCCAGCAAGGTGGACTTTCCCACCTCGTTGTCACCAACCACAAGGTTCATGTGCGCATTGAGCTGCAGATTGAGGTGACGAAAAGACTTGAAGTTATCGATAACAATACGTTCGATCGGCATGCTCCATCCCCCAGTGGACTATCCTGTCTCTACAGAACTTTACGCGGCTCTTAAGAACGATGCCAACTGGACTGGATTTGGAAAGAATTTGTTCTGGACAGGCCTGGCGGGCACAGAAGGTAAGCCATCAAAGACTGCTAAATGAACAGGATCCATCGTCTTCGTTCGTCTCACGTATCGGCTATGCGGTGTGGTGGTTGTGACGAGGTGGTGGTTATAGTCCCGACTTTCTTAGCGGTGCTCGGTCACAGACTGCTGGACGTCGTCGGAGCTGTCAGGGAGGCGGCGATTCCCTGGGCCTCTAGATAGTCACGAACAGTGGCAAGGTCGTTGAGTTGACCAGAGCACATGAAGGCCAAGGCCGGGGTCCCCTTGAATGGTGCTGCGCTGTTGGGGCGTCTTAGCCAGCTGTCAGCTTGCTGCTGATCAGGGAAGAGGATGTGCAGTGCCTGGTATATGCCGAGCGCATAGCTGATTCGCTCGAGTGTTTCTGGCCAAAGGCCGTCAGTCACTCCCGCCTCTAGCTGTGCACAAGCAACGTCGATGGGCCTACCCAGGATTGCCGACTGCTCATGAGCGCTTAGTTTCCAAACTTCTGCCATCTTCGTAAACGCGCGCAGAGCAGGTCCTTCCAGGCTGGTGGCGTCACTGGCGATTGGGTAGATCATCCCTCTGGCCTGGGGAGCAGATGAGTCATGCTACTCCCGTTTCACTCACCGCACCCTCAGCGATGCGCCGATTGAATAAATAGTTGGCCTACATAGGCGGGCGATGCTCATGTCATCTCGACCGTTCGGTGCGAGGGAGGCCTAACAGCCCCGCTTCGGTCGACGGTCTGGCAGCCGACTGCCTGCCGGCCGCACGTCTGCATTCTATTTCAACGACACGTGGTGGCTGGTAGTGAACAACGTGGTGTGACCCCTTCAGGACCTATAAACAATGAAGGGGACAACAGTGACTACTGGGCCTCTATGCCCTGCCGCAATAAGCCTTATAGGGAAGGCGCCGGCGATGGATTTCACGGCGTCATTGGGCTTGGAAGGGGAAATCCATCACAAGTGATCCGAGCAGCTCCGCACCGCGACGCTGGGCATTAGCCTGCAACGTTGGATAGATGGCTGGTTCGTCGTGATCAAGACGACGTTAGCTGTAGAGGTGATGCATCTGTTGTGCGGTAGTTCATCAGCGATGCTGGCAGTCATCTCATGCTGTATGACCACTCTAAATGAGCAGTCATTTTTCTATCTATATGAAACAAAAGGAAAAAATGTCTTAAATGATGCGAGCCGCAGGCACTAGTGAGATCAGTTGGAATCGCGCGGGATACTGCACGCTGCGCGCCGCGCGGGCGATGCGGATGTGGCCGGATTCCAGCGGCTCACGCAGAGTTTCCAACGCACTTCGGTTCCACTCGGGCAGCTCATCGAGAAAAAGGACACCGTGATGGGCCAGCGAGATCTCGCCGGGGCAGGGTGGGTTGCCCCCACCCACCAGCGCCGCCGCACTCGCACTGTGGTGCGGTGCCCGGAAGGGACGCTGCCGCCAACGCCGTGGGTCCAGCCCTTCGCCACTCACCGAGGCAATCGCGGCCAGCTGCAGTGCCTCGGTTTCTTCGGTATCCGGCAACAGGCTGGGCAGGCGCGAGGCCAGCAGCGTCTTGCCGCAGCCAGGGCTGCCGATCAACAACAGATGGTGCCCACCGGCGGCCGCCACTTCCAACGCGCGCCGCGCATGCGCCTGCCCGCGCACGTCGGCCAGATCGGGTAGCGGCAACGGCGTCGTGTCCACGCGTTCCACGGGTGGCAACACGCGCCGATTTCCCAACCCGGCGCAGCACTCCAGCAACGTACGCGCTACGCGTACATCGGCATGCTCGGCCAGTGCGGCTTCTGCGGCATTCCCCGGCGGCACCACCAGAATGCGCCCGGCTTCGGCGGCCGCGATCGCGGCGGGCAGTGCACCCGCCACCGGGCGCAGTTCACCGGTCAGGCCAAGCTCGCCCAGGAATTCGTACTGCAGCAGTGACTGCGGATCGACTTGACCACTCGCGGCAAGAATGCCCAGCGCAATCGCCAGGTCGTAACGCCCACCTTCCTTGGGCAGGTCGGCGGGTGCCAGGTTCAAGGTGATGCGCCGCTGCGGAAAGTCAAAGCGCGCACATAGCAGGGCGGCACGCACGCGCTCGCGCGATTCGCGCACGCTGGTCTCGGCCAGGCCGACAATCTGGGTGGCAGGCAGGCCGCCAGAGAGGTGCACTTCCACCCGCACCAGTGGGGCATCGACCCCGGCGCGGGCACGGCTGTGGACCAGCGCCAGGCTCATGTGTGGATTCCTGCAGTCGGGCGCTTGATGATGCGGCAGGTGAGCTGCGGCCAACCATCGGGAATTGCTGGTGAAGCGGCTAGGGGGATTCCGGCAGACGGTTGGGGCATGCCTTCCTCCTCTGCGGAAACAAGATTCGGCCATCAAGTGAACGATGGACGCCAATTCGCCGTGCTACTCAAATTGGAGTGCTACTCAAATTGACGTTCTACTCAAATTGAATGGTGACGGTTACACATAGCCACGCATTTCCAAGCGCTACGCCAATTCCACTTGGGCATCCAGGTGGTGCAACCATGGATGCTTCTGGAAAAACAGCGTGGCAACAGCCACCGCTTGATTCACGTCAACTCGCACTGGTTTTCAATGTGACTTCCCCAGCCATCGGGGGCTGTGATATGAAGACGGAATCTTGCTGGAAGGCTCTTTCAAGGGGATGGGGAGAATGGAAACGTTTGAGGAGGCTGATCGTCGTGTTTCCCTCGTCCTTTTGGGGGTGGCGAAGCGCATTCCCGAACGGGGCTCCGTGGGGGCCTGGCTCTGTTGCACACTAATGATGAGCCTGGCGCTGACGCCATCGGCAAGTGCCGAGACGGTCACCTACATTCATACCGATGCGCTTGGTTCGGTGGTTGCCGAGACCGACGCCAATGGCAACGTGGTCAAGCGCTATGACTACGAACCCTATGGGGCCGTTGTTGGCGGGCAGGTTGCGGATGGACCTGGATATACGGGACACGTGAGCGACGCTGCCACTGGGCTGAGCTACATGCAGCAGCGCTACTATGATCCCCAGTTGGGACTCTTCCTCTCGGTGGATCCGATCTCTACGCATTCAAGCACGAAACACTTCAATCGATACAGCTACGCTTATGGCAATCCGTACTCCTTCACCGATCCGGACGGAAGGGTTCCGGTAATGCCATTCATATACGGTGCCGTCCTGGGCGGCCTCGCAGACATCGCGGTCCAAAAAGCCATGAATCCGGATAAGCCTATCGACAAAGTGGAGGCTGGCATTGCTGCTGCGGTTGGCTCAGTCTCCGGAGGCGCTGGTGGAGTGGCCGTTGCGGCAGTGGGTTCCGGCACGATTTCGGTAGGGCGTGCGGTTGCCATACAGACCGTGGTCAATGCGGTGGCGGGTGGTGCTGGCTCCGCCGCAGAGAGCGCAATCAAAGGGCAACCCATCACGGCGGAGGGCGTCGCTTCAAATGCGATTGGCAGTGCAGCGGGTGGATTGGCAGCCTCCGGGGTTGGCGTTGCCATGGGTGATTTCGCAGGCCCAGCTGCACGCGGATCACTCCAACGGCTGAGTCAATCCCGCGGCCCAGGTGGGCCGAACATGGCAAGTGCCACTGCGTCAACCGGAACTGCCATTCCCAGGCAATCGGCACTCCAGGGCGCGGCGTCCCAAGCGGGGCAGGGCCTGGCGGGAGCAGGGGCGACTGTCGTACAGAAGGACCTGGAGAAGAAAAAATGAGTCCCTTGTTGAAAGGCCTCATAGGCACTCAGCTTCTCGCTGCGGTCTTTGGCGCTTCTTACTTCGCAGTTCTCACGTACCGCAATTACCCGGACGCTATGCATACGGGATTGCGTATTTGGGGCTACTTCGCGGTGATCTTCCTATTCCTTCATCTGTTTCTTGCGTTGAAGCAGTGGTGGGAAAATTCGCGTCGAAGGCGATAGGCGTGCCCCCTCCGTGATCTCGTTTGCACCAGAGAACAAGTCGCCCAAAGGGCGACTTGTGCTTTTTGCGGGGAGGTGCACCGGGCTGCAAGTGAAAGCATGCCCATCTCTACATCAGCTGCTGGAAAAAATGCGCTCACTGCAGGTCCATCGCGGCTTGCGTGTACTGATGGCCCTCTCGCTCGTCATGGGCCTGCCGGGGTGCCGGGATGAGGTGGAGAGTTCAACGTATCCCATTGGCCAGACGGGAGAGACGTGCACAGCCTACAAGGGCTTCGACCGCCAGCCTCCTGAAGAAGTTGTGGCCGAGCTTGCCAAGCGAGGGTTGGATAGTCGCCGATTGGTGCATAGGACGGTGTGCGGCCCGATCACAAGTTGGGACATTCTCCCCGCAGGGGCGTCGATCGATCGGATACCTCCGCCAGACGCATATGTAAGCGTCCACCTGCTGGAAGACGGCTCGGTTTCCGTCAGTACAGACCGCCCCTGACGTTGGCGCCGCCCTTGATGATCGAGCGGCGGGCGAACAGACAAAAGTACGGATGGGCTCGCAGGCGGGGCGAGTGGCACCCAGGTGGGCTGGAAGGGTGACAACGATGCGACCCTGCGTGCTGAGAGCGGCACCAGGACAGCGGCGGAGTAGACATTGAGCTTTCCACATGTCAGGAGTACCCGGGAAATGTACAGATTCAAGGCCGAAGTCGTTTCCATGGAGGAAGATGACTAATGCATCGTAGTTGGCTTGGCCGACAGCTCGACGAATCCGTCTCGTTACGTGGTATTGCAGAACGCGAAGGCGTATGACGACCAGGACGAAGAGTTGGGCATGGCGCACGCCCATATCGAGGTCGGTGGAGGTCTTGAGCCTTGCTATGGCGGTCTGGTGCATATCTCTCTGCGGCGCATGGAGCTTGAGCTGTCTCTCTCCGAAAGTGCACAGAGGAAGCTTGGGATCACTGGTGGGATTGCAGTGACACTGAAAACGTTGGAAAACGGCAGCAAGCTGGAGGCCGCGTTGCGGAAAATCTGTGTTGCGGAGGGTATTCCGCTTGATCTGAACTCGTCTGGACGGGATTGAGTTCATGCTGTGCCGCACTGCCTGCGAGAGGCGGGCTGAGCGGGGACAAGAGGCAGCAGGTCCGGACAGGCGAATGTGTTCCGGCTCATTTTCGAAGCCGGGGGAGTGGCATGAAAGCTGACGAATTTGTATCCGCTATCCAGCGCTATGTGCTTGAATCATCCGTGGGTAGTACGATCTCGAACCTGGCGTATCCACCGGGCCATCGGGTGGCCCCAGACCTGTTGGCACGGTCGAATGGTTCAACAGCTTGTCCGCTGTAGAAGCCGACATGTTGCGAGCCGTTGCCGGTGAAGCTGCCCGTTCGGCGGTCTTCGGGTTTCTGGCGGTGCTTGATGGCACCCGTGTCATCGATTCAGAGAAAGGCACCTTCGAGCTTCACCATGTGGGTCGCGAGAAGCGCCTGGTGAATCCGTCTGGCATCGATCTACACGACCTGCTCGAATAGGTGCGGGATGCGCGCGCAGCACTGACATGGAGCGTGGGACTGATGAAACTGAACTTCGTGGCGGACTGCGACTGGGAGTCGCATGTTGGCAGGATAAAAAGTCATTACGTAGAGCGCTCCGCCACATTCGAGTCCAGGAGCTACGGGAACGAAGTGGCTTCTGTGGCATTGCTTTTCGTGTGTCGAGATCCCGAGCTGGATTTCAAGCGAAGAGTGCAGTTTCGACGAAAGAAGGCGGAGTTCTATACCGATGTGATGCTTGACCTGCCGACCATCGTTCCGCTCTCGATGAAGGAGAAAATGCGGTATGTCTCCCGCGAATTGCTTGAGCAGTTGGCGGAGCAACTGGGCAGGGTGAAGTTCAAGGACTTCGACCATGCAAGGTTTCTGATGGATCTGAAGGTATGGCTGGAGGACATCGATAGCCGTTACAACGGCCAATCGTCGGGTGCATGGCACTATGCCTCGGGCGAGGCGTCCTAGTCGCTCCGGAAGTCACCGATGCTTGTTGGCTGGTCAGTTTTCTCAACGGAATGGGGGGCCATTGCAGCGCTATCTTTGTGTTCTGGATGTAACAGGCAATCTTTCGGCGGGCCGCGATGTCGAGCAGCTGCTCCCCGATCGATATGAGTTGGATCAGCGTGTGATTCGCTTTGTCTCCATTGAGCAGGCCAATCTGAACGCCTGGAGAGTTCGTCTTTGCGAAGTGTTTGACAATGGAGCGCCTGGCTTCATCGACGTGTACGAGTTCGAGGCGGTGGATCCGGATCATCCCTTTGGTACCGAGTGGACGTTTGATTCGGTTGACGGTGCCTTGAGGTTCGCGCGGGACGTGCTGAGGACCAGTCTGGGGCGCTATGTGAACCAAGGACTGATTCAAGACGAGTACAAGGACTGCTATCACCCGGAATGGTGATACGCCTCTGGAACGAATGGGCTATCCGCGCATGAGTCACCAATGTCCTGTGATCATTCCTTCAGATGGATGGACGAAGTTGTCATGAAGACACGCAGATTCATTTTGATTGCGCTGGGTATGTTGCCTGCAGCTGCAGGCTTTCCCGCAGGAAGTCCACGTGTGGACTTTGTATCGAAAGCCTTCCGCGATGGAAGTTTCATCCCGCATGTCTACAGCGAGCGGGATGTCCTGCGCCGCTATGGTGATGGCGAGATGGTCATGGACGCGGCAGGGCTGATACGGCGTAGATACCTGGATCCCACTACCCGATTGGAGGTGCTGATCACCTCCAACCCTGACGTCGCTCCGGAGTTCCGAACCATTGATGAGATCCGCGTTTCATCGATCAGCGCGGGACAACCTGCTGCAGGCAGAACCGAGAGCTTGCGGGGCGTGAAGCTGAAAGGCGTTGCCATGGGTGACCGGGCGTCCAAGGCCGCCAGCGCAGCAGGCGCGCATGGCCAGATGGACACAGAGCAGGCAACGCTGGGCAGCTTCAAGGTCGAGCGCACTTGTGGGTTCTCGGAAGGTGGATCGAGCATTTGCTTCTACGTTCGGGATGGGAAAGTGGTTGCGATGGCGCTAGGGTTTGGCCCCTGACCAGTTGCTGTGCCGCATGCGGTGCAGGCACAGCGCAACCGTGAGCATCAGCCTACGAGGGCACTTCAGCGCTGAGGTAATTGGTGGGAGCGGCCTGGCGGTGGGCTGGCGCCCCCAGACAGACACCGCTGCTCATCCAGCACCAACCCATTGAAGCGCCCGAACCGCGCCTCAACCCACGAAGGCCCCGCGCTTTCCACCAGCAACCGCCCCTGGCTCTGGTGCAGATCCAGCCAACGCTCGAAGCTGATGCGCAGCCGTTCGATATCCGGTGCCCGCCAGCGGGCATCGGCAGGCATGCGGATCAACACACGCGACGGCGCGTTCTCCACCTCCATCACCAGCACGCCCTTGCAGCGGATCTCGAAGGACGTCGCCCCGGCATGGCGCGCTTGCAGTTCAAAGCCCTCGTGGGCCTTCGCGGTCACGAAGCCGAGCGCATCACTGTGCAGCAGGCGGTAATCGGCCGGCCGTAGCTTCTGGTAGGCCCACACCTGCTCGCCCGCGGGCTCGGGCCACTCCACCCACATCGCGCCGATCACCGCGATGCACACCACCGCAGCGGCAAGGCCGTGCATCTTCATTCGTCACCCCGCACACAGGCAGAAAGGTCCGCGCCATAAGCGCGCTCAGTCCTTGGGTCGCATGCGTTCGTGGATGAAGGCGGTCAGCGCCAGATCGGCCATCACCAGCCCCTCCATCACCCGGTCGCCCACGTACTGGTCCGGCTCGCCGTTCTGGCGCGTGCGCTCGGCCGCCAGCAGGATCTCCTGCACGATGCGCTGGCCGGTGAGCGCGCAGTCGGCGTCGGACAACGCCATCTGCCGGCTGCGTAGATGGTGCCGCTCGGGCCAGGGCTGGCCGTCGGCCGCAGCGCCCGCGCCGATGGCGTGCAGGATGGCGATGAGGCTGTTGGGGTCCAGGGCCGGAGCGGCCGAGGGCGCTTGCTGGATCGGGCGCGGGGGAGGGGAGTGCGGCGTGGTCATGGCAGGCTCCGTGCATGCAGGCAGAAGCCGCCACCGATAAAGGTGGCGGGCAGAGCGTGGCTCGAAAACCGGATGTTGGGAACCGGCGGGTACAAGACCCCCACGCCCCGCCCGCCATAGCCGGCAGACGGATTGCCAGCCGGCACCACGCGCGGTGGTGCCGGCTGGCAAGCGCAAACTACTTCCCAACAAAACGGGCTTTCGAGTCCCGACCACCGATGCACGGTGGCGCAGTAACGATTACCTGCTGTTGTTCGGAATGCCAACGGGTAGGGGCAATGCCGCCAAAACCCGAGACGCTTTTGGCATTGTCGCATAGCGTGGAAAGGGGCGAGAGCCTTGGCGTACTAGGCGGAGCGGCACTTCTGGGACGGAGTCGTCAGAACCTTCCGTTGGAGATGCAAGGCGCGGCAAATGCGACAGCACTCGCCCATCGGACATGTGTGATCGCTCATGCAACTGAACCGCTGCGACACCCGCTGGATGGTTTAAGTGACTTCTTGCCTATTGAACCTACCGAGCACCGCGCGCAATCTGACTACTGCTGTAGTCACTGAAGATCGTCCTGCCCGCAGCAGGAAGGTTCGGCAGCGTTCGACTGGATTCCACTCACTGGCGCAGGCCAAACAAGGACCACTGCACGTGTCACGCCGCAGCCGACTGCTTCTCTGCGCGGGTCTGGTCCCGCTTCCGTGATTCCTGTTCTGGACCAGCGTTGCCGCCGTGCTCGCGCCGGGCTACAACCCGCTTGCGCAGCACGCCAGCGAGCTGCTGCAGGCGCCAATGCTTGCAAGCATCTGCGGCAGGATCGCCGCCATCGGCTCCGGTGTCGGCTTCGTGGCGTTCTCCATCGGCGTATGGCGGGAGTCCGGCCGGCGGATTGCCGTAGGTGCAATCTGCTGGTTGGTCTTTGGCATTTCCATGCTGACCAACGGGCTCTGGCCCATGGGCCATCCGATGCACGGCTTCTACACCATCGGTATCGCAAACATCATTGCACCTGCGATGTCGCACATCGAACTGAGCGCGTGGTCTGCCAACCGAAGGGCGTACGCCGTGACCGCTGCGGTGAGCATCGCGGGCATCGTCTATCTCTGGTTGAACGTGGTGGGAGCGGACCCGGAGGGGTTCAGGGGGCTGACACAGCGCCTGTTCTCGTCGATCAACTCGCTGTGGCCATTCCTGGTGGCGCTGTACCTGCTGCGAAGAGGTTCAAGCGCGCTGAAGGTGCAGTCTGCGCATTGATGGGCGGGCGTGCAGGCACATGGACGACCATTGAGCGTGTGGGGTTGAGAAGGGGATGAGGATCTTTCGCCGTCAGCTGATCTACGTTCGAGTGCACCAGGATCACTTCATTGCGCGCGTGGTGGGTGGAGACAGGACCATCCGTCGCCAGTGTCATGCCCTTGGCAATCGCGCGGGTCCGATCAAGGACTTTTCGAATATCCGGCCCCTGCTCAAGGCGATCTTCTTGGAACTCCTGCCCGGGTTCTCTTTCGTCAAGCCGTGGGGGATTCTGCACTTTGATCCGGTTGAGTACCCGATCACGAAGGAAGAGTTGGCCGGATTTCAGAAGGCTGCCATGCGAAGTGGTGTGAGCTTCTGTTTTCTCTCCACGTGGGAGCAGCGGCATGAAGACAATGATCTGTTGGAGATGTTCAAGTAGGGTTCGGCCCGATACTTCGTTCTAGGCCACGCAGATTCTTGGGCCGGTTCGAGGCACTGCGAGCGTCCGCTCTCGGCCGGAAGCGGACGCACACTACGGTCCATTTCCTCTTCGATATGACAACGGCGGCTTACGGCCTTTGCAATGCAGGTTAGTCATTCTCAGGCGTTGCAACGGATTGTGAATAGGTCACAATCCGCCTAGTATCGAGCTGTGCTAGGGGGGGGCGAACCCTTTCGAGGGGCGTGGGTGGCATAGCCAAACTCCCAGGGGGGAGCGTCCATCAAATGGTTTGGCGGGAGAAGAGACTATGTCGACAGTGAGTTTTCTTGCAGGTGAGTTTTTTCTGCGGAACAGACCCAACGGCGGCACGGCTGTACTGTTGCGGTCGCTTTGGGTGACATCGCTAATTTGTGCGATCGTGCTCCCAATCAAGTCGTACTTTGCGGCCGGCACGGAGCTTGTTTTCTCTGCAGCCCAGCTCAAAGTCGAGATTGGGCAAATGATCCCATGGTTCGGCGCCATCTTTGCCGGTGCGTACGCAGCGTTCTACACTAGGTTCGCAGCACAATGGGGCTATCTGGCCGCGCTGTACAACCAGCTCATGGCAACTCTTGCTTCCGCACCGCCAGGGCAATTTCCGAACGAAACTCTCATCGGTTGGAATGCCGCATTCATAGAGGACGCTCAAGACTTGCATCTTGCACGGAAGTCAATGTTTGCATCGGTCATCAGAGAGTTGCTGCAGAATCCGCACGTTGTTCGAGTCTTTCTAGCCTCCACCCAAGGTGGCCCAAACCGGCTTCGTGAATTGGAGCGCCAGCTCAATTGCATTGCGGTGGCTCCTGCAGAGTTCGACTTTGGTACGGCACAGTCGGGGCAGCGTGCAGTTGAAAGTTTGGATACTTCCCAACCCGAAATGTGATTCGTTCGAGACGAATCCCCTGTAGCGGCTCGGCTCGGTTGGAGCTTCACGGATTTCTGCTTCTGGCCACTGCGAGACAAGCTAGCCTGAGTCAGTCTTCCGACGCTGATCGGCCGAGGTCTGCTTCTGGCCGGAAGCGGTCACCCAAGGGGCGGGTTGCGATTGTCTACATGAACCTGGGCGATTCACAGTACTTATTGCTTCAGAAATTCCCCGAGCGGATTTCAGGCTGCAGCCAGAAATCTAGTAATTAGGCCACGGTTCCGCGCTCAGCCTCTGCCTTCCGGTGATGCCGGCTGAGCTTAGGCAGGGCTTCGGATCCTCGTCCACACTGACCTAACCACTGCACTGTCAGACATGCGGAACAGTGGCGACCACGGGGCGGCTCATCGCAGTACGACCTTCCATTAGTCCTTCATGGCTTGAGCTGGAGCTCAGGACTGCGCCGCAGTCTGCTACTTCTTTATCCTGGAAAGGTCTACTGGCCTGGGAGGACTGGCGTTTGCCATAGTGGACTGAGGCCCTGCAAAGATCGCCGAGTTGCTGCTTGGGTGCTCGGGGAAGTGGCGCGGGGGGTAGTTGATGAGCGCGATCGGAAGCTCAGCCTGATCATCGTCACCAAGATCCCCGAAGTCGTCCATCACCATTTGAGGGGGCACACCGTCAAACGCGTACCCTCTATTGATCAGTGCGAACCCCAGCGGGAAGCACTTCATGATCCAGAGCATGCTCGCGCTACCGCATCCCAGACGTGTGATGGAGTAGTCCCTGGTCAGCACGACGCCTGGATGCGGGAAGAGCCAGTAGCACAGACTCAGGGAGTTGGGGAATTTTGCCGTGGGATCGGTAAGATAGTTCTTCAGCACCTCTGTCAGTTCCCCCTTGTGGAAACGATCAACGCCTTGGGAACACAGGTGGCCGATCACCGAGCGCATGATGCGTTGGGGTCGTAAGCGCACGTACTGGAGAGCCGGAATGTGAAGTACTGACGTGGTTAGCGCCGTCACCTTCTCCACCAAAGAAATCAATTCAGGATCGTAGCGGGTACCGAGGATGTCTCGATTGCAACGCTCGCAGAGCGATCTGAACTGAACGCCATTGTTGAACTTCTGGTACCGGAATTTTGACCCGTCGCGATAGGGAGCCATCACTTCGGAGACACGCAGTGGAACGCGCGGGGCCCATCCCTTGGGTGGACAGTGGTCCACGGTCAGCGGGCCGACCTCGCCACAGATGTTGCACTTCCCGACCTGAGGGCCGCGCGTCTGTTTGATGGGCATTGAGGCAGTCCATTGGCTGGTTTCGTGGATGGTAAAGGCGGGACTGATCACTTTGACCAGGTTCGACCGTCCCGAGCGGGAAAGACATCCAACTGCTGTAGTTGCGCCTGCGTGAGCCGCAGTCCAAAAAAAAGGGCCCGCAGCAATGCGGGCCCTTCATTCATCATCACTTCTTCTTGGTGGGCGGCGGCGGCGGACGGTTGTGTTCCTTCTGAGTGGTGCGCGGGTGGTTCTCCGCGAAGCGCTCGGTCACAAACCGGCCAGTCTCCGAGCTGCGGAAGTCCGCGGGGCCCTTCTTACTGGACATATCTGATCCTTTTTTGCGAGATCTCTCCAGAAGATGCTCTGCTCCAAGTCCTGGGCACCCGGACCCAATGACTGGGTCCGGGGCCTTCCTATCAGCCCTTAACGGCGCGGATGGGAGCGGTAATGACGGATGACGTGTTCCACACGGCCGAATCGACGGCGGGTGTAAGCACGTACCGGTACATTCTTGGTACGCATAGCTCTCTCCTTCGGAGAAGGTGAGAGGAGCGCGGTCTCGCCAAGAGAGCTCCAGGTCGCCCGGGCGTGTTATTGACACACTTCGGTCAACCGTGGAACCATTGTCCAGTCGAAGCCAAACGACAAGACGGTACTTGGCAGCCTGACAGGTGAGTCCCCTCTGGCACTCGCTCCTGTCCCCGGCCTTGTTACCTAGGAATCGCGCGCCAACGCGACCCTCGGTGACGTCTACATTGTTAAAGAACTGACCCTCGCCCTAAACAGCGGGGGTTTTTTCGTGGGCGTATCACACCCTTGACCGAACATTAACCGAGGCGACTCGGTTCAGTCAAGCGATTTCGGTAAGTCGAGAAGAAATCTTAACGTTAAGCCGTCTATTTGGCCCGTGGCGGCGATTTCAGCCCCGCCAACTTATCCTGATTAGCAATTGCTTTGGAATTGCACACAGCGCGTCCTAGGGCCATTCGGACGGGGTATTACTTTTGGCCAGTGCGAGTGGCGATCCTCGCCGAAGTCCGGCCAAAGTCGGCAAACATCCGAGATAAATTCCTCCAAAAGCGCTCAATTTGCGCAATCGTCAGCGAAAATTCCTTGCTGAAGCCGGATTTGGGCAAAATCCAGTCAGGAATTTCCTACCACAGCTTTTGCCCTTCCGCCTCAAACAGTGTCAATTGAGTTGCGCCAGGAGGTGCTGGGGGCGGACATCGGCAGTAGGCATGAAGCAATTTGCGCCACCCCCTGGGCCCGCTGCCGGCTGCTGGGAGGCCGCCGTCGACCAGATGTGGGGAGCAAATTTTGCGCATTTCGGGGATTCCGGGGGCTTGGACAGTAAACGACCGGGCCATCTGATGCTTTCTCGTTTACTATGTTTTTCCGCCGAGTGATCCCATAAAACCCTTATTTACCAAGGGTTTGAGCTTCTTATTCGCACGATATCGATGATCGCTCTATCTAGATGATCCATCAAGCCTGCTTTCTAATTTAAAGCACTCCCCATCTCGTGGAACATTCATGTGGAACAGCTCGTCCAGCAGTTTGGCGCCATCAACCCGGCCGCATGCGCAATTTTTGTCCTGGCTCTCTGCGCTTTTGCAGTGGCTTGGAAGGTCCTTCATATCCTCGGCAAGGTCATCCGTAATAAGGAGGGCAAGTGAGCGCCTGGGGCAGCTTCCCTTCATGGCCTGTAGGGCCCTTGGCCCTGGGCCCCTTACGAGGCGGAGCCAACAAGCTGACCGGGAGGCACATCGCTGCGATGAAGGTCTTCATCGCGGTAGCGATCGAGGTGGACTTCACTACCCGATCAAGCGAAATCACGAATGATCGCCTGATTCACCTGACGGGCCTGTCCCGTCCAATGCTCCTGCCAGCTGTGGAGACTCTGGCGGACAGAGGCGTTTTGAATTTTGACAACAGCGGCTATCGCAATCGCTTCACTCAGGTCCCAAGTGCGGAGAACACGCGCTGGACCAAGGTGCCAGTGGATCTTGCAACCAAGGCCATGCAGCAGTTGCCAAATCGAGGCGTGACAGTCTTGGCTGCGTTCAAGATCTACCTGAAGCTCCTCGAGAGCCGCTCGAAGGGCAGCTCCAAGACGCTCATCTCCCACCGGAAGCTGGTGGAGGCCATGTCCCTACCTCCCCGCGATGTTGCGGCCGGTATCGATCACCTGGTTGTCAATCGCCTTGTCCATGTAAGGCAGCATCCGACGCTCAACACCGCCGGCCACCCGGTCAATGAGTACGACCTCAAAGGGCCGCTCAATGGTCACGGTGGACCAACCAATTGAAGCCTACAGGAAGCCTACAGAGCTAGGTCCAACTCGGACACACCGTCGCGGGCAAGCAACCCCGTCGCTAAACGTCCCCCGCCATGGGCGTGCACATGAGCACGCCAGCACTACATGGAGGAGTGGATAAAATCCTGCTCTGTCTGTCACGTTCGGAGCTACGTAGATCATCACGTCTGACTCTCCAACCGGGACCAACTCCGCCTCGTCCTAAGGTGCACCAGTAGGCTCACACCCACCAGGACACCGAAACGCCAAGGTTACTGTGGACAACTACAAATCATCTGAGTGCCTGCTTTTGGCTGATAGCTGACCTGACGTCGATGAGACGTGTCGATTGGAAAAGATTCCGAAAAGGACAACTGGATTCCCGTGCCAGCATTCGATCATTCCCTGGTAACCCTCAGATTCTTCGGAGACGACCTTCTGCCCGAAGAAGTCAGTGCCTTGCTCGGAGCGACCCCGACCGCTTCGCATCACAAGGGCCAGGAACTCAGAGGCAACCAATCAGGCACCGTGCGTATCGCCAGGACTGGCCGCTGGCAACTTGATGCGGAGCGTCGTGAGCCTGAAGATCTGGACGCTCAGATCTTCGAAATCCTCGATCAGCTCACCGGCGATCTCGCCGTATGGCAGTCTCTGGCACGCTTCCGACCTGATCTGTTCTGTGGTCTTTTCATGGGCAGCAGCAACGGTGGTGTCTCACTTTCGCCTCGCGCGCTGCTCGCCTTGGGTGAGCGCGGCATTGAGCTCGGGCTGGACATCTATGAAGCCGATGAAGAGGTGCGCGACGCCCAACGCCAGCAGGCCATCAATTGATGATCTCCCCACTCCCCGAAGCAACAAACGCCTTCAACTGCCGAACGAACTCCGCGTCGTAGAGCTCCCACTCCACAATCTCCCCAACCACCCGCAACGGCTGCGCACTCCGATACGACCGCGTCGGGTTCCCGGGAAACTTCTTGTTGGTCACATTCGGATCGTCTTCAAACGGCCCGGTCGGCTCCACCACATACACGCGCGGCCGCCCCTCACCGCGGGCCATCTCCGCAGCCAGCCCGGCGCCTTTGGCGATCGTGGTGAAATAGATGTGGTTCATCACCACGCTGTCGCGATAGTTGGAGCGGAAGCCTGCGCTCAGCAAGTCGCCCACGGCCAGGTCAGCGCGGGTGCCGTGATAGAACGGGCCGGCGATCTGGTCGCAGGTGTCATGCGAAACGGGTGTCCATTCGGTGTCCTGCGCCATCGGCACTGCCCCCTGCGTGTCCTGCCGGATCGACAGGCCGGCGAGTCTAGGGCGCCCGGTGGGCCTTGCTGCAAGGCCCCATCCGGGAAATAATCTGTAAACGGGAGGCGCAGTGCGCCTCCTTTTTTCATTCTGCGGCGCCGCGCCCTTCCAGCTCGCGCACGGCGGTTTCCAGTGCGTCCAGCTTCTGGCGGGTCTTCAGCAGCACGGCGCGCTGCACTTCGAACTCCTCGCGGGTGACCAGGTCCAGCTTGGCCAGCCCCGCCTGCAGCGCGCTCTTGAAGGTGGCCTGCAGTTCCTCGCGCGATTCGCGCAGGCCCGGGGGCACCAGGTCGCTGAGGCGACGGGCGAGGTCATCGATTTGATTCAGGTCGATCATGGGGTGCTCCGTGGGGGTGGGCCCGTGCATCCGGCGCGGGCAGGCCAGTCGGGCACAAGGATACTGCCGGCACCCACTGCCCGGACAGGCGGCAGCGGCTTCGCACGGGCCGCGTTCAGGCGCTATCCTCCACGCCGGAAGACAGGAGATAGACGATGAAGATGGTCATGGCGGTGATCAAGCCGTTCAAGCTCGACGACGTGCGCGAAGCGCTGGCCGAGCGTGGGGTCACCGGGATCACGGTGACGGAAGTGAAGGGCTTTGGTCGCCAGAAGGGCCATACCGAGCTGTACCGTGGCGCGGAGTATGTGGTCGATTTCCTGCCGAAGGTGAAGCTGGAAGTGGCGGTGACCGATGACCAGGTGGAGGCGGTGGTTGAGGCCATCGTGAAGGCCGCCGGCACCGGCAAGATTGGGGACGGCAAGGTGTTCGTGTACGACCTGGGCAGCGTGGTGCGCATCCGTACCGGTGAGTTGGACGCTGACGCGTTGTAAGCGCGCCGCGGGCTGCCGGCACACGACAGGGGTGCCGGAATGCGACGAGGTAGAGTCGACTGTTAGTCGACTTGCGCGCGTAGCGCGGGGTTTTCCGGCTTCGGAACGAAGAGCAGTCGACTAACAGTCGACTCTACCTGGTCGGGCGCACGCTGCCGCCGAGGCATCATCCCCGTCGGGGCGTCCAGCCCCAACGACGTTGTCCCATCCGATCGCGCGATCAATCGCGCCCGAAAGACGCGGCGCTTACCGGCGCTTCGCCCACTTATAGAACCGCTTCCAGCCCTGCCGCACGGCGGCGACCCAGCCCGGGTCGGCCACCAGTGCGGCCTGCGCGGCACTCGGCGCTTGGCCGGTCACGCGCTGGCGGATCTTCAGCAGGTTCTTCATGTCGCTGCGGCGCATCTGCCGGCTCAGTGGATTGCGGCGCAGCCAGCGAGGCGCGCGCCAGGCCGAGGTGAAGTCCAGCAGCACCGGTACGCCACCGCTCACCACCACGTTGGTGCCGTGCAGGTCGTTGTGGGTGATGCCGGCGGCGTGCAGGCGGCTGAGCGCGTGCTGCAGCTGCTCGAACACTTCATTGCCGACGGCCTGCGCGGTGCTCAGGGTCTGGCCGGGGATGAACTCCATGCCCAGCGCCAGGCCACCGAGGGTGCCGAGCAGCGCGGGGGCATGCTTCCAGCCGCCGAGGCGCTGCAGCATGCGTGCTTCACGGCGCACCATCAGTCGCGCGATCAGCGAAACGGGAGTGCCGCGGTAGCGGGAATAGTCCTTGATGACCGCCTCGCGCCCGTCCAGGCAGGTGCGGTAGACGTCGGGGGCCAGGAAACGCTCGCCGCGCTTGAGCAGCAGCGGGGAGGTGGCGCCATCGGCGCAGGAGGAGGGGGGCAGGGCAGGAAGATACATGTCGGGGTCTCGGACGACCCGGTGGGTGGCGCAATGCGTCAAGCGAACCGGTGTTACAGGGAGTTACTAAGTTTTCGTTAATTTTAGTACTCGCCAGTTCGCTATTCCACGATTTGTCAGAGAAATGTCGGGGTCGTGGCTGGAACAGTTCGTCACGCAGAATCGGACAATTCCGTCTCACTTATAAGGTTTGCCCCGCTGGGTCAATGAGTTGGGCGCACGTCCAGCCCATTCATCGGCGGCGCGCTGAACGCCACGCACGTCCGGCTTGACCCCGGCGCACGCCCTGCCGACCATAAGCTGTTAACCCGCGACATCGGCGGCCGCCCCCCTCCGGCACGTCCCCGTCCCCTGCCGCGTTCCCCACCGGTGCTGGCCGCCAGGCCGTGCATCGCCCCGTTTCCCGTTCCGGCCGCGGCTGGAGGAAAGTGCTTTGATCATCAAAATCGTCATTGCAGCGCTGTTCGTGGCCTGCGTGCTGTACATCCACTTCCGTGGCAAGGTCCGCGCGCGCTGGTCGCGCCAGCTGCTGGACCATTCCAGTTTCATGGCCCCGATCAACGTGGTCATGTATATGTTCTCGAAGGTGCCGACCACGCCGTTCCTGGACCCGGGCAAGGAGTTTCCGCAGCTGGAGCCGCTGCGCCAGAACTGGCAGATGATCCGCGACGAGGCGCTGGCGCTGCGCGACGCGCAGAAGATCGCTGCCTCCAGCACGTTCAACGATGCCGGCTTCAATTCGTTCTTCCGTCGTGGCTGGAAGCGCTTCTACCTGAAGTGGTACGGCCCGTCGCATCCGTCGGCGAAGACGCTGTGCCCGAAGACCACGGCGCTGATCGAGTCGATCCCGGACGTGCGTGCGGCGATGTTCGCGCAGCTGCCACCGGGCAGCGAGCTGCGCCCGCACCGCGACCCGTTCGCCGGCTCGCTGCGCCTGCATCTGGGCCTGAGCACGCCCAACGACGATGCCTGCTACATCGAAGTGGACGGCATCAAGAAGAGCTGGCGCGACGGCGAGTGGATGATGTTCGACGAGACCTACATCCACCATGCGCACAACGAGACGCAGCAGGACCGCGTGATCCTGTTCTGCGATATCGCCCGTCCGCTGCGCTTCGGCCTGCCGGGGCTGTTCAACCGCGCGGTGGCGGCTACGCTGCTGGCCGGTGGTGCATCGCCGAACCTGCCGGGTGACCCGACCGGCGGCGTCAACAAGGCCTTTGGCAGCGTCTACAAGGTGCGCCTGAAGGCCAAGGCGTTGCGCGAGCGCAGCGTGGTAGCCTACCAGCTGATCAAGTGGGGCCTGGTGGTGGCGGTGATCGCCGGTATCTGGGCGCTTTGATCGTTACATGAGGTTGCCGGCCAGCGGCCGGCACTACCGGAGCATGAAAAAACCCGCGCTGTCGCCAGCGCGGGTTTTTGTTTGGATCAACCCTTCAATGCCGCCTGCACGAACGGCGGGGTCACCAGCACGCCGGTGTGCAGCGCGGCAGTGTAGTACAGGGTGTTGAAGGTCTTGGCGGCCGAGTCGGCCTGGCGGAAGTCGAAGCTGCTGTCGCCCTTGCGCGCCATGGTCACGCTCCACCAGCCGGTGGGGTAGCACGGCTGCGGGAACGGCAGGGTCTTGAACGAACCGAAGCCGGCCTTGCCCATCTCGGTGCGCATTTCGTTGATCAGTTCCAGCTGCATCAGCGGCGACTCGGACTGTTGCACCAGGATGCCGTCGTCCTTCAGGGCCTTGAAGCAGCTCTCGTAGAAGGCCTTGTTGAACAGGCCTTCGCCGGGGCCGACCGGGTCGGTCGAATCGACGATCACCACGTCCACGCTGCCGGCCGGGCAGTTGGCCATGTAGGCCACGCCGTCATCGAACAGCAGCTCGGCGCGGGCGTCATCGTTGGAGTCGCACAGTTCCGGGAAGTGCTTGCGCGCCATCACGGTGACCTGCTCGTCGATGTCGCACTGGGTCACGCTCTCCACGCCGCTGTGCTTGAGCACTTCACGCAGGGTGCCGCAGTCGCCGCCACCGATGATCACCACGCGCTTGGGCGCGGCGTGGGTGAACAGCACCGGGTGGCTGATCATCTCGTGGTAGAAGAAATTGTCCTTGCTGGTCAGCATGATGGCCCCGTCGATGGTCATCAGGTTGCCCCAGTCGGTGGTCTGGAAGATTTCGATCTTCTGGAACGGCGACTGCACCTCGTCCAGCTTGCCGGTGATGCGGTAGCCGATGGCCGAGCCGGTGCGCTCGAAGTGTTCGATGTACCAGTTGTTGCTGTCAGTCATGGGAAAACGGTCCTGTTCGGAGGGGTGGAGCCGGGCTGGCGGGCGGGGCCGCGTGGCACAGATGCCACATCCGGACGGATCGGCCCGTTCAGGTTGGAACCTGTCACGGGCGCGGGCGCGCATGATAACGAACCTGTGGGCATATAGGCGTTATCATGCCCCCCCTTTTATTGCCAACAAGGCCGACTGAAATGACCGATTGGTCCCTCGACCAAGCCCGCAAGACCTACTCGATCCCGCATTGGGCGGATGGTTACTTCGACGTGGATCAGGCCGGGCACATGGTGGTGAGACCGACCGGGGCGGACGGCCCGGTGGTATCGCTGCCCAAGGTGGTGGACGCTGCGCGCGCGGCCGGTGCCAAGCTGCCGCTGCTGGTGCGCTTCCCGGACATCCTCGGCCAGCGCCTGGGCAAGCTGCAGGCGGCCTTCGCCCAGGCCCAGCAGGACTGGGAGTACAGCGGCGGCTACACCGCCGTGTACCCGATCAAGGTCAACCAGACCCGCGGCGTGGCCGGCACCCTGGCCAGCCACCACGGCGAAGGCTTCGGCCTGGAAGCGGGCAGCAAGCCCGAGCTGATGGCCGTGCTGGCGCTGTCGCGCCCGGGTGGCCTGATCGTCTGCAACGGTTACAAGGACCGCGAGTACATCCGCCTGGCCCTGATCGGCCGCAAGCTGGGCCTGCAGACCTTCATCGTCATCGAGAAGCCGTCCGAGCTGAAGCTGGTGCTGGAAGAGTCCAAGGCGCTGGACGTGAAGCCGGGCCTGGGCGTGCGCATGCGCCTGGCCTCGCTGGGCGCCGGCAAGTGGCAGAACAGCGGTGGCGACAAGGCCAAGTTCGGCCTGTCGCCGCGCCAGCTGCTGGACCTGTGGAAGTCGCTGCGTGATACCGAGTACGCCGACTGCCTGAACCTGCTGCACTTCCACATGGGCTCGCAGATCTCCAACGTGCGCGACATCGCCAACGGGATGCGCGAAGCCACCCGCTACTTCGTGGAGCTGTCGCGCCTGGGCGCGAAGATCACCCACGTCGATGTGGGCGGCGGCCTGGGCGTGGATTACGAAGGCACCCGTTCGCGCAGCTTTTGCTCGATCAACTACGGCCTGCATTCCTACGCCAGCAACATCGTGCAGCCGCTGGCCAATGCCTGCGAAGAGTTCGGCCTGACCCCGCCGCGCATCGTCACCGAGTGCGGCCGCGCAATGACCGCGCACCACGCGGTGCTGATCGCCAATGTGTCGGAAGTGGAAGAAGCGCAGGAAGGCCGCGTGCCGGACCAGCACGACGACGAGCCGGCCGCGATCCGCCACCTGCGCGAGATCCACGACGAGCTGGACGTGCGCCCGGCGGTGGAACTGTTCCAGGAGGCGCAGCATTTCCATGCCGAAGGCCTGGCCAGCTACGCGCTGGGCCAGATCGACCTGCCGCAGCGTGCGCGCATCGACGACCTGTTCTACGCCATCGCCCACGGCGTGCGTGCGCGCCTGAGCTACGACGAGAAGAGCCATCGCCCGGTGCTGGACGAACTGAACGAGCGACTGGTCGACAAGTACTTCGTCAACTTCAGCGTGTTCGAATCGATTCCGGACGTGTGGGCGATCGACCAGGTGTTCCCGATCGTACCGATCGAGCGCCTGGACGAAGCTCCGGACCGTCGCGGCATCATCGCCGACATGACCTGCGACTCGGACGGCATGGTGGAAACCTATGTCGAGAACGAGAGCCTGGACAGCTCGCTGCCACTGCACAAGATGAAGCCGGGCGAGAGCTACCGCATCGGCTTCTTCATGGTCGGCGCCTACCAGGAAATCCTGGGCGACATCCACAACCTGTTCGGCGATACCGACGCGGTGGAAGTGCTGGCCGATGCCGATGGCTACGCCATCACCCAGCAGCGCCGCGGCGATACCACCGACGTGATGCTGGATTACGTGGGTTACCGCCTGGACGAACTGCGTGCGACCTATGCGCAGCGCGTGGCTGCGGCGCAGCTGTCGCCGGAACGCGCGCAGGAACTGTCGGACGCGCTGGAAGCCGGCCTGACCGGATACACCTACCTGTCCGACGAACCGCTGGTGTGATGGACGGCACCGGGCCCGCCCGGTGCCACCGTTGCCGATGAGCGCGCGCGCGATCTTCCACCTGTTCCTGCATGCAGCCGTGCCAGCGTTGCTGGCATGGCTGTGCTGGCGCAAGCGCTTTGCCTCCGCATGGCTGCTGATGTTGCTGGGCTGGATCATCGATCTGGACCACCTGCTGGCCGATCCGATCTACGCGCCCAACCGTTGCAGCATCGGTTTCCATCCGCTGCACACTGCACCGGCGATTGCGGTCTATGCCGGGCTGTGCGTGCCGAAGAAAACGCGGTTGTTCGGCATCGGTTTGATCATCCACATCGTGCTGGACGCGATTGATTGCTGGTGGATGCATCACCGTTGATGCTCGGTCCACGGCGACCGGTCGGTTGCCGCTTGGTAGAGCCGGCCGCTGGCCGGCTTCCGCTGGGTGTTCCCGATGATCACGTGGTTGCCGGCCAGCGGCCGGCACTACCCATCGTTGGGTTGGCCAATGTCGACACCTACCGGATGCACGGCGACCGGTCGGATTGGCGCTTGGTAGAGCCGGCCGCTGGCCGGCTTCCGCAGGGCGTTCCCTGACCACGTGGTTGCCGGCCAGCGGCCGGCACTACCCATCGTTGGGTTGGCCGATGTTGACGCCTACCGGGTGTACGGCGACCGGTAGGATTGGCGCTTGGTAGAGCCGGCCGCTGGCCGGCTTCCGCAGGGCGTTCCCGGTGATCACGTGGTTGCCGGCCAGCGGCCGGCACTACCCACCGTTGGGTTGGCCGATGTTGACGCCTACGGGGTGTACGGCGACCGGTCGGATTGGCGCTTGGGAGAGCCGGCCGCTGGCCGGCTTCCGCTGGGCGTTCCCGGTGATCACGTGGTTGCCGGCCAGCGGCCGGCACTACCCATCGTGAGGTTGGCCAAGGTCGACGCCTACCGGGTGTACGGCGACCGGTAGGATTGGCGCTTGGTAGAGCCGGCCGCTGGCCGGCTTCCGCAGGGCGTTCCCGGTGATCACGTGGTTGCCGGCCAGCGGCCGGCACTACCCACCGTTGGGTTGGCCAATGTCGACGCCTACCGGGTGTTCGGCGACCGGTCGGATTGGCACTTGGTAGAGCCGGCCGCTGGCCGGCTTCCGCTGGGTGTTCCCGGTGATCACGTGGTTGCCGGCCAGCGGCCGGCACTACCCATCGTTGGGTTGGCCGATGTTGACGCCTACCGGGTGTACGGCGACCGGTCGGATTGGCGCCTGGTAGAGCCGGCCGCTGGCCGGCTTCCGCAGGGCGTTCCCGGTGATCACGTGGTTGCCGGCCAGCGGCCGGCAGTACCAACCGTTGGTTGGCCAATGTCGACGCCTACTGGGCGTACGGCGACCGGTCGGATTGGCGCCTGGTAGAGCCGGCCGCTGGCCGGCTTCTGCAGGGCGTTCCCGGTGATCACGTGGTTGCCGGCCAGCGGCCGGCACTACCCACCGTTGGGTTGGCTGCGTCACGCCACCGGCAACCACAACGTTGCACGCAGGCCCGGCTGTGCATTCTCCAGCGCCACGCGCCCGCCATAACTGGCGGCGATGTCCCCTACGATCGCCAACCCCAACCCACTGCTGCCTTCGCGCTCATCCAGCCGCACACCGCGCTGGGTGACCTGTTCCAGGGCGTCCGCAGCCAGGCCGGGACCGTCGTCGCGCACTTCGATGCGTAGCTGCCCTTCGCTGGTTTCCGCTTCGACAGTGACCTGCTGCCGCGCCCAGCGCCCGGCGTTGTCCAACAGGTTGCCCAGCATCTCTTCCAGATCCGCACTGGCACCGGCGAATTGCAACGCCGGGTCGATGCCTTCCGCCGTGAACGCAATGCTGCGCTCGCCATGCACGCGTGCCATCAATTGGCACAGCGCCTGCGCGACAGCGGCCACGTCGGTGCGCTGGCGATGGTCGGCGGCCAGCCCGGCGGCCAGGTAACGGTCGATGCTGGCCTGCATGCGTGCGCTCTGCTCGCGCACGGTGGCGCGCCAGTGCGTACCGTCGCCGTCGGCCTCGGTGGCCAATACGCTCAGTGGTGTTTTCAGCGCATGCGCCAGATCCTGTGCACTGGTGCGCGCACGCGCGACCATGCGCTGCTGGTGGTCCAGCAGCGCGTTGAGTTCTTCACCCAGCGGTGCGACCTCCGCGCCCAGTCCCTGCGTGTCGATGCGCTGCGCATCGCCGCGCCGTACCTGTTCCAGCTGCGCGCCGAGGCGATGCAGCGGGCGCAGGCCGAAGCGCACCTGGCTGGCCAGCACCGCCAGCCACGCCGCGACCAGCAGGCCCAGGGCGATGGCGGTGCGCTTGCGGAACGCGGCGACATCGGCATCCAGCGCGCTGCGATCGGTGGCGACCACGGCTACGAACGGTTCGCTGGCGCGTGGCAGTCGCACCTGCTGCACGCGTGCGCGCAGGGATTGCTGCAACGGTCCGGGCAGGTTGCGCGTGGCCGGACCGGCAGCCGGTGTCGGTAGGCTTTCATCCCACAGCGAGCGTGACTGCAGCAGCACGCGGCCATCGGCACCGGCGATCTGCCAGTAGGCACCGGAGAACACGCGCTGGAAGCGTGCGTCATTGGGTTCCTGGCGCAGGCGCAGCTGCCCGTCCGCATCCACTTCGGCCTGTGCCAGCAGGGTCAGCATGTCCTGCTGCAGTTCGTGGTCGAGGCGGTCGCGCGCACTGCGCTTGAACAGCTCGCCCAGCAGCGCGCTGGCCAGCAGCGAGACCAGCAGCAGGCCGACGCCGCCGGCCAGCAGCAGGCGCCGTCGCAGCGACGGTTGCCGCTTCATGGCGCGGCCAGCCGCCAGCCCTGGCCGCGCACGGTCTGGATCAGGTCGATGCCGAGCTTGCGGCGGACCCGTCCGAGCAGCACGTCCAGTGCGTTGGAGTCCGGGTCATGGCCGCCGTCGAACACCTGTTCGCCCAGGCGGTCGCGGCCGATCACCTGCCCGCTGTGGTGGATGAAATAGCTGAGCAGGCGGAACTCCTGCGGGCTGAGGGGCAGCGCCTGCCCATCCAGTTCAAAGCGGCCGGCATTGACGTCCAGCTGCAGCGGGCCGCAGTGCAGGCGCGGGCTGGCGTGGCCATGGCTGCGGCGGATCAGGGCGCGCAGGCGCAGCACCAGTTCGTCGGCCTGGAATGGCTTGGTGAGGTAATCGTCGGCACCGGCGTCGAAGCCGGCCAGTTTGTCGTGCCAGCGCCCGCGCGCGGTCAGTACCAGCACCGGAAAGCTGCGGCCATTGCCGCGCCAGCGCTCGATCACGCTCAGTCCGTCCAGCCCGGGCAGGCCGAGGTCGACGATGGCCGCCTGCAGGTCTTCGATCTGGCCGATCTCCTCGGCGTGGCGACCATCGGCAACCACCTCCACCACATAACCGGCCTGCTCCAGCAGCGGTACCAACCGTTGTGCCAGTGCGGCATCGTCTTCGGCCAACAGGATGCGCATCAGTCGTCGAGCTCCGTCTTCAGCAGCTTTCCGCTGCACGCATCATAGTCCAGCTCCACCACCACGCCGTCGCCGCGCAGGATCTCCACTTCGTAGACGCCGTCGTCCAGCTCCACTTCCAGCAGCTGGCCCGGGTAGCGCTTGAGCGCATCGCGCACCACGCTTTCCAGCGGCACATAGCGGCCCTGCTGCACGGCGCGGCGCGCGACCTGCTGCGCCGGGTCCTGCACGGGCGCGGCGGCGGTCGGGGCGTTGGCCAGGGCCAGCAGCAGGGGCAGGGTGGCGAGCATGCGGGTACGTAAGGAAAGAGGGGTACAGGCGCGAGTGTGGCGCGGATGACTAACAGCCGGCTAACAGCCACGGCTAAGGCGCTGTTAGCCGTGGCATGCATCGTGGCGTTGCCGGGATGGTCCGGCCACGAACACGAACAGGAGAACCCCCATGTTGAAGTCGCTCACCCTCGCCACCGTTGCCCTGCTGGCCATTGCACCGGCCGCACAGGCCGCACCGCTGGGCATGGCCCAGGTCGAACAGACCCTGCGCAAGGCCGGCTACACCCAGATCCACGAGATCGAACGCGATGACGGCCTGTGGGAGGCCGACGTGAGCCGTGCCGATGGCCGCTTCAGCGAGGTCTACGTGGACCCGAAGACCGGCGAGATCTTCGATGAGCACAGCGGCCGCACGCTGCTGACCACCGAGCAGGTACTGGCACGCGCACAGGCGCATGGCCTGCGCGAGATCCATTCGCTGGAGCGCGACGGGGCG
The DNA here is from genome assembly GCF_059371235.1 of Stenotrophomonas sp. YJH_SMC_29. Taxonomy (NCBI): domain Bacteria; kingdom Pseudomonadati; phylum Pseudomonadota; class Gammaproteobacteria; order Lysobacterales; family Lysobacteraceae; genus Stenotrophomonas; species Stenotrophomonas sp. YJH_SMC_29. The sequence goes on along the minus strand of NZ_JCAFUK010000012.1, from coordinate 69,396 downwards.
ACCTGGTCGCTGGAAGCCCGCAATGCCCGCAACCAGAAGGTGGAAGTGCGCCTGAGCGGCTACGACGGCCGCATCCTGCACAGCGAGCGCGATGGTTGGCTGGATTGATTCGCGCGCGGGAAGGGGCCGGCCGCAGGCCGGCACGGAATGCAGAGCGTGTCGACCAAGGTCGACACCACCGGCACATGCAAGGTCGACACCTACCAAGCGTACGCAGCGGTAGCAGCCGACCTTGGTCGGCCCAGGCCTGGCGCGGGGCTTACCAGCCGTACGGCGGCGGGTAATCCCAGCCCGGCCCGCGGCCGTAGTAGCCGCCATACGGGCCGAAGAAGCCCGGGCCCTTGCCCTCACTCACGTGGATGTTGAGGTTGACCCCATGGGTCTTGCCCTCATCGGTCGTGTAGTTCTTGCTCAGGTTCAGCGTGGCCGCGTTGTAGTGGCTGTTGCCACCGTTCTTCGAATAGCCGATGCCGGTGGTGAAGCTGCCGGACACCTTGACCTTGTCGTCGGTCACGTCGGCGATCTTCGCATCGTCGTGTACGCGCGGGCCGCTCTTGTCACCGTAATAGGTGCCGGGCGGGTCCTGCTGCAGGGCCGGGTCGTTGAGGTAGCGCATCGGCGCCTGCGGCAGCGTCAGGTCCAGGCCAGCGGCCTGCGGCGCAGTGGCGCCAGCGGCGGACTGGGCCAGCACGGTTCCCGGCAGGGCCAGGCACAGCAGCAGGGTCAGGGGGCGGATCATGACGGCGCTCCAGCGGACAGGTGGCCACGCAACACGCGGCGGTACAGGCCGACGCTAGCAGGGGTTGCTTGAATGATGCCTGTCGGCGCCGGATTGGGGTAGAGCCGGCCGCGGCCGGCTGCAGGTCACAACCGCCCGAACCCGAACAGCCTTTCCAGCGCATGCTTGCGCCGCTCGATCCGGGCCCGCAGCAGCTGGGCGCCGATCATCGAATAAGTGATGCCGTTGCCGCCGTAGGCCATGGCGAAATGGACCCGCGGCCCCCACTGCGCGTGCGGGCCGAAGAAGGGCAGGCCGTCGGCGGTTTCGGCGAAGGTGCCGGCCCAGGAAAAGGCGGGCACCGGGTCCAGCCGCGGGAACCAGTGCAGGAGCTGATCCATCAGCTTGTCGGCCTTGCGCTGCACGCGCCGGTCGCGCCGCGCCGGGATATCGATGGCGTCGTCCAGGCCACCCACCAGCAGGCGGCGGTCACCGGTGACGCGCAGGTACAGGTACGGGCGTGCGCTCTCCCACACCATCGTGCGCTGCAGCCGGCCCAGTACGTCCGCATCGATCGGATCGGTGATGAAGGCATAGCTGCTGCGGTTGCGCGCGACCCGCTGTTCCAGCCAGTGCTGGTTGGCGTAGCCCATGGCCAGGACCACGTGGCGGGCACGGACCGTGGCGCCGGCCTCGGTCATCGCGGTTACACCCTGAGCGCCGGGCTTGAGCGTGTGCAGCACGGTGCGGTCGTGCACGTGGCCACCGCGGCGACGCAGCCGCTGGAGCAGGCCGTAGGTGAGGCGGTAGGGGTCGACCCGGGCCGCCTGGCGGGTCAGCAGGGCGCCGCCCGCATCCACGTCGAAGCGTTCGCGCAGCGCCTCCCGGTCCAGCCAGCGGGCGTCCAGTCCGATATCACGGCGCGCAGCACCCTCGGCCATCAGGCGCGGCACGTCGCGCCGCCGGCTGGCCAGGTACAGGCTGTCCATCTGCCGGAAATCCACGTCCTTCAGCCCACGCGCCACTTCACCCAGTGCGGGGATCGCATCGGCACAGGCCAGGTAGGCCAGGGCGGCAGCGTCCTTGCCATAGCGCTGGGCCAGTTCCAGCAGGTGGGTGTCGATCTCGTACTGCAGCAGCGCGGTGCTTGCGGCCGTGCTGCCCCAGCCGATGTCGCGCTGCTCGATCACGGCCACCTCGTGGCCGTGGTGGGACAGCGCGTCGGCGATCAGCGCACCGGTGATGCCGCCACCGACCACCAGCACGTCGCAGCGCAGATCCTGCTCCAGCGGGGGAAAGGCCTGCAGCAGCCCGTTGCGCACCGCCCACCAGGGGTAGCCACTTTTCAGGTCCATGCGACAGGTGCTCAGGCGGTGGGGTGGCCGGTGTGCGGGGTCTGGATCAGTTCGGACAGATCGAAGCCCTGCAGGCGCGCTGCGGCCAGATAATGGTCCTGCACGGTCGCATCCAGGCGCGGCTCGCGCGCCAGCAGCCACAGGTACTTGCGGTCCGGGCTGCCGACCAGCGACACGCTGTAGTCCGGGGCGACCTGGATCACCCAGTAGTCGCCCTTGGCGAACGGCAGCCAGCGCAGGCCTTTGGGCAGGAAGCTGACCTCCAGCCGCGCGCTGTCGTTGTCGACGGCACAGGCCTCGCCGGTAGCTTCTTCGATCTCGCCATCCATGCGGCAGCGGTTGGTGACGCCGACATTGCCGTTGTCGAGCAGGGTGTAGTGCGCCGATACGTCGGTGCAGCCTTCCGGCTCGTGGCGCATCGGCAGGCGTGCGACCTCGTACCAGGTGCCCAGGTAGCGCGGCAGCTTGAGGTCGGCGACGGTCTTCAGCGGCGGGTGGTCGGTCATCGGCAGTCGGGGCGGGGGGGGGGCCTCCACGATGCCGATGGCCCTGCCATGGGCGGGTGAAGCCGGGGCGATGGCCACGTCCAGAACGTTGCGTCGCCCCGGCGGCGTGCACGTTGTCACCGGCGCGGCGGTATCCTGCCGCCAGCGCCGTGTTTCCCTGATCCAACCGAGGTGGAGGTGCCGATGTACCAGGTGATCCTGTTGAAGAGTGAATCCGCGTTCGCGCGCGAACAGTGGCCGCAGGTCGATGACCTGGTCGACTACGAGGGCGTCAGCTACAGTCTGCGTGCCGGCCCGCGCCAGCCACTGCCGACCGACCATGACTGGCATCCGGTGGCGGTGTATGCGCCCGATGAGATCACCGAGGAGGAGTTCCAGGACTGGTATGCGCTGCAACAGCCGACGGTGGAAGAGCTGCGCCTGAAGTACTGAGGACTGCCGATGGGGCGGTCGAGCGGCCCGAGGCCGCTGCTGCCGCGCATCCGCTCTTTACCGCCTCTGCCGTATAGTCGCGCGCAGGCGCGGTGGTCCGCGCGAACCGGTGTGTCTGGCGTGTCTTTCTTCCTGCGATCGATCCGTGCACGGGGGCCCTGGTGGGTCCTGCTGCTGTGCACTGCCTTCCTGCTGTCCGCACCCGTACTGGCGCAGGATGAGGACCCTACGCCGAAGCAGCAGCTGGCGGACATCGATGCGAGCCTGAAGGACGTCGAGCGCAAGCGTGGCGATGCGGAAGCCACCGAGACACTGGCGATGCTGTCCGAGAATGCCTCGCAGGCACGGCGCGACGCCGAGGCGCTGGAAAAGGCACTGCAGCCACAGCTGGACCGCCTCAACGAGCAGTTGGTGCAGCTGGGCACGCCGGCCGAGGGGGCCACTGAGCCGCCGGAGCTGGCGGCGCAGCGGCGCACCCTCACCAAGCAACGCGACGGCCTGGCCGCTTCGGTGGTGCAGGCCAAGGCCACTGCCGTGCGCGCGCAGCAGTTGGCCACCGATATCGAGCAGCAGCGCACCGCGCAACGTACTGAAGAGCTGGGCCAGAAGGTCGCCTCGCCGCTGTCGCCGGCGTTGTGGAGCAAGGTGGCCGAGCGCCTGCCGATCGATATCGCCCGCGTTGCGCCGTTGGCCCAGCAGGGACGCGATGCGCTGGCCGCCGGCATCCGCAGCCATGGATGGGGCACGCCGCTGCTGGGCCTGCTGGCTGCGCTGGTGATGATGTTCCCGCTGCGGCTGTGGCTGCGCGCGCTGGGGCGGCGGTTTGCCGCGTCCGAGCGCGCCCCTGACGGCCGTCTGCGCCGCTCCGGCCTGGCCATGTGGCTGTTGCTGGTGGGCACGCTGCTGCCGGGTTATGCCGTGGTGGTGCTGATGGCGGCAATGGATGCCATCGATGCGATCGCGCCACGGTTGCAGGTGGTGGCGGACGGCCTGGAGACCGCCACCTTCCGCGCGGCCTTCATTGCCGCGCTCAGTGCCTGCATGCTGGTGCCCAAGCGCCCGTCATGGCGGCTGTTGAACCTGGATGACACCGCCGCGCTGAAGCTGCGCAAGTACGCCTGGGGCGCGGCGGCGCTGGCCTGGCTGAGTACGGTGCTGGTCGCGCTCGATCAGGCCACGCGCACCAGCGACGTCACCACCGTGGCACTGGACGGCCTGATTGCCCTGACCTACCTCGGCCTGATCATGGCCATGCTGGTGACCCTGGCGCGCCTGCACCGCCGGCAGACCGCCGAGGCCGAAGCCAAGCTGGAGGCGCAGGCCGACGGCCTCGGGGCAAGTACGCCGGTGCGGCGCAGCAGCTGGCTGGTGCTGGCGCGGGTGGCGGGCAACATCGCGGTGGTGGCGGCCATCGTCGCGACCCTGCTGGGCTACCTGAATCTTGCAAAGTTCGTGAACCAGCAGCTGATCGGCGGCAGCATCGTGGTGCTGGCCGCGACCCTGCTGTTCAAGTTCGTCGATGACCTGAGCACCTGGATGCTCAACGCCGACAGCAAGGTCGGCCAGACCATCCTGCTCAGCACCGGCCTGAGCGTGTCGCGGCTGGAACAGGCCGGCGTGCTGTTGTCGGCCGCGCTGCGCACGGTCGTGGTGCTGCTGGCACTGCTGGCGCTGGTGGCGCCGTTCGGCAACATCGGTGCGGTGGTCGAGCGCTTCTTTTCGCTGTTCACCTCGGGATTCGATGTCGGTGGCACGAAACTGGAGCCGGTGCGGATCGTGCTGGCGGTGCTGGTGCTGCTGGCCGGCCTGGCCATCACCCAGCTGGTCCAGCGCTGGCTGACCGACACCTACCTGCCCAAGACCGAGCTGGACCTGGGTGCACGCAATTCGGTGAGTACCGTTGCCCGTTACGTGGGCATCATCATCGCGGTGATCTGGGCGCTGTCGGCCATGGGCCTGCAGCTGAGCAAGCTCGCGTTGCTGGTCAGCGCGCTGTCGGTGGGTATTGGTTTCGGCCTGCAGGTGATCACCCAGAACTTCGTCTCCGGCCTGATCCTGCTGGCCGAGCGGCCGGTGAAGATTGGTGATTGGGTGAAGCTGGGCGACCAGGAGGGCGACATCCGCCGCATCAGCCTGCGTTCGACCGAGATCCAGGTGGGCGACAAGTCGACGTTGATCGTGCCCAACTCCGAGCTGGTCACCAAGACCGTGCGCAACATGACGATGGGCAACAACCAGGGCCGCATCCAGATCCAGTTCGCGGTGCCGCCCAGTACCGATGTCGGCTCCCTGCGCGAGGCGCTGCTGGAGGCCTACGGCGCACATACCAATGTGCTGAAGCAGCCCGCGCCGACGGTGTACATCGACAGCATCGGCGGGGGCCAGATCACCATCAACAGCTTCGCCTACGTGGCCAGCCCGCGACAGGTCTATGCCACCCGCAGCGATCTGTACTTCAGCCTGCTGCAGATCCTGGCCGAGCGGAACATCCCGTTGTCGACGCCGACCGATATCCACATCACCCGCGACCCGCAGTAGTGCCGGCCGCTGGCCGGCAAACTCAGCAGCAACAGTGTGCTGGGGTCAGATCCGTTTGCCTCCGGAAAACGGATCTGACCCCACGAGCATCCGGCAGATCGCGGAACGCTGTCGAGGGCGGGGTGGGTCCGGAGCGTGCCGGCCAGCGGCCGGCACTACCGCGGGTGCAGGGCGCAGCCCTGCCAGGAACCCTTACCCCCGTGGTCGGCTGCGCGAGGGCACCAGGGCGAACGTATCCACCGCCAGCTTCTCGGCATGGTTCAGCCACGCGCGGATTTCCAGATCATCCACTTCGTGGTCCAGCCCGAAGGAGACGTTGATCTTGCCGTTGGCATCAGGCTGCACCCACTGCTGGGCCAGCACCACCTTGCGCTGCGAGGACACCGCTTCGATCCAGAAGCCACGATCCGGGCGCGTGCTCGCCACCAGCTGCAGCATGTACTGGCCGGCGCGGGTGCGGCGCCCCTTCTGGGTGATCATGTGCGCCTGGCGCACGCTCGGGCGCGGGCCCTGGAATGCATCCAGCGGTGCATCCACCGCGATGCCACCGCGCAGGTCGTCGTCGCGGTAGAGCTTGATGCCGTTGTCGCGGTTGACGAGCAGCGCACACCAGTCGCCGTCGGCCGAGCCGTCCTCGAACGCGGTGCAGCGATCAACATAGGCCAGCGTGTTGTCCGGATCCGCGTCATCGAACTGGCGCGAGGTATTTTCCAGATATACCGACTTCAGCCCCCAGTCCTTGTCGTACTCCAGCAGCACCGGCGGCTGCACGTGCTGCAGGCCAACCACGACCTGGTCATCGCCATCGATCTTCAGTTCGCGGGTCGGTTCGCCCAGCCACAGCGAACGGGCGAACGCCAGGTACTGCGGGTAGTCGCGGCCGCCGTCGCGGCGCGCGGCCACGCTGGCACTCGGCGCGCGCGTTTCATCCAGCAGCGAGCGGCCAAAGCCCATGGTCCGCAGTTTCGGGTCCAGCAGGCTGAGCAGGGTGGCGCCGGAATCCAGCGTCGAACCGTCGTCCACCGCCAGCTGGCGCGGCGCCACGCCCTCGCCGAGGAACAGCAGCAGGTTCTCGCGCTTCTGCTTGGCCAGCACGTGGCTGAGGTCGTTGGGCATCGCCAGGTGGTCGGAGGCGATCACGATCAGCGTGTCCTTGCCATACGGACTGGCCTGGATGCGCTCGACCAGCTGCGAGATCAGCCGGTCGGTGCACTTGAGTGCATTGAGCAGGCCGATGTTGCCGTAGCCGCTCTGGTAGCGCTCGCCCTTGCACGATACCGGCAGGTGTCCCGCCGGATGGTGGGTGTCCATGGTCAGCGTGGTCAGCATGAACGGAGAACCGGCACGCGAGAGCTGCTCGAAGCGCTGGTAGGCGGTATCGAGCAGCACGTCGTCGTGCACGCCCCAGGCCGAGTAGTGGATGCGGCCGATCTTCTTCTGCTGCTTGAACCACGCCAGGTCATGCACTTCGTCGAAGCCATGGCTGGCCAGGAACTGGCCCTTGCCGGCGAACTGGCCGTTGGCGCCGCCCAGATAATGGTTGGTGTAGCCCTGTTGCTTCAGGTAGTCGCCCAGGCACACCGCCTTGGGCAGGAAACTGCCCATGCGGTCCATGCTGTTTTCATCGCCCTGCGAAGTGGTCAGCGGCACGCCGCACATCGATGAGACCAGGCCGGCGATGGTCCAGCCACTGCCTTCGGCCGAGGCCAGGCCCCGCACATCCAGCGACTGGCTGGCGAGGCGGTGGAGGTTGGGCATCAGCCCGGGAAACACGGCTTCGTCCAGGTAGGTGCGTTCCAGGCTTTCACCGTAGATCCAGACGATGTTGCGCGGGTGCTGCAGCGGCTGCGTCGGCACCTGGTACTCGGGGGCGATGCGGGCGAAATCGACCGGGCGCAGCTGCTGGTAGAGGCGCTGGCCATCGCGGGCCAGTGGGCTGATCAGGATCGTTGCGATCCAGACAACGGCGAAGCCGGCAAACCAGCCGCCACCGTGGCCCGGCCGGCGCCAGCGCTTCACCCGCGTGGCAAACAGCGGCAGCAGCGAGACCAGCGCAAGCACCACGAAGCCGGCGATGTAGCCCTTGAAGTCTGCGATACCGGCGCCTTCCATGTCGGCGCCGAGGTGGTACAGGGTGGCGGCGTTGAGCCCGTCACCGGACAGCTTGTCGATCAGCCACCACGCGCTGAGCAGGAGCAGCAGCAGCGAAAACGCACCGGCCTTCCACCACACCCACCGGTCGGAGGCGAGGAACAACCAGCACAGCAGCAACAACGACAGCAGCAGTATCCAGAGCATAGGCAGCTTCGGCAGTGACGGGGTGGTGGTGATGGACGTCGTACCGACGCGTGTCCATCCGACCGGCGCTGCCGCAAGCACATGCAGATGACAGGCCGATGACCCGATAGTGCATGCACGAACCTGACTGAAATGTTTGTTGAAATGACGCGCGCGCAATGGCGCTCACAAGGTAAAACGAGCGTGAAATGCTGCGTTGGATTGCATTAAAAAGCGCATGAATACGGCTGTTTCGCCAATGCGCTAGCGGTGCCCGCGCTCCTCGCGTGCGCGTGCGCGACGATCAAACAGCAATGCACTGGTCACAATGCCCAGGCCCAGCACCACGCCGATCATCAGCAGCACCAGCGCGATGAGGGGATAGCCGAACAGGTGCCAGCCCGTGTCGATCTTCATCATCAGCGCGGCGGCCATGATCAGTGCCGCGCTGATGATGCCGGCCGCCACACGGTTGGCGATCTTCTGCAGGTTTTCCATCAGCCGTGATTCTTCCAGCCCGGTCACCTTCATCTGCAGGCGGTTCTCGGCCAGCAGCGCCATGATGTCCGACAGCTTGCGGGGGCCATCGCGCAGCAGCTGCTGCATTTCCATCGCTTCGCTGGCGATGTTGGCCGCGGACAGCGACTTCTTCAGGCGCGCGCGCATCACGTGCTGCAGCTGGCGCTCGACGATGCGGCGGGTATCCAGCTCCGGTGCCAGCAGCCGGCACACCGTTTCCAGGTTGAGCAGTGCTTTGCCCAGCAGGCTCAATTCCGGCGGGGTGCGCAGGCCGCAGGCCGTGGCGATGCGCACCATGTCCAGCACCACGCGGCCTTCGGAGAAGCTGCCACTGGCCGCATAGCGCGCGATCAGCTGGCCGGTTTCGCGCAGGTAGCGCTCTTCATCGAAGGCCTCCAGCCGCGTGCTGATGCTGATCAGGTCATCGGCCACTTCCTCGCCACGGCCGTCGACCGCCGCGAACAGGATCTTCAGCAGACGCTCGCGCAGGCGCGGTGGCATGTGCGCGACCATGCCCAGGTCGAAGATCGCCAGCCGGCCATCGGGCATCACCCTCAGGTTGCCCGGGTGCGGGTCTGCATGGATCTCGCCATGCACGAAGATCTGGTCCAGGTAGCCGCGGATCAGCGCGGCCGCCAACGGGTCCATGTCCTGCTCGGTGCGGCGTACGCCGGAGATCGCATCCACGCGCACGCCGGTGGCAAGCTCCATCGTCAGCACGCGCTGGCTGCTGTAGTCCCAGACCGGCTGCGGCACCCACAGCCGGCGGAACGGCCGCAGGTGCCGTCCGAAGCGCGCCAGGTTCTCGGCCTCGGCGTGGTAATCCAGCTCCTGCATCAGGGTCTTGGCGAACTCGTTGAGCCAGTCGCGCAACCGCACGCGGCGGCCCACCTGGGTCAGGTGGTCGGCGGCCAGCGCGAAGCTGCGCAGTGCCTCCAGGTCCGAGCGCAGCTGCGCGGCCACTTCGGGCTTCTGCACTTTCACCGCCACCTGGCGGCCATCGTGCAGCACCGCGCGATGCACCTGCGCGATCGACGCACAGCCCAACGGCTCGGGATCGAACGAGGCAAACAGCTTGTTCACCCCTACGCCCAGTTCCTGCTCGATGATCGCGTGGATGCGCTCGACGGGGATCGGCGCCACCTTCTCCTGCATGCGCTCCAGCGCCGTGGCGAACTCCACCGGCACCATGTCCGGCCGCGTGGACAGCATCTGGCCCAGCTTGACGAAGGTCGGCCCCAGGGCTTCCAGGTCGCTGACAAACTGCTCCGGATTGCCGTCGGCGGGCACGTCGGCCTGGCTGCTTGCCGCATCCAGGTTCATGCCCGAGAACACGCCCGAGTGGCGATAGCGCATCAGCAGGCGCAGGATCTGGCTGCGCCGGTTCATGCCTTTGACCAGCGGGGGATTGCCATTGGCGGCGGACGGATTGCTCAAGCGGAACTCCCATGCGACGAAGACAGGTAGCGCCAGCCGTTGGCCGGCAATGTCCGAAACTGTGCGGCGGCCGGCCAGCGGCCGGTACTACCGGGTTTCCCAGTGTCGCCGGGCGGCGGTGGGCACGCGGTGAATCCGGCGTCTTCCGCAGTCCACACCGGATCGGTCAGAATCCGCTCATCCCCTTTCTTGGACGCCCCATGGCCGGTGCCAGCCTGTTCGCCCTGCTCGACGATATCGCCACCCTGCTCGACGATGTCTCGGTCCTGACCAAGGTCGCGGCGAAAAAGACCGCCGGCGTGCTCGGCGACGATCTGGCGCTGAACGCGCAGCAGGTCACCGGGGTCAACGCCAACCGCGAACTGCCGGTGGTGTGGGCGGTGGCCAAGGGCTCGCTGCTCAACAAGGTGATCCTGGTGCCGGCGGCACTGGCGATCAGTGCGCTGGAAGCCTGGCTGCACGGCCGTGGCTGGAACGTGCCGCTGATCGTGCCGCTGATGATGATCGGCGGTGCTTTCCTGTGCTTTGAGGGCGTGGAGAAGCTGGCGCATCGTTTCCTGCATTCCTCCGAGGACGATGCCGAGCGCCTGGCCGAGCGGCGCAAGGCGCTGGCCGACGCGCAGGTGGACATGGTCGCGTGGGAGAAGGACAAGGTGAAGGGCGCGATCCGCACTGACTTCATCCTGTCGGCCGAGATCATCGTGCTGACCCTGGGCGTGGTCGCCACCGCTCCGTTCACCAACCAGGTGATCACCCTGGCCGTGGTGGCGCTGGCGATGACGGTGTTCGTCTATGGACTGGTGGCCGGCATCGTCAAGCTCGACGACGTCGGCCTGTACCTGTCGCGCAAAGGCGGCGCCATCGCCGCCTTCGGTCGTGGTCTGGTGGCCTCGGCACCGTGGCTGATGAAGTTCCTGTCGGTGGCCGGCACCATCGCCATGTTCCTGGTCGGCGGCGGCATCCTGGTCCACAACGTGCCGGCGCTGCACCACGCGGTGCAGGCGCTGGGCGGCCAGGGCCAGTGGGGCTGGCTGGTCAGTGCGGCCGGCAACATGGTGGTGGGCATCATCGCCGGTGCCATCGTGCTGGCGGCAGTGACCGGCTTCCAGAAGCTGCGCGGCAAGTAAGCCCGTGGACCCTCGGGGCCAGATCCCTTTTCCGTTGGGAAAGGGATCTGGCTCCATTCCACTATCACCCTGCCTGCACGCGGTTCTTGCCCTGTCGCTTGGCCGCATACAACGCGTCATCCGCACGCCGCAGCAGGGCCTCGGCATCATCGCCGGGCTGCCATTGCGACAGGCCGGCGCTGAAGTGCACCGGCACGCGGCGGTCCTGCACGGTCAGCACGCGATGGGCCAGCGAGCGCTGCAGGCGCTGCACGGTGGCCATGCTGTCGGCCGCCTGGGTTTCCGGAAGCACCAGCACGAACTCGTCGCCGCCCAGCCGTGCGATGCCATCGGTCGCCCGCAGCAGCAGCTTGCACACGGCCACCAGGTGCTGCAGCAGCGCGTCGCCACCGGCATGGCCGTGTGCATCGTTGGTCTGGTGGAAATCATCCAGGTCGATCACCGCCACGCCCAGGGGTGCGTTGTTGCGTGCGGCACGGGCCAGCTCGCGTTGCAGCAGTTCGTCCAGGCCACGGCGGTTCAGCGCCTGGGTCAGTGGATCGATGCGCGCCAGGTCACCGGCCGCGCGCAGCTCCTGCTCCAGCTCGGCAATGCGCTGCTCAGCACGTTCCACCTCCCGCCGCGCGTTGGCCAGATGATCGCGGGCCTGCGCAGCCTGCTGCTGCACCTTGCCGGTGTCGCGCATCACGTCCTGCAGCAGCTGGTTGAGGTCGGCGATGCTGCGTGCCTCGCGCAGCTGCAGCGCGTAGCTGCCGATGCGGTCATGGTATTCGCCGGTACTGGTGGCCATGCCATCCATGCGCTCGATGAACTCGCCCATCAACCCGCGCATGGCTGCCTTCGAATCGTCGATGCCCTGGCGCAGCAGGCCCTGCTTGTAGATCACTTCGCGCAGTTCGGCGCGGGTGCGCTCGACCGCTTCGGCTTCCAACGGCCCGTCCAGCAGTTGCCGTACTGCGGCGATCTGGCCCTGCAGCCAGCTGCGGTCATCCAGCAGCTCGCTCACGTTCTCCAGCAGCAGCGCGAACAGCTCCAGCAGCAGCGCCTGCTGCTCCTGCCAGCTCTCGGCGCGCACGCCGACCTGGTGGCCAAGCTCGCGCACCCCCTGCTCGATCGGCTCCAGCGCGGTACCCGGTTGCCACTGGCGCAGGCGCACGGCCAGCGCCTGCGCCTGCTCGCGCAGGTCCGGGTCATGCTGCAGCAGCGCCACCACCGCGCCGCCCAACAGCAGCCGCAGCTGCTCGGACAGGCGCAGGCTTTCCGGCTGCCCGTCCGGCGAATGCTGCTCGATGGTACGGATGTACTTGTCGATCAGCTGCCGCATCGCGCGCCCGTAGCGCGGCCAATCGGCACTGGCCTGCGCCGATTGCAGGCGGTCACCCATGTCGCCCAGTTCGCCGGGCAGGGTGGCCATGCCGTTGGCGAACGCGGCCAGCAGGGGCTCCGGCGCGTCGGCCCCGGCGAACAGCTGCTGCAGCGCCACGCCACCGCCGCCCTGCAGCACCACACGATCACCCCGGCCGTCGTCCGCCGCCGCGCGCACGCGTGCCGGCGGCCCAAGGGCGGTGCCGGGTGCAGGGCGGGGATCGGGCTGGTCCGTCATCGAGCGAATCCTGGGGCTGGCAGGGTCTGGTTCCAGCATATCGGCGCGGCCGCCGAGGGCTTGAACGGCTAGGATGGGCGACAGGATGCCGTAGTGGAGGTGGGGATGCGCGTGATGCTGCTGGGGGCGACCGGCCTGGTCGGTGGGCAGGTCCTGCCGATGTTGCTGGATGACCCGCGCTGCCGCGCCGTCGTGGCGCCCACCCGACGGCCGCTGGCGCTGCGTGATCCGAAGCTGCACGCGCCGGTGCTGCAGTTCGATGCGCTGCCCGATGCACCGGCGTGGGCCCGCGTGGACGCGGTGATCTGCGCGCTGGGCAGTACCCTGGCCCAGGCCGGGAGCCGGGAAGCCTTCCGTCGCATCGACCACGGCTACCCGATGGCGTTTGCCCGTCTTGCCCGGGCCGAGGGCGCCCGCGCCTTCGCACTGAATTCCGCCGCCGGTGCCAATCCGCAGTCACTGATCTTCTACAGCCGGGTCAAGGGCGAGCTGGAACGTGACCTGCGTGCGCTGGGCTTTGCCTCTTTGACCCTGGTCCGGCCGGGCTTGATCGGCGGCGAACGCAACGAAGTCCGGCGCGGAGAGCGATGGGCGCTGTCGGTGCTGGGCGCGCTGGGACCAGTGCTGCCGCGGTCATGGCGGATCAATCCGGCGGGTGAGATCGCCCGGGCGCTGGTCGAGGCCGCACTGGCCCCGCATCCGGGCGAACACGTGGTGGCATCCCGCGCGCTGGTCGGCTGATGTCGCGTGCGCTCCGCCTGAACCAGCTGCAGCAGCTGCTGCGCCGCCATCGGCGACCAGTGGCGGGGCAGGCGCTGGCCGATGCGCTGGGTATCAGCCTGCGCACGCTGTACCGCGATATCGAAACCCTGCGCGAGCAGGGCGCCGACCTGCGCGGCGAGGCCGGCGTCGGTTACCTGCTGGCCCCCAGCGATACCCTGCCGCCGATGACCCTGCCACCGGCCGAGATCGACGCGCTGGTGCTGGGACTGCGTTGGGTCGCGGCGCGCACCGAGCCGGCGCTGGCCGAGGCTGCACGTGACGCCCTGGCGCGCATCGCGCACGTATTGCCCGTGGCGCGCCGCGAGGCCCTGCGTGACAGCGGCCTGCGCGTTGGCCCATCGCGTGCTGCGGCCAAGGTGCCGGCTGCACGCCTGCAGGCCGTGCGCGAAGCCGTGGGTGCGCAGCAGCGCCTGCAGTTCGGCTACCAGGACGCGCAGGGCCAGCGCAGCGAACGGATCGTCTGGCCGTTCGCGCTGGGCTACTTCGATGAAGTGCCGATGCTGGCGGCCTGGTGTGAGCGCCGCGAGGATTTCCGCCACTTCCGGCTGGACCGCATCCGCCAGGTGCGGGTGCTGGAGGAGCACTATCGGGTGCCGCGTGCCACCCTGCTGCGGCGCTGGCAGAAGGCACAGGGCATCGCGCCGGACTGGCTGGATCGTTCGTAGCATCGGGCCCGCTCGACTGCTTCTGCGTTCTGCTTCCTGCCTCTGGGGGAGGGCGGCCTTCGCACTTTGCTCCTGGTAGGGGTCGAGCTTGCTCGACCGCCTTTGATCTTCGCGAACAGCAGTCGAGCACGCTCGACGCTGCTGACAGAATCTGTCAGCAGGGCCGTACCACCATGATCGCTCCCAACAACGGAGCTTCCCCATGTTCAAGCCCAGCACCCTGCTGCAGTACGTGCGCGACGTTACCGCCAGCGCCACCTTCTACAGCGGCATCCTCGGCAAGCCACCGGTGGAGCAGTCGCCCGGCTTTGCCCTGTTCCTGCTCGGCGATGGCGCCGCACTCGGCCTGTGGCAACGCGACGACGTGCAACCGCCGGTGTCCGCGCAGGCCGGTGCCGCTGAACTGGCGATGGTCGTCGCCAACCCCGACGTCGTGCAGCAGCTGCACGATGCGTGGCGCGCGCTCGGTGTGCAGATCCTGCAGGCGCCGATGACGCTGGAGTTCGGCCACACCTTCGTCGGCGCCGACCCTGATGGGCACCGCCTGCGTGTGTACAGCCGCGCCGAGGGCATGGTCGCGCGCGATTGATCGCATGCATTCTGTAGAGCGGGCATAAAAAAACGCCGGGCAATGCCCGGCGTTCGTGTTTCACAGGTGGTGGCCGATCAGCTGGCCAGCGCCAGGTCGTCCATCATCGCGCGCAGGAAGCGGGCGGCTTCACCGCCGGTGGCTGCGCGGTGGTCGAAGGTGACCGACAGCGGGATCACCTTGTGCGCTTCCACGCCGCCCATCACCGGGGTCATCTGGTGGCGGGCACGGCCGGCACCGACGATGGCCACGCACGGCGGCACGACGACCGGGGTTGCGTAACGACCGGCGAACATGCCGAAGTTGGACAGCGAGATGGTGTAGCCACTCAGTTCCGACGCCGCGATCGAACGCGATTCCACCTGCTCGCGCAGGCGGTTGACGCCTTCGCGGATGCCGCGTGCATCGAGCATGTCGGCATTGCGCAGGGCCGGCACGAACAGGCCGTCGTCGGTGTCCACGGCGATGCCGATGTCCACCTGCGCGTGCAGGGTGCGGGTCAGTGCTTCGCCGTCGAACCAGGCGTTCATCGCCGGCACCTTCTGTGCGGCAACGACGATGGCGCGCACCAGGCGGGCGGTGACGTCGTTGCCGGGCAGCCAGGCGTGGATGTCGGCGTCGTCGTTCAGCGTGGTCGGCACGACCTTGCTGTGCGCATCGGCCATCACGCGGGCCATGTTGCGGCGCACGCCCTTCAGCGGTTCCGGCTGGCCCTTGGCGACCACGCCCGGCGGCTGGGTGCGCATCGGCTTGCCGGCGGCAGACAGCGGGGTACGGGCTTCGCTCTGCACCGGGGCGGACACCTGCGCGGGGACCGGCGCGGCATACGCGGCGGCAGCAACCGGCGCCGGAGCAGCGCCGAGCTTGGCGGTGCCGTTGGCGGCGGCCTGCTTGACGTCGGCCATGGTCACCGCGCCATCGGTGCCGGTGGCGGCCACGCGGCTCAGGTCCACGCCCAGCTTGCGCGCCATCGCACGCACGGCCGGCACGGCCTTGACGCCACCGACGGCCAGCGCCTGTTCGGCATGCACGGCATTGGAGCTCTGCATGGCGCCGACCACGGTGCCGGCGTCATCACGCTCGGCCGCGGCGGGCTTGGCGTCCTCGGCGGCAACCGGAGCGGCCGCAGCCGGCAGCGGCGGCGGGGTCGGTGCGGCCGCCGGCGCGGCCGGTGCTGCGTGGCCATGGCTGTGGCCGGTGTCCTGGCCGTCGGCGCGCTGCGGCAGGTTCGGGTCCAGCTCGAAGCTGGCCAGCACCGAGCCGGTCGGGATGATGTCGCCGGCCCCGCCGGACAGCTTCAGCACCTTGCCGGAGAACGGCGAGGGCACTTCCACCACGGCCTTGGCGGTCTCCATCGAGACCAGCGGCTCGTCCAGCTTGATCACATCGCCTTCCTTGACGAACCACTCGACGATGGTCGCGTCCGGCAGGCCTTCGCCCAGGTCGGGCAGGTTGAAGTTCTTGGTCTGGCTCATTTGCAGTTCTCTTCCAGCAGTTCCAGTTCGCGGGCCGGCAGCCAACCCGTCGCGCCATTGGCGCGCTCGGACCACCACCACCCGCCGTGTTCGTGATGAAGCTTCACCATCTCGCCGCTTTCCACATCCAGCTCGCGGGCGTCGTAGTCGCACAGGGCTTCAGCGCGACCCTCGTCCAGCAGCTGCAACCAGGCGATGGGCGCCCATCCAGCGCGACCATCGTTGGTGCGTACCCAGGCAAACGCCGGCCATTCCTCGTCACGGACACCTACTTCGACGATCTGGCCGGTGTGGAACCGGAGCGGGTTGGGATACTGGCTGCGGTAAGCCCCCAGAAGGCGGGCCCGCATGTCAGCCGGCCGCCACCGCGCGCTTGGCCGCAGCCACGATCCGCTCGACGCTCGGCAGGTACTTCATTTCCAGGCGGAACAGCGGAATGTGGGTGTCGTAGCCAGTGACGCGCTCGACCGGGGCCAGCAGGTCGTAGATCGATTCCTCGGCCAGGCGCGCGGCGATCTCGGCGCCAAAGCCCGCCGTCTTCGGGGCTTCCTGCACGATCACGCAGCGGCCGGTCTTGGCCACCGACTCGGCAATGGTGGCGAAGTCCAGCGGACGCAGGGTGGCCACGTCGATGACTTCGGCACTGATGCCTTCGCCGGCCAGCTTGTCGGCCGCTTCCAGCGCTTCCTTCACCTGCGCGCCCCAGGTCACCAGGGTCACGTCGGTGCCGTCGCGCAGCACGAAGCAGACGTCCAGCGGCAGGGCTTCACCGTCGTTGACGACCACTTCCTTGTACTGGCGGTAGATGCGCTTGGGCTCCATGTAGATCACCGGATCCGGTTCGCGGATCGCGGCCAGCAGCAGGCCATAGGCGCGCTGCGGCGAGGACGGCAGCACCACGCGCAGGCCCGGCACGTTGGTGAAGATCGCCTCGTTGGCTTCGCTGTGGTGTTCCGGCGCGCGGATGCCGCCGCCCCACGGCACGCGCAGCACCATCGGGCAGTGCAGGCGGCCACGGGTGCGGTAGCGCAGGCGCGCGGCGTGGCAGACGATATGGTCGACCATCGGGTACATGAAGCCGTCGAACTGGGCTTCGGCCACCGGCTTCATGCCCTGTGCGGCCAGGCCGATGGTCAGGCCGGCGATGGTGGTCTCGTCCAGCGGGGTGTCGAGGATGCGGTCCGAGCCGAAGCGCTGCTGCAGACCGGCGGTGGCGCGGAACACGCCGCCGTTGACGCCCACGTCTTCGCCCAGCACCAGCACCGACGGGTCATGTTCCAGCTCCCAGGCCAGCGCCTGGGTGATGGCTTCGATGAGGGTGATCGGGGTGGTGGTCATGCTGTCATCTCCGCGCGCGACAGCAGCGCTGTCGGCGGCGTTGGTGTGCGCGCCGGGCGCGTTGTTCTTGATCTCATCCATGGCGCTTCTCCAGGGCGATCGCCTGGGCACGCTGGGCCAGCAGGTCCGGCGGCGGATCGGCATACAGGAAGTCGAACATCGCCTCGACCGGCTGCACCGGCGTATTGAGGTACAGGTTCACTTCCTCGTCCACGCGCGCGCCGCACTCGGCGACCCAAGCAGTTTCCTCTTCTTCGCTCCACACACCAGCGTTGATCAGGTACTTGCGCAGGCGCAGCATCGGCTCGCGCTGCCAGGCATCCTTCACTTCGGCGTCGTCGCGGTAGCGGCGCGCGTCGTCGGCGGTGGTGTGGTCGGACAGGCGGTAGGTCATCAGTTCCAGCACCGTGCCACCGTCGCCGGCCAGCGCACGCTCGCGCGCCTGTTCCATCGCCGCCAGCACGGCGATCAGGTCGTTGCCGTCCACCTGCAGGCAGTGCAGGCCGCCGGCCAGGCCCTTCTGTGCCAGCGTCTCGGCACCGGTCTGGGCCGAACGCGGGACCGAGATGGCCCAGCCGTTGTTGACGATGCACAGGATCAGCGGGAGCTTGTAGGCGCCGGCCGAATTCAGTGCCGCGTAGAAGTCGGTCTTGGAGCTGCCGCCATCGCCACACACGGCCACGGCGATCTGCGGTTCCTTGTTGAGCTTGAACTTCAGCGCGGCGCCGGCGGCATGCAGGCACTGGGTGGAAATCGGCACGCAGAACGGGAAGTCCTTGGCCGCGTTGCCGCCGTAATCGTTGCCGCGTTCGTCGCCGCCCCAGTACATCAGCACGTCGTGCGGGCGCACGCCCCGCATGAACATCGCGCCATACTCGCGGTACGAAGGCGCGAACACGTCGTCCTTCTGCATCGCCGCGCCGATGCCCACGTGCGCGGCTTCGTGGCCCAGGCAGGCGGCATAGGTGCCCAGCTTGCCGGTGCGCTGCAGCGCGATGGACTTGCTGTCGAACGTGCGTACGAACAGCATCTGCTTGAACAGCGGTACCAGGACCTTGGGGTCGCGCAGCGACGCGGGCAGGTCATCGCGGACGAGCTTGCCGTCCGCGTCCAGGTACTGCAGGTATTCGATCTTGAATTCAGCGGCAACCGTCATTGCGTACTGCACCTTCGACAGAGAAGTTACAAATGATATGAATCGCCATGTTAAGGAACGCGTACGGAATAGCCTTCCTGCGCCGCAACACGGCAACGCCCTGTTTTACCCCTGCCGGCGGGTGGGGGGCCAATAACAACAACGTATTCAGTCGTTGCTGCAAAGCATCAGAATACGCCTCTGGCTGACCGCCGGCGCAACGACCCGATCGGTTCCACGCGCAGGCCCGGCATCGGCCAATGCTCCACGGGGCACCGCACGCCCCGGTATGGACGGCGCGGCTGCCCGCGCGGCTGGCAACGCGCTACCCTTGCCGCCCCCGATCTGGCCGCACCCATGTCCGTCGACAACAACCAACGCGATCTCGAAGCCGGCATCCACACCGACCTGCAGGGCCGCCTGACCTATGGTGGTTACCTGCGGCTGGACCAGCTGCTCAGCGCGCAGCAGCCGTTGTCCAGTCCGCCGCATCACGACGAGATGCTCTTCATCATCCAGCACCAGACCTCGGAGCTGTGGCTGAAGCTGCTGGGCCACGAGCTGCGTGCGGCGATCGGCTTCCTGCAGCGCGATGAGGTGTGGCAGTGCCGCAAGGTGCTGGCCCGCAGCAAGCAGGTGCTGCGCCAGCTCACCGAGCAATGGTCGGTGCTGGAAACGCTGACTCCGTCCGAGTACATGGGCTTCCGCGACGTGCTGGGCCCGTCCTCGGGCTTCCAGTCGCTGCAGTACCGCTACATCGAGTTCCTGCTGGGCAACAAGAACGCGCAGATGCTGCAGGTGTTCGAGCACGATCCGGCCGGGCAGGCGCAGCTGCGCACCGTGCTGGAGGCACCGAGCCTGTACGAGGAGTTCCTGAAGTACCTGGCGCGCTTCGGTCATGCCGTCCCGGCGGTGTACGAGGCCCATGACTGGACCCAGCCGCATGTGGCCGACGACGCCCTGCAGCCGGTCTTCGAGCGCATCTACCAGGACACCGACCGCTACTGGCGCGAATACGCGCTGTGCGAGGACCTGGTGGATCTGGAGACCGCCTTCCAGCTGTGGCGATTCCGGCACATGCGCACCGTGATGCGGGTGATCGGCTTCAAGCGCGGCACCGGCGGCTCGTCCGGCGTGGGCTTCCTGGCCAAGGCGCTGGAGCTGACCTTCTTCCCCGAACTGTTCCAGGTGCGCACCAGCCTGCAGGCCGCGCCCCCCTCAGCGCTGGACTGATCCCCATTCAGCTTGGTCCCGGCCGCTGGCTGGATCGTTTCAGATGCAAGTTCAGCGAGCAGGCCGGCACCTGCCTCAAACGGCGTGTATTTGACGTGAACGCCAGAAGTCGGTGATCCTCGCGCGTTGCTCCAACTGCACAGCGGACGTGCTCGTCATCCACCGAACCAGGAAATCCGCATGAGCCTAAACGCCACTGCGAACACCCCAGAGCCGGCGCTGCCGGACTTCAAGACCACGCTGGGCCACCCGCGCCCGTTGTGGATGCTGTTCATGACCGAGTTCTGGGAGCGCTTTGCGTTCTATGGCATCCGCTGGGCCTTGGTGCTGTACATCGTCGCCCAGTTCTACAACGGCAGCGCTGCCGGTGAAGGCGACGCCAGCCGCATCTATGGCGCCTACCTGGCCCTGGTGTACGCCGCGGCGATCTTCGGTGGCTACGTGGCCGACCGGGTGCTGGGCTACCAGCGCTCGATCCTGACCGGCGCGATCATCATGGCCGCCGGCCTGTTCATGATCTCGCTGCCGCAGGAGCACATCTTCAAGCTTGGCCTGGCCACGATCATCGTCGGCAACGGCCTGTTCAAGCCGAACATCTCGACCATGGTCGGCAAGCTGTACGGCCTGAAGGACGAGCGCCGCGACTCGGGCTTCACCATCTTCTACATGGGCATCAACATCGGCGCGATGATCGCCCCGGTGCTGACCGAGTACCTGGCCCGCAAGGTGTTCGGTACCGATGCGATGCCGTCCTACAAGGTCGTGTTCATCGCTTCGGGCGTGGGCATGCTGATCTCGCTGGTGTGGTTCTACATCGGTCGTGCCGGCCTGAAGGGCATCGGCGCACCGCCGGCCGGCGCTGAAGGCTTCGGCCGCATCATCATGGTGCTGGCCGGTGCCGTGGTCGCCATCCCGGTGGCGTACTTCCTGCTGGCCACCGGCGCCACCGCGCTGGCCTGGATCCTGGGCGCGATGTTCACCGCCCTGGCCGTGCTGCTGCTGGTCGAGGGCGTCCGCGAGGGCAAGGTGCAGCGCGACCGCGTGATCGCCATGCTGATCATCTTCGCCTTCAACGTGATGTTCTGGATGTTCTTCGAACAGGCCGGCAGCTCGTTCACCTTCCTGGCCGAGAACATCGTCAACCGCCAGTTCGGCAGCTGGACCTTCCCCACTGCATGGTTCCAGTCGGTCAACTCGGTGGCCATCATCACCCTGGCGCCGGTCATCGCCTGGATCTGGGTGGCCATGGGCCGTGCCAATCCGTCCATTCCGCGCAAGTTCGGCCTGGGCCTGCTGTTCAACGGTGCCGCCTTCGCCCTGCTGATGTTCGCCCTGTCGCAGATGGTCGTGGACGGCAAGATTCCGTTCTGGACCCTGTTCATGGTCTACGTCATCCAGTCGGTCGGCGAGCTGTGCCTGTCGCCGATCGGGCTGTCGATGGTGACCAAGCTGGCCCCGGTGCGCCTGGTCGGCTTCGGCATGGGTGGCTGGTTCCTGTCCACCGGCATCGGCAACAACCTGTCGGGCATCTTCGCTGGCGTGGTCAGTGGTGAAGGCGGCATGACGGTCGAGTCGGCCCTGAAGGGGTATACCTTCGGGTTCTGGGCCCTGATCGGCTCCGGCGTGGTGCTGTTCCTGATCGCCCCGCTGATCAACAAGCTGATGCACGGCGTCAAATGATGATGAGAGGGTAGAAGGCATGCGTAGCAAGCTCGGTACTGCGGTAGTGGTGGTCTGTGCGGCGCTGATCGGCGCCTGTTCGCAACCGCAACCGCCTGCCGCCGCCGAGCCCACGCAGCCGCTGGATACCCGCCCCACCGAGCCACCGGTCGCTGATCCCAGCGAACCGGTGGCCTCGGGCAATACCCCGGTGGCGGCGGACATCGCCGCCATCGCCGGGCTCGGCGCGCAGTTCGACCCGGCGCGCGACCCCGCCGATGACCTGGCCACCGCCAAGGTGGAAGCCCAGCGCGGCAAGAAGCGCATCCTGCTCGAGGTCGGCAACGCCGCCTGTGAGCGCTGCCGGGCGCTGGACGACGTGGTGGAAGGCAACGGCGACCTGCGTCGCTTCCGCGATGCCCACTACGTGTGGGTGAAGGTCAACGCCAGCGACGAGCAGCCCAACACCGCCTTCCTTGCCCAGTTCCCGGTGATGGAGCGCGACTACCCGCACCTGCTGGTGCTGGACGCCGATGGCGGCCTGCTGGTGTCGCAGGCCACTGCTGAGCTGCGCAAGGGCGAAGCCTTCCAGCCCGCGCGGGTGGACGCCTTCCTCAAGCAGTGGGCACCGGACAAACCGGAGTAGGGTAGTGCCGGCCGCTGGCCGGCAGCTGCGGTAGGGGTCGACCGTGGGTCGGCACTGAGGCGCATCCACGCCTTGCGCGGATCTACTGCGCGCCCCGTCACACTCTCTGAATCCGTGTCTCAACTTCACCGTGAGCACGCCGTTACCGGCAA
This sequence comes from Stenotrophomonas sp. YJH_SMC_29, assembly GCF_059371235.1. NCBI lineage: Bacteria > Pseudomonadati > Pseudomonadota > Gammaproteobacteria > Lysobacterales > Lysobacteraceae > Stenotrophomonas > Stenotrophomonas sp. YJH_SMC_29. The sequence continues at coordinate 47,209 of NZ_JCAFUK010000012.1, read as the reverse complement.
GGACCTCAGTCGACGCCCCGTCGACGCAACCTTCCGGAACGCCCATGCACAGCGACCACGCCGAACGACTGCCCGAACCTGCCAGCGACCTGGCCGAGGCTGGGGCAGGCGAGGGCGTGACCCTGCCCCAGCAGGAGGCGCTTCTAGATGATGCCGGTACCGGAGAGGACAGCGTCGACCTGGCACCGCCACGCCACCGCCTGCCGCAGATCGCGCTGCCCGACAACGTGGTGCTGAAGGGCGCGGTGCAGAAACTGGTCGAACAGAAAGCGCGCCTTGATGCGCTGGCCGCCGAAGCCCAGCTGGCCGGGCTGCTGCCGCCCGAATGGCAAGGCCACGGCGCGCGCGCGATCGAGCTGTCCACCTTCATCCAGGGCGTGCTGCCCTTCCTGCAGACCGGCGAGCGTGGCGAGACCGCCCCCGCGCGACTGCCGGTGCGTCACGTACTGGGCGATGACAGCCGCTGGGGCCTGGAAGATGTTGCCGAACCCAAGTCGCTGGCCTGGTACCTGGCCAGTGACGAGCGCGCCACGGCCGGCAGCAAGGACGTCGCCGAGGCGTATCTGGTGGGCGCATTGGGCCTGGCGTGGATGCAGGAAGGCCGCAGCCGCCCCGGCTTCCTGCGCGCGATGGGCCAGGACAGCCTGGCAGCGCGGGTGACCATGCTCGGCTACCCGCCGGCCAACGAACTGGCGCTGTACAGCGTCACCGCGCACGGCCAGCCGCAGATCTGGTGCGTGCACGGCCGTCGCCGCATGCGTCCGCTGGTGGCGCCGTGGTTGAGCGTGCCGCTGCTTACCGCCTACGGCGTGCCGGCGCCGGTGGCGTGGCCGTCCAGCTTCCCGCCGGTGGAGGCGGTGGCCGAGCTGCTGGCGACCGCCCGCCTGGGCCGCGCGCTGCCGGAGGTGGACCTGGCCAAGGCGGTGGCGAAGATCGCCGAGGACGCCGCCTCCGACGCCTGGCAGCCGGTCAGCCTGCTGCAGCTCAACACCTGGTCGCCGCGCTGGCACTTCTTCCTGGGTACCTTCGTCGGCCTGCCTTCGTTGCTGTTGGTGGCGGCGGCGCTGGCGCTGCCGGGGGCGGTCGAAGCAGCCACGGTGGCCGCTTCACTGGGCTTCGCCGGCGGTGCCATCGCGGCGCTCGCGGTGCCGTGGATCCATGCACGCCGGAAGCACCTGAGCTGAAGCATGAACGCCATCCGCGCGTGGCGTGGATCTACGGGAGGCCGGGCGCCGCGGTCTGCAGCTGTTGCCGCGCCCGCTCCATGGCAGCCTGCAATCTTCGCTTCAGGACCTCACGGGAGGGCAGCGTCGTCAGGTACTCCGCAACATGGATGCCTGAGCGATCCAGCTCCAGCAGTTCAATCTGGCCCGCCTTCTTCCCCGTGCAGAGGATGATACCTAACGGCGCCTGCTCGCCGTCCTCACGTTCGTAGCGGTCCAGCCAGCGCAGATAGAGTTCCATTTGTCCCTTGTAGGCCGGCTTGAACTCGCCGATCTTCAACTCGATGGCAATGAGTCTTCGCAGGCGCCGGTTGTAGAACAGCAGGTCCAGGTGGAAGTCATCGCCGTCGATCTGGATGCGCTTCTGGCGGGCGACGAAACTGAAGCCGGTACCAAGTTCAAGCAGGAAGCCCTGCATCTCGCGAAGGATCGCGGTTTCAAGGTCCTGCTCGTCCCAGCTGTCCTTGAGGCCAAGAAAGTCCAGTACGTAGGGATCACGCAGTACCAGCCCAGGAGACAGCTGCTGGTTGCCGCGCAGTGCCGCCAACTCTTCGGCGATGGTCTGCTCTGGCTGGCTGGAGAGTGCCGTGCGCTCATACAGCATCGAATCGATGCGCTGGCGCAGCGTGCGTACACTCCAGCCCTCGGTGGCGGCCATCTGGGCATAGAAATCGCGCTTGAGTGGATCCGCCAGTGGGATCAGCGCGATGAAATGGGTCCAGCTCAATTGTCGTATCAGCGATACGACAATCTGCTCGTCTGCAAATGCGATGGAGAACTGCACCATCCGGCGCGGGCTCTTCTCACCGAAGGACGTGCCGAACTCGGCAGACAGCGCCTTGGCGATCCGGGTGAAGAGAGCCTCGCCGTAACGCGCACGCTGCCCCGCCATCTGGTCAACATGGATGCGACGACCGATTCGCCAGTACAGCAGCGTCAACTCGGCGTTGATGGACCTGTGCATCCTGCTGCGCGCTGCGCAGATCAGCTCTCTGAGATCGGCCAGCAATTCCTGGCCATGCGGCGACGTTGAACGCGAGTCATCCATGAGGGGGCCGTTCGATGTGGATGGCCGGGCTGATGCCCGTTGAACGCGTACCGTCCGGCCGCACGCGCCGACAGTCCAATAAGAGAACTCATTGGATCAGCCCGTTTCGATACACCAGCTTCGCGGAAACGGGTCGTATCGGGCCAATGCGGAAATGCCGACGGGCGAGGGCGACACTTCATGACGGATTCCGCGGGAAGTGAATGCGTGCAGTGTCATCGCTTGTGGTCGGCCCACAGCTCGTACAAGAGCGGGGCCCGGCAGATCAAAGGGGGGCGGACGACAATCGCCCAGCCACTGTTCTGCTGCCGGCCAGGGTCGGCACCCGCGCCCTGGTGCCCAAAGCGACTTAATCCCCTCCGTCCCCTTTTTTCTTTCAGACCCCTTGGCCCATCCGCTCCAGGCCTTCGCCGGCCAGGCGCAGGATCAGCTTCTCCAGCACCTGCTCTTCCTCTTCGCTCAGCACCGACATCAGCTTGCGGGTGATCTCGATCACCATCGGGGCGATGGTCTCGTAGACCTCGAAGCCGGCGGCCGACAGCGCCAGCACCGAGCGGCGGCGGTCGTCGCCGTGGGTCTCGCGCTTGATGAAGCCGCGCTCCAGCAGGCGGGCCACGGCGCGGCTGACCGCCACCTTGTCCATTGCCGTGCGGTCGGAGACCTCGCTGGCCGAGGAACCCGGGTACAGCGCCAGGATGGTGATGACCCGCCATTCGGGAATCGCCAGACCGTAACGATCGCCGTATAGCTTGGCGATGTTGCCGCTGACCCGGTTGGACAGCACGCTCAGCCGGTAGGGCAGGAACTGTTCCAGGTCGAGCAGGACGTGCGAGGCACGCAGGCGGGTCGAGGCGGGATCGGCGGGGCTCATGTTGCGGTGCACCTTGCTGGTGGTTTCAAGTGTAACTATAAGGGGTGGGTCCAGACCCTGCATTCTCGCCGGGTCCCAACCTGCCCGCACCTGGTTTGTACCGATGCGGTACCGATTCGGAGCCACGCCATGAATACCGCAGTCCCGACCGCCTCGCATCCCAACCCCGGCATGCAGGTCACCACCTTCGAGAATCCGATGGGCATCGACGGCTTCGAGTTCGTCGAATTCGCCGCCCCCGCCGGCCGAGGCCAGGAGTTGCACGCGTACTTCCGGAAGATGGGCTTCAGCGCGGTGCTCAAGCACAAGCAGCGTCCGATTACCGTCTATCGCCAGGGCGACGTCAACTTCCTGGTCAATGAAGACCCCGATTCGTTCGCCGCCGACTTCGCCGAAAAGCACGGCCCCTGTGCCTGTGGCTTCGCCATCCGCTTCAAGAAGCCGGGCCAGGAGGTCTACCAGACCGCACTGGGCAACGGCGCCGAAGCCATCGCCTTCAAGCCGGACAGCAAGGCGGTCAGCGCACCGGTCATCAAGGGCATCGGCGACTGCATGCTGTACCTGGTCGACCGCTATGGCGCGGCCGGCAGCATCTACGACGGCGACTACGAGCCGATCGCCGGTGCCGACCTGCACCCGTTCGGCTTCGGCCTGACCTTCATCGACCACCTGACCCACAACCTGTATTTCGGCAACATGCAGCAGTGGTCGGACTACTACGAGCGCCTGTTCAACTTCCGCGAGATCCGCTACTTCGACATCAAGGGCCTGAAGACCGGCCTGGTGTCCAAGGCGATGACCGCGCCGGACGGCATCGTGCGCATCCCGCTGAACGAATCGTCCGACCCGAAGAGCCAGATCAACGAGTACCTGGACGCATACAAGGGCGAGGGCATCCAGCACATCGCCTGCTTCACCGAGAACATCTACGAGACCGTCGAAGCGATGCGCGCGCAGGGCGTGGATTTCCTCGACACGCCGGAAACCTACTTCGATGTGATCGACCAGCGCGTGCCGAACCACGGTGAAGACGTGGCACGCCTGGCCAAGAACAAGATCCTGATCGATGCCGATCCGGAAACCCACCAGCGCAAGCTGCTGCAGATCTTCACCCAGAACTGCATCGGCCCGATCTTCTTCGAGATCATCCAGCGCAAGGGCAACGAAGGCTTCGGCGAAGGCAACTTCACCGCGCTGTTCGAGAGCATCGAGCGCGACCAGATCCGCCGCGGCGTGCTGTAAGGTCTGCAGGCACTGCCGGCTTCCCGCCGGCAGTGCCTGTCCGAATGCTAGTGCCGGCCGCTGGCCGGCCATTTCTGGAGCCCCCATGTCCCCCGCCATCACCGCCCGTGGCTACCAGTCCGGTTTCGGCAACGAGTTCGCCACCGAGGCCATCGCCGGCGCGCTGCCGGTCGGGCAGAACTCACCGCAGAAGGTGGCCCACGGGCTGTACGCCGAACAGCTGACCGGCACCGCCTTCACCGCGCCGCGCGGAAGCAACCGCCGCAGCTGGCTGTACCGGATCCGTCCGGCGGTAACCCATGGCGAGTTCACCCCGTTCGCGCAATCGCAACTGCAGTGCGATTTCGGCGCCCAGCCTGCCTCGCCGAACCAGCTGCGCTGGAGCCCGCTGCCGCTGCCGGAACTGCCGACCGACTTCGTCGAGGGCCTGTACACCATGGGCGGCAACGGCTCGCCCGACGCGCATGCCGGTGTAGGCATCCATCTCTACGCCGCCAACCGCGACATGGTCGGCCGTTACTTCTACAACGCCGATGGCGAGATGCTGATCGTGCCGCAGCTGGGCGCGCTGCGCCTGCTGACCGAGCTGGGCGTGATCGAGATCGAGCCGCAGCAGATCGCGGTGATCCCGCGCGGCGTGCGCTTCCGCGTTGAACTGCCCGATGGGCCGAGCCGCGGCTACCTCTGCGAGAACTACGGTGCACTGCTGAAGCTGCCCGACCTTGGCCCGATCGGTTCCAATGGCCTGGCCAACCCGCGCGACTTCGAAACCCCGCACGCGGCGTTCGAGGATGTGGATGGCGATTTCGAGCTGATCGCCAAGTTCGAGGGCCGCCTGTGGCGTGCGCCGATCGACCATTCGCCACTGGACGTGGTGGCCTGGCACGGCAATTACGCGCCGTACCGCTACGACCTGCGCCGTTTCAACACCATTGGCTCGATCAGCTACGACCACCCGGATCCGTCGATCTTCCTGGTGCTGCATTCGCCCAGCGACACGCCGGGAACCAGCAACATGGACTTTGCGATCTTCCCGCCGCGCTGGCTGGTGGCGCAGAACACGTTCCGTCCGCCGTGGTTCCACCGCAACATCGCCAGCGAGTTCATGGGCCTGGTGCACGGTGCCTACGATGCCAAGGCCGAAGGCTTCGTGCCGGGCGGGGCATCGCTGCACAACTGCATGAGCGGCCACGGCCCGGACGCACCGACCTTCGACAAGGCGTCCAATGCGGATCTGTCGAAGGCCGATGTGATCAAGGACACCATGGCCTTCATGTTCGAAACCCGCGCGGTGATCCGCCCGACCGCACAGGCGCTGGCCGCCGGCCACCGCCAGGGCGATTACCAGCAGTGCTGGAACGGCCTGCGCAACAACTTCCGCTGACCCGAAAAAGGGGACGGAGGGGATTAAGCCGCAATCAGCACACGTGTGCCTGAAACGACTTAATCCCCTCCGTCCCCTTTTTCTTCAGGCGACCTCGGCGAACGCGTCGCAATGCTCCAGCGGCAGCGCTTCCAGCAGGCGTTGCCGCACGCGCTGGCAATAGCCTTCCGAGGCCAGCCCGGGCAGCGTCCGCATCGCAGACTGCAGTACCTGCAGGACATCGCTCTCGGCCCGGGCCTGTTGCAGTTCGCGGAACAGGGCCGCTGCCTGTGGGTGGCGCTGCATCTCCAGGATCCCCAGCACATAGATGCGCGCGGCCACCAGCGAGCGGCGGCGTTCGCTGCCGGTTGCGGGTGCAGCCGGTGCCGCAGCCGGCGTGGCGGGCGCCGGTGCTGCCGCGGCTGCGGGTGGCGGCGGTGCGGTTGTGGCGGCGGTTCCGGTGCTCAGGTAACCGGCCTGCACCAGCTGGATGACCATGGCCGCCGCATCCTGGCCAATCAGGCCGGTCAGGTCGGCCAGGGTGCGCTGGCCGTCGCACAGGATCAACAGCCGGCGCTGGCGCATGTCCAGCGGCGCGCGATGGGCCTGCAGCGCGGTTCGGGCGAGATCGGTCTTGCGCGGTTGCATGGAAGGGACAGCCAAGTCGGTGCACGCCGAGCCTGAACGAAGGCGATGAAACGGCGATGACAATGCAGCGCCTGCACGCGCGCTGCGCTAGCGTGCAGCTACCTTCGTGCCAGGGAACCGCACCGATGAAGCACCTCCCGATTGCTGGTCTGTTGCTCCTTTCGCTTGCCGCCTGCAGTGGTGGCCCCGACAAGCAAGGCGCCGCCGGCAGCGGCAGCGACACCCCGGCAGAAACCGCCTCGGCGACCGGGCCGGCTCAGTCGACCGATCCCGACCTGGCGGCCCGCCCGGCGAACGATCTCCGCAAGGACAGCCCGGCGCGCCTGGATGGCTTCGGCGGCGCCGCGCTGGGCGCCGGCATCGCCGAGGTCCGCAGCGGCTTCGGCACGCCGCTGCAGGGACTGGGCACCGACGCCAGTGGCAAGCCCTTGCCGGCCGACGACAGCAACGACGGCTGCTACTTCCTGCGTCCGCAGGGCGCCGAAGACCCTCGCCTGATGATCGAGGCACGCAAGCTGGTGCGCTACGACGTGCGCAGTGCGGCGATCATCGCTCCGGGCGGCGGCAAGGTCGGCATGACCCTGGGCGAGCTGCAGGTGCTGTACCCCGAGCGCGCGGACGTCGGTCCTGACAAGTACGACGAGAAGGCGCAGCACCTGCGCGTGCGGCCGGCGCAGGAGGGCGGGGCGGTCATCGACTTCGCACTCGGCGCTGATGGACGGGTCAGTGCCTGGCGCGTCGGCAAGACCCCGCAGGTCGATTACGCCGAAGGCTGTGGCTGATCCTTGATCCACCGCCCAGCCATGCGCTCGGGCCACGCGTAGAATCGCGCCACCACTGCTGGGGGAGTGCTCGATGATCGCCATTGCCATTGCCTGGTTCCTGCTTGGCCTGCTGCTGCTGGCCCTGGGCGGGGACTCCATCGTCAAGGCCGTGTCCGGCCTGGCCCAGCGTTTCGGGGCCAGCCCGTTCACCGCCGGATTGCTGCTGCTCGGGGTGGCCACCTCGTTGCCGGAACTGGCGGTCAACGCGCGCGCGCTGGCGGTGGGCCAGCCAGAGCTGGCGCTGGGCAATGCGGTCGGCAGCAGCATCGTCAACCTGGGCCTGACCCTGGCCGTGGCCGCCATCGCTGCGCCCCTGCTGCTGCGCGCGCGCCTGCAGACCGTGCTGTGGTGGTCGCTGCTGGTGGCCGGCGTGCTGCTGGTCCTGTTCGGGCTGGATGGCCGCCTGGTGCGCTGGGAGGGCGGCGTGCTGGTGGCGGGCTTCATCGTCATGCAGGTGCTGCTGCTGCGCCGCGGCCGCAGCGAGAGCGAGGAGGTGCAGGCCGCCATCGCCGAGTCCGCCCTGAGCCGCACCAGCCTGCCGTTGAACGTGCTGCGGGTGCTGATCGCTGCGCTGACCCTCTACTGGGGCGCACGACTGGTGGTCGGAGCCGCCGCCGATTTTGCGGTCGCACTGGGCTGGACGCCGCTGCTGGTCGGCCTGCTGCCGGTGGCGATCGGCACCGCGCTGCCGGAAGTGGCCGCGGCGATCGCCGCCGCCCGTCGCGGCCACGGCGACATGGTGCTCGGCCACGTGCTGGGCTCCAGCGTGGTCAACCTGCTGCTGGTGGTCGGCGCGATGGCGCTGTTGCAGCCGTTGGCGTTGCCGGCCTCGTTCGTGCGCCTGGAACTTCCGGCGCTGCTGGCCTTCGCGCTGGTGCTGTACCCGATGCTGCGCGGCGACCTGAAGATCAGCCGCAGCGAAGGCGGCATCCTGCTGGCCGCATTCGTCGGCTGGTTCGTGCTGGAACTGCTGCTGGTAGGCGCGGCATGAGATAGTGCCGGCCGCTGGCCGGCAACCTCATCGCCTCTGACGGATCCCTTGCCACTGCCGGCCAGCGGCCGGCACTACCGGTTCTGCGGGGTGTCTTCTTCCCGCGCCGGTTCCGGCGGCGGCAGCTGCTCTTCGGCGGCACGCTCGTTGCCGGGCAGGCTGGGGCGGGTCTCCATCAGCAGCGACAGCGCGGCCTTGGCCATCATGTGCGCGCTGATCGGTGCGGTGATGAACAGGAACACGGTAATCAGCAGTTCGCGCGGTTGCGGGTCCTGGCCGAGGAAGATGTGGTAGCACACCGAGCACACCAGCACGCAGCCCACGCCCAGCGTGCTGGCCTTGGTCGGCGCGTGCAGGCGCTTGAAGAAGGTGGACAGCTTCACCAGGCCCAATGCGCCGACCAGGATGAAGAAGCAGCCGAACAGCAGCAGGATCGACAGGCCGATCTGGATCGCGGTGATCATTCGACGATGTCCCGGCGCAGCACGAACTTGCTCAGCACCACGGTGCTGCCGAAGCCGAGCATGGCGATGATCAGGGCCGCCTCGAAATAGATCGGCGAGTTGAGGTACATGCCGAACAGCATCAGCTCGGCGATCGCGGTCACCGACAAGGTGTCCAGGGCGAGAATGCGGTCGGGCACGGTCGGCCCGCGCAGCAGGCGCCAGGTGGCCAGCAGCATGGCCAGGCCGACCACGTGCATGCACACCACCAGGGTGGTCTGGATGACTTCAAAACCGGTCATGGGAAGATCTCCATCAACGGCGCCTCGTAACGGCGCTTGATCGTATCGATCAGGTCCTGGGGGTCCTCCAGGTGCAGCACGTGCACCAGCAGGAACCTGCGGTCGTCGCTGAGCGCGGCCGAGACCGTGCCCGGGGTCAGGGTGATCATGCTGGTCAGCGCGGCGATGCCGTGGATGTTGGCGATGTCCAGCGGCAGCCAGATGAAACCCGGGTGGATGTTCTTTTCCGGGCCCAGCACCTGCAGGGCGACGCGGATGTTGGACATCAGGATGTCCCACAGGGTCACGCACACCAGCTTGGGCAGTGGCCGCAGCGTACCGATGCGCGCGAACTCGCGGTCCAGGCGCGCGGCGAACAGCGGCACCACCACGCCCAGCAGCAGCCCCAGCACGATCTGGCCGAGGGTGAAGCTGTCGGACATCAGCAGCCAGAACGCCACCACCATGATGCTGAGCATCGGCGAGGGGATCAGGCGGCGGAACAGGGAGCGCTGGGCAGTCATGGCTGGCGGATCTCCGGCGTGGTCGCGCGCAGCTGCTGCACGTACTCGCTGGGTTGCAGCAGCTGTGCGGCGGTGGCGTCGGTGTAGCGCATCAACGGTGCAGCGGCCAGCGTCATCCCGATGCCGTAGGCCAGCAACAGGCAGGCGGCGTAGAGCTCCACCCGGCGCAGGGGAGCCTTGCGCGGCTTCGGTGCCTCCGGGTCGACCGGCGGCACGCGCCAGAACAGGCGGATGCCGCCGCGGGTCAGGCCCATGATCACCAGCAGGCTGCTGACCAGCACGGCGGTCCAGACCGGCCCGGTGTACTGCGCCGGCATGCCGGCCAGCAGCGCGGCCTTGGCCAGGAAGCCGGACAGCGGCGGCAGGCCGGCCACCGACACTGCCCCGATCAGGAACAGCACCGCTGGGGTTTCCTTGCCCGGCATCGGCGCCACCACTTCCTTGCGGTCGCTGGCACCGCCGCGACGACGACGGATCAGGTCGGCGATCAGGAACAGCGCGGCGGCGACGAAGCTGCTGTGCGGCAGGTAGTACAGGCCCGCCGAGAGAACCTGCGGCGTGCCCACCGAGAAGGCGATGAACAGCGTGGCCGCCGACACGATCACCAGGTACGAGATCAGGACGCGCAGGCGGGTCGCGGCCAGTGCACCCAGGCCACCGAGCACCAGCGTCGCCACGCCGGCCCACAGCAGCCAGTCGCGGCCATAGCCGGCCATCGCGCCTGCGTCGTCGCCGAACCACAGCATCTGGATGCGCAGCACCGAGTACAGGCCGACCTTGGTCATGATCGCAAACAGCGCGGCGACCGCCGCCGGCGCGCGCGAATAGGCTTCCGGCAGCCACAGGTAGAGCGGCATCAGCGCGGCCTTGGCGCAGAACACCAGCAGCAACAGGCCCATCGTCGCCTTCACCAGCGTCAGCTGTGCCGGCGGTACCTGCGCGATGCGCTGCGACAGCTCGGCCATGTTCAGCGAACCCAGGGTGGCGTACAGCAGGCCCAGCGCGATCAGGAACAGGGTCGAGGCGGTGACGTTGAACACCACGTAGTGCAGGCCGATGCGCATGCGCAGGCCACGACCGCCGCTGAGCAGCAGGCCGTAGGAGGCGATCAGCATCACCTCGAAGAACACGAACAGGTTGAAGATGTCGCCGGTCAGGAACGCCCCGTTGAGGCCGACCAGCTGGAACTGGAACAACGCGTGGAAGTGCGGGGCGCGGCGGTCCCAGCCGGAACAGGCATGCAGCAGGCAGGGGATGGCCAGCAGCAGGGTGGTCAGCAGCATCCACGCCGACAGCCGGTCGGCCACCAGTGCGATGCCCAGCCGCGACGGCCAGTCGCCGAGCAGGTAGACGTTGATCTCGCCGCCGGCGGTGGTGGCAAACAGCAGGCCCACCGCCAGCGCCAGCGCCGACAGGGCGGTCCAGGCCACCGCGCGCTGCACCCGGGGGCCATAGCGGCGGTGTTCGACGAACAGCGACAGTGCGGCACCCAGCAGCGGAATCAGGATCGGCAGGATCACCAGATGGTTCATGCGCGGTCCTCGCCCTGGCGCGGCGGCGCGCGTTCATCCTGCAGGTCGTCATCCGGCTCATGGGCGTCCACATGGTCGCTGTGGTTGTCGCTGCGGCTGCGCATGGCCAGCACGATGCTCACCGCGGTCATCGCGAAGGCGATCACGATCGCGGTCAGCACCAGCGCCTGCGGCAGCGGGTCGGTGTAGTTGCCGAGGTGGCTGTCCACGCCTTCCTGCAGCACCGGCGCCTTGCCCAGCACCACCCGGCCACCGGCGAAGATCAGCAGGTTGGTCGCATAGGACAGGAAGGTCATGCCGAGGATCACATCGAAGCTGCGCGCACGCAGCAGCAGGTAGATGCCGATGGCGGTCAGCACGCCGATCGCGGTGGCCAGGGCCAGTTCCATCAGTGCATCTCCCCGGTGCGTGCCGAACGGCGTTGCAGGTCGATCTCGCCCTTGCGGGCAGTGCGGGTACGCGACGGCTTGATCGTGCCCATCATCGACAGCATCAGCATGGCGCCGCCGAACACCACCAGGTAGACGCCGATGTCAAAACCAATCGCACTGGCCAGCGGCACCTCGCCGATCAGCGGCAGGTGCAGGTCGAGATGGCCGCTGGTCAGGAACGGCACGCCGAACAGCATCGAGGCGCTGCCGCTGAGCAGGGCGATCAGCAGGCCCATGCCGATGCAACGGATGTAGTCGAAGCCGAAGCGCGACTCCACCGACGCGGTGCCCTGGATCACGTATTGGATCAGCAGCGGCACCGCCAGCACCAGGCCGGCGATGAAGCCACCGCCCGGTGCGTTGTGGCCGCGCAGGAACAGGAAGATCGACACGGTCAGGGTCAGCGGGAACATGATCTGGGCCAGGTCGGCCGGCACCGGCAGCTTGATCGGCGGGCCGGGCATGATCTGCTCCGGTGCCATCCGCGTACGCCGCAGCAGCGCATGCACCACCAGCGCGGCGATGCCGAACACGGTGATCTCGCCGAAGGTATCGAAGCCGCGGAAGTCCACCAGGATCACGTTGACCACGTTCTGGCCGTAGGCCTCGGGCAGCGCCCGGGCGAGCAGCTCGCCGGCCATGGTGTTCGGCGGCAGGGTCATCGCGGAGTAGGCCAGCGCGCCAAGCCCGGCACCGGCGATGATCGCGATCACCGCATCGCGGCGCTTGCGCCAGCGCGGCCGCTCCGGCCCGGACTGCGCCGGCAGGTAGTTCATGCCCAGCAGCATCAGCACCAGCGTCACCATCTCCACCAGCAGCTGGGTCAGGGCCAGGTCGGGCGCGGACAGGAACACGAAGGTCAGCGCCACCATCAGGCCGACGCCGCCGACCAGCAGCACCGCCAGCAGGCGCTGCTTGTAGATGCGCAGGGTAGCCACCGCGCAGGCCATCATCACCAGCCACAGCGCCCAGCCCAACAGCGGGATCGGCTGTGGCCTGGTCCAGTCCGGCGAGGCGGGGTTGGCCACGAACGGCGCGGCGGCGGCCACGATCGCCACCAGCACCAGGCCCAGCAGCATGCGCTGCAGGCTGCCGTTGGCGATGCCGTTGGTCAGCCGCATGGCCAGTGCGGAGATCGCGTCCAGCTGCGCATGGAACACATTGCGGCCAGTGCTGACGTTGGTCACGGCGTGCAGGTTGATCAGCTTGCGCAGGCCGAAGTACAGGGCCACGCCGCCGACCACGCCGATCGCGCTCATCGCCAGCGGCAGGTTGAAGCCGTGCCATACCGCCAGGCTGTACTCGGGCATGGCGTCGCCGAGGATCGAGGCCGCAGCGGCGTGCAGCACCGGCGCTACGGTCAGTGCCGGTGCCACGCCCACCGCGATGCAGATCACCACCAGCAGTTCCACCGGCACCTTCATCCAGCGCGGCGGTTCGTGGGGCACGCGGTCCAGGTCGTGCGGGCCGGGGCCGAAGAAGGTGTCGTGCACGAAGCGCAGGCTGTACGCCACCCCGAATACGCCAGCCAGCAACGCAGCGATCGACACCGCCGTGCGCATGATTCCCGGGCCGCCGGCCGTGATCGCTTCGGCGAACAGCATTTCCTTCGACAGGAAGCCATTGAGCAGCGGGATGCCAGCCATCGCCAGCGAAGCGATGATCGCCAGCGCGCTGGTGAACGGCATCAGCCTGCGCAGCCCGCCCAGCTTGCGCATGTCGCGGGTGCCGGTCTCGTGGTCGATGATGCCGGCGGCCATGAACAGCGAGGCCTTGAAGGTGGCGTGGTTGAGGATATGGAACACACCGGCCACTACCGCCATCGGCGTGGACAGGCCGAACAGCAGGGTGATCAGGCCCAGGTGCGAGATCGTCGAATAGGCCAGCAGGCCCTTCAGGTCGTGCTGGAAGATCGCGTTCCAGGCACCGATCAGCAGCGTGAGCGCACCGATGCCGCTGACCGTGTAGAAGAACAGGTCGCTGCCGGCCAGCACCGGGTGCAGGCGCGCCAGCAGGAAGACGCCGGCCTTCACCATGGTGGCCGAGTGCAGGTAGGCCGAGACCGGGGTCGGCGCGGCCATCGCGTGTGGCAGCCAGAAGTGGAACGGGAACTGCGCGCTCTTGGTGAAGATGCCGGCCAGCACCAGCAACAGTGCGTACGGATAGAGCGCGCTGGCGCGGATCTGCTCGCCGGCGGCCAGCACCACGTCCAGGTCGAAGCTGCCGACGATGCGGCCGATCAGCAGCACGCCACCGAGCAGGGCCAGGCCGCCGCCGCCGGTGATCACCAGCGCCATGCGTGCGCCTTCGCGCGCGTCCTGGCGGTGCGACCAGAAGCCGATCAGCAGGAACGAGCTGATGCTGGTCATTTCCCAGAAGATCATCAGCAGCAGCAGGTTGCCCGACAGCACCATGCCCAGCATGGCACCCATGAACAGCAGCAGGTAGCAGTAGAAGCGGTGCGCGTTGTCCTGCTGGCTCAGGTAGTAGCGCGCATACAGCACCACCAGCGCGCCGATGCCGAGCACCAGACCGGCGAACATCCAGGCCAGCCCGTCCAGTCGCAGGGTGAAGTCCAGGCCGATCTGCGGCAGCCACGGCACCAGCGTGCGGACCACCTGGCCGTCGAGCACCGACGGGGTCAGCCAGCCGAGGATGGCCAGCCCGCCCAACGGCGCCAGTGCCGCCAGCCAGGCAGCAGTGGAGCGCGAACTACGGGGGAAGGCCGCAACGGCCGCTGCCATCAGGAACGGCAGGGCCAGCAGCAGGGGCAGGCTGGGGAGCATGCAGGGAATCCATGATTCACGAGCAGGTCAGGGAGGATAACAGGCTGCGAAATGTCGCCGAAACCCATCGAACGGCGATCAACTGCATGTAACGTCCGCTGATTCATTTTTTTCGCGGCGCAGCATCGCGTTCCTGTTGCTCCTCCCCGCTTGCCCTCGGGGGACACCCTACGCCCACGCAGGGAGACCGCAGGCCCTGTCGCACAGGGGCTGCCGCCAACGGGCGAGAGGTGGGGAGCGAGTCACTGCCGCAGGCTGGCAGGGCCGCCGTGGAGCGTGGGTGACGGAATCCGCCCGTTCAGGAAACGACGGCCACTGTCGGCCACCGCAAGGTCAGTAGCGCCAGTCGAGCTTGCGGTAGAGCTTGGCCATCACCCAGGCCGGGCCGATCAGCAGGTAGGTCAGGTCGGTCAGGAAGCTGGGCTTGCGGCCCTCGAACTTGTGGCCGATGAACTGCGCGATCCAGGCCACCACGAACACCCCTGCCGCCAGCCAGCGCAGCCCCTGCAGGCCGATCTCGGCCTCCAGCAGGCGGCACAGGCAGCCGAACACGAAGAACTGGATGAGCATGCCGATGCCCAGCGGACGCGACAGCTTGTTGTAGAAGCACCAGGCACTGAACATCGCCAACGCCGACCAGATGCCGTACTGGAACCAGGTGATCAGCGGTGGCAGGCACCACAGCAGGGCCACCACCGACCACAGGATCGCCGGCACCGCCACCACGTGGATGCGCTGGTTGATCACATTGCGATGGTCGTCGGAGTAGCTGGCGAAATAGCGGTCGATCGGCCGCGCAAGCTGGGTGGATGTCTGCATGCTGCGTCGCTTCCTCGGACAACGGTAGTGCCGGCCGCTGGCCGGCACTCCAGAGCATAGCCGAGTTCGCGAGGTTGCCGGCCAGCGGCCGGCACTACCGCGGGCAACCGGCAGTAGAGCCAGGCCATGCCTGGCTGCAGGTGTTCGCTGAGGTTGCCGGCCAGCGGCCGGCACTACCGCGTTCAGAACGCCCCCCGCCTTTCCGGCCGGGGGGCGCAGGGGATCAGTCGACGCTGATCCCGGCCAGGCGCTGCAGCGCTTCGGCGTACTTGGCGCGGGTGCGCTCGATGATCTCGGCCGGGATGGTCGGGCCCGGGGCGGTCTTGCCCCAGTCCAGCGTCTCCAGGTAATCGCGCACGAACTGCTTGTCGTAGCTCGGCGGGCTGGTGCCCACTTCGTACTCGTCGGCCGGCCAGTAACGCGAGGAATCCGGCGTCAGCATCTCGTCCATGATGTACAGGCGGCCATCGGCGTCGGTACCGAACTCGAACTTGGTGTCGGCCAGGAGGATGCCGCGTTCGCGGGCGTAATCGGCGGCGAACTTGTAGATGCGCAGGGTGGCGTCGCGCACGCGCTCGGCCAGTTCCGCACCGACCTGCTTCACCATCGCATCGAAATCGATGTTCTCGTCGTGGTCGCCGACGGCGGCCTTGGTCGACGGGGTGAAGATCGGCTCGGGCAGCTGCTCGGCCTGGCGCAGGCCATCGGGCAGGTCGATGCCGCTGACCTTGCCGGTGCGCTGGTAGTCCTTCCAGCCGCTGCCGATCAGGTAGCCGCGCGCGATCGCTTCCACCGGCACCGGCTTCAGCTTGCGGGTGACCACCGCGCGCCGGGCGTACAGGGCCGGATCCACGCCCTCGGGCAGCACGCTGGCCACGTCGATGCCGGTCAGGTGGTTGGGCATCAGGTGCGCGGTCTTGGCGAACCAGAAGTTGGAGACCTGGCAGAGCATCTCGCCCTTGCCCGGGATCGGGTCGGGCAGCACCACATCGAACGCCGACAGGCGATCGGTGGCCACCATCAGCAGGTAATCGCCCGGCGGGGTTCCGGCTGGCAGCCGCTCGCGCGGGATATCGAACACATCACGCACCTTGCCGCGATGGCGCAAGGGCAGGCCGGGGAGATCGGATTGCAACAGCGTGGTTGGCACGGGCACTCCTGGGGCGTTGTCGATACGGCTGCTGCCCAACGGACCCGGCGGGCCCGCTGACCAGCGGGCGGCCTAGTGTAAAGCGGTCCGGGCCCGCTGTGACGTAAAATGAGCGTCCATTTCGTCGGTCCACCCCGGAGCGCCATGCGCTGGTACGGAAAACTGCTCGGATTCATCGCCGGCGCCCTGCTGTTCCGGCCCAATCCGCTGTTCGGCGCCGTGGTGGGGCTGCTGATCGGCCACGCCTTCGACTCGGACTGGTTCCGCCTGAACAAGGAGAACCCGTACCGGGAGCTGGGGCTGACCTCCGAGGCCACCGATGCCGAGATCGAGCGCGCCTACCGCAAGCTGATCTCCCAGTACCACCCCGACAAGCTTGGCGGCGCCGCCCCCGAGCTGCAGCAGCAGGCCGAGCAGAAGTCGCGGCGGATCAATGCCGCCTACGACCGCATCAAGACCCTGCGCAAGCGCTGACCCCTTTCCCCTCGTTGCAAGGCCCGGCCATGTCCCACTGCCTCATCGCCCCCTCCATCCTGTCCGCCAACTTCGCCCGCCTCGGCGAGGAAGTCGACAACGTCCTCGCCGCCGGCGCGGACTGGGTCCACTTCGACGTGATGGACAACCACTACGTGCCGAACCTGACCATCGGCCCGATGGTCTGCCAGGCGCTGCGCAAGCACGGCGTGACCGCACCGATCGACGTGCACCTGATGGTCGAGCCGGTGGACCGCATCATTCCGGACTTCGCCGAGGCCGGTGCCACCTACATCAGCTTCCATCCGGAGGCGAGCCGCCACGTGCACCGCACCATCCAGCTGATCCGCTCGCTGGGCTGCAAGCCGGGCATCGTGCTCAATCCGGCCACGCCGGTGGACATCCTCGACTGGGTGCTGGAGGACCTGGACCTGGTGCTGCTGATGTCGGTCAATCCGGGCTTCGGCGGCCAGGCCTTCATCCCCTCGGCGCTGGACAAGCTGAAGGTCGTGCGCAAGATGATCGACGCCAGCGGCAAGGACATCCGCCTGGAGATCGACGGTGGCGTGAAGGCCGACAACATCGGCCAGATCGCTGCCGCTGGCGCCGATACCTTCGTCGCCGGTTCGGCCATCTTCAATGCCAAGACCAGCTACCAGGACGTGATCGCGCAGATGCGCGCCAACGTTGCCGCGGCGCGGGGCTGAACCATGAGCACGGTGGCCGTGTTGAACATCCGCCCGGCCACCGTGGCCGATGCCGGTCTGATCCTGCATTTCATCCGCGAGCTGGCCATTTACGAGAAGGCCGAGCACTCGGTGCAGACCGATGAGATCGGCATCGCCGAGAGCCTGTTCGGACCCGATGCCACGGCACGCGCCCTGATCTGCGAAGCCGGTGGCGAGGCCATCGGTTACGCCGTGTATTTCTACAACTACTCGACCTGGCTGGGCCGCAAGGGCATCTACCTGGAAGACCTGTATGTCAGCCAGGAAAAGCGTGGCGCAGGCGCTGGCAGGGCGCTGCTGAAGTACATCGCCCGCCAGGCCGTTGCCGAAGGCTGCGGCCGGTTCGAGTGGTCGGTGCTGGACTGGAACACCCCGGCCATCGCGTTCTACACCGCTGCCGGCGCGAAGCCGCAGGACGAGTGGACCGTGTACCGGCTGCAGGGCCAGGCGCTGCACGATTTCGCCAACGGGTGAGATGACGTGCATCCACGCACGGCGTGGATCTACGGCCGGGCAAAAAAAAGCCACGCCCATCACGGGCGTGGCTTCGCTGCATGCGTGGGAGGCTGATCCTGCCTCCATCCATCGTCCCTGCTATGGCCTTCCATTCTCCGGGCCGGCAATGACATCTGCATGACATCGCGGTTGCGGTGCCGCGTCGGCTCGCCTGCACCATCATCCACGCATGGCGTGGATCTACGGCTTCCAAGCGTTGGCGTTCACTGGCAGCGAACGCGCGATTGCTAGCCTGTGCCCCCCCTGTCCTGGAAGCTCTGCATGACCACCCCGCGCTGGCGCCTGATCCTCAATGGAAAATCCGCTGGCAACGAGGAGCTGCGCGATGCCGTCGGCCACTGGCGCGGGCAGGGCGTGCAGCTGGACGGACGGGTGACCTGGGAAGACGGCGACGCCGAACGCTACGTTGCCGAAGCCATCGACCATGGCGTGGACGTGATCGTGGCCGCCGGTGGCGACGGCACGCTCAGTGCGGTGGCCGAAACCCTGGCCCATCGCGATGAACCGGCGCAGGCGCTGCCTTCGCTGGCGCTGATCCCGATGGGGACCGCCAACGATTTCGCCACGGCTGCCGGCATCCCGACCGGGCCCCAGGAGGCCTTTGCCCTGATCGGCCAGGCACCGCCGCATGCCATCGACCTGCTGCGCGTGGACGCCGATGGCACGCCCTGGTGGTGCGCCAATCTCGCCAGCGGTGGCTTTGGCACGCAGGTGACGGTGGAGACCGATGCCGGCTTGAAGAAGATGCTGGGTGGGCTGGCCTACGTGATCACCGGCATTGCCAAGCTGGGCCGCATCGAGCCGATCACCGCGCGCCTGTCCGGCCCGGATTTCGCGTGGGAAGGCGACTTCATCGCGCTCGGCATCGGCAATGGCCGCCAGGCCGGCGGTGGCCAGCAGCTGTGCCCGCAGGCCCTGATCGACGACGGGCTGCTGGATGTCACCGTGCTGCCAGAGCTGGAAGGGGAGGTCACCGCGACCCTCGGCCAGATGCTGAAGTCCGGCACGCAGGCCGCGCTCGAACAATTGGCCACGCGCGCGAGGCTGCCGTGGCTGCAGGTGCAAGCCGAGCGGCCGCTGACGCTCAACCTGGACGGCGAGCCGGTGCAGGCGCGCCAGTTCCGCATCGCGTGCGTGCCGGGCAGGGTGCGGATGCACCTGCCGGTCGGTTGCCCGTTGCTGGCGGGGCAGGGGTTAGATGGGTAGGGGGTAGAGTCGACTGTCAGTCGACTGCTCTTCGTTCCGACGGCGTAAAACCCCGCGCGACGCGCGCAAGTCGACCAACAGTCGACTCTACCGGTCCGCGTCGTCGGTTCCCGTGGCCGGCCCCGCCCGTCCCGTGGTTCAGTTTCCCAGGGTTCCCCTGCCGACCAAGCTGCGATACAGTCAAGGGGTGTCCAGCCTGACGACCCCGCATACCCTTTCTTCCGCACGCCGTTGGTGGCGATGGTGGCCCGTTGCCGTCGTCCGCCCCCATAACGCTGTGTCCCGGAAGGAAAGTCGTCTTGAACTCGCACGCTCAGTTTCAGCAGCAGGCCGCTGAAGGCCACACCCATATTCCCGTCGTCCGTGAAGTGCTGTCCGACCTGGACACGCCGCTCTCGGTCTATCTGAAGCTCGCCGACGGCCCCAATACCTACCTGTTTGAATCCGTCGAAGGCGGCGAGCGCTTTGGTCGTTACTCGATCATCGGGCTGCCGGCGCGGCGCGTGTACGCCTTCCATGGCCACACGCTGACCGTGCGCGAAGACGGCCAGGTGGTTGACACCCGCGAGGTGGCCGACCCGTTCGCCGAAGTCGAGGCACTGCGCAGCGCCCACTCGGTGCCGAAGCTGGACGGCCTGCCGGGCTTCACCGGTGGCCTGGTCGGCTGGTTCGGTTTCGAGTGCATCGGCTACATCGAGCCGCGCCTGGCCCCGCCCGCTGGCCGCGATGAACTGGGCACGCCGGACATCCTGCTGCTGGACTCCAACGAGCTGGCGGTGTTCGACAATCTGAAGGGCCGGCTGTACCTGATCGTGCACGCCGACCCGCGCGTCGACGGTGCCTTCGAACAGGCCCAGGCGCGCCTGGATGCCCTGACGGCGAAGCTGCGTGCACCGGGTGCCGGCTATCCCGCCCCGCTCAACAGCGACGTGCTGGATGAATCGGATTTCGTCTCCGGGTTCACCCGCGAAGGGTTCGTCGATGCGGTCCAGCGCAGCAAGGAATACATCCGCGCCGGCGACATCTTCCAGGTGGTGCTCAGCCAGCGCCTGAGCGTGCCGTTCAAGGCGCGCCCGGTGGATGTGTACCGCGCGCTGCGTGCACTGAATCCGTCGCCGTACATGTACTTCCTGGATGTCGGCGACCTGCAGGTGGTCGGTTCCTCGCCGGAAATCCTGGTACGCCTTCAGGATGGCGAAGTCACCGTGCGCCCGATCGCCGGCACCCGCCCGCGTGGCGCTACCGTCGAGCAGGACCTGGCGCTGGAAGCCGAGCTGCTGGCCGACCCGAAGGAACGCGCCGAGCACCTGATGCTGATCGACCTCGGCCGCAACGATGCTGGCCGCGTCTCGAAGGCCGGCACCGTGGAAGTGGGCGAGCAGTTCGTGATCGAACGCTACAGCCACGTCATGCACATCGTCAGCGAAGTCACCGGGCAGCTGCAGCCGGGGCTGAGCTATGCCGACGTGCTGCGTGCCACGTTCCCGGCCGGCACGGTCAGCGGCGCGCCGAAGATCCGCGCGCTGGAAGTGATCCGCGAGCTGGAACCGATCAAGCGCAACGTCTATGCCGGCAGCATCGGCTACATCGGCTGGCATGGCGATGCCGATACCGCGATCGCGATCCGCACCGCGGTGATCAAGGATGGCCGCCTGTACGTGCAGGCCGGTGCCGGCATCGTCTACGACTCGGACCCGGACAAGGAATGGGACGAGACGATGAACAAGGGCCGCGCGCTGTTCCGCGCTGTCGCCCAGGCTGCCAAGGGCCTGTGAGCCTTTCCGTGCCGTGGCCTGCGCCGCGGCACCTCCTGCTGTTCCCATTCAAGACAAGGAGTACCGCATGAAGCTGCTGAGCGCATTACTGTGGTCGTCGCTGCTGGCCACGATGGCCCCGTCTGCGTGGGCGCAGGCCAATACCATCCCCTCGCAGCCGCACCTGCTGGTGAAGGGGCAGGGCACCCGCACGGTGATGCCGGACCGGTTCGGCCTGCAGTTGAACATCGAAGAGACCGACATGGATGCCGATGCGGCGCGCCGCCGCGTGCAGGGCAACGTGGCCCGCGTGCTGGCGCTGTTCAAGCAGCACAAGGCGGTGGAGGGCAGCGTGCGTGCGGACAACCTGCGGATCGGCCCGGCGACGCGCTACGAGCAGAACCGGCAGGTCTTCATCGGTACCCGCGTGTCGCGCCAGCTGCGCGCCAGCTTTGCCAGCGTGAAGGCGATGCAGGACGTCCTGGGTGCGTTGAAGGCCAACGAGAACGTGCAGGTCAGCAGCATGGCGCCGACCTACTCGGGCGAAGCGGCGTTGCGGCGCGAACTCAAGGGCGAGGCCGCAGCCCAGACCCGCCAGTCCGCGCAGGGCCTGGCCAAGGCCTACGGCACGCGGCTGCGCGGTCTGTACAGCATCTCCGACGTGGCGCCGAACTTCGCCTACGGCATCCAGGCCGGGCAATGGCCGCAGCCGGGCGAAGACGGCGGGGATCTCGACAGGATCTCGGTGACCGGCAGCTACGCGCCCGCCTCGGCGCCTGCGCCCGCTGAGCCCGAATCCGTTGAAGCCGGCCCCATCACCTACACCGAAAACGTATACGCCATTTTCCTGATAAGCGACGGAACCTGACCATGTTGTGGATGATCGACAACTACGACAGCTTCACCTACAACCTCGTGCAGTACCTGCAGACGCTGGGCGCCGAAGTGAAGGTGGTGCGCAATGATGCGATGAGCGTGGATGAGATCGCCGCGCAGAAACCCGAGCGCATCGTCATCTCGCCTGGCCCGTGCACGCCCAACGAAGCGGGCGTGTCGCTGGAATTGATCCAGCGCCTGGGCCCGACCACGCCGATCCTCGGCGTGTGCCTGGGCCACCAGGGCATCGGCCAGGTCTACGGCGGCACTGTCATCCGTGCCGGCAACATCATGCACGGCAAGACCTCGCCGATCCGCCATGAAGGCAAGGGCGTGTTCGCCGGCCTGCCCGACCGCTACCAGGCCACCCGCTACCACTCGCTGGTGGTGGACAAGAACAGCCTGCCCGATGTGCTGGAAGTGACCGCCTGGACCGAGAACGAGGACGGCTCGATCGAAGAGATCATGGGCCTGCGCCACCGCCAGTTCCCGGTGGAGGGCGTGCAGTTCCACCCCGAATCCATCCTCACCGAACACGGTCACGCCCTGCTGCGCAATTTCCTGCAGCGCCCGGCGGCCTGATCCAAGGAGCATTCCCATGAGCTTCTCCCCCCAGGAAGCCCTGCATCGCACCATCGAGCATCGCGAAATCTTCTTCGACGAAATGGTCGACCTGATGCGGCAGATCATGCGCGGCGACGTGTCGCCGATGATGACCGCGGCGATCCTCACCGGCCTGCGGGTGAAGAAGGAGACCGTGGACGAGATCGCCGCGGCGGCCACCGTGATGCGTGAATTCGCCCGGCCAGTGCCGGTGGCCGATACCTCCAACCTGGTTGATATCGTCGGTACCGGTGGTGATGGCTCGCACACCTTCAACATCTCCACCTGCTCGATGTTCGTGGCCGCTGCCGCCGGTGCGCGCGTGGCCAAGCACGGCAACCGCAGCGTGTCTTCCAAGTCCGGCAGTGCCGACGCGCTGGAAGCGCTGGGCGCGGTGATCGAACTGCAGCCGGACCAGGTGGCCGCCGCCATCGACCGGACCGGCATCGGCTTCATGTTCGCGCCGATCCATCACCCCTCGATGAAGGTGGTCGCGCCGGTACGCCGCGAAATGGGCGTGCGCACCATCTTCAACATCCTCGGCCCGCTGACCAATCCGGCCAGCGCGCCGTCGGTACTGATGGGCGTGTTCCATCCCGATCTGGTGGGCATCCAGGCCCGCGTGCTGCGCGAGCTGGGCACCGAGCGCGCCATGGTGGTCTGGGGCCGCGACAACATGGACGAGATCTCGCTGGGCGCCGGCACTCTGGTCGGCGAGCTGCGCGACGGCAAGGTGCGTGAGTACGAGATCCACCCGGAGGACTTCGGCATCGCCATGTCGGCCAGCCGCAACCTGCGCGTGGACGGCCCGGAGCAGTCCATCCAGATGCTGCGCGCCGTGCTGGACAACGTGTCCGGCCCGGCGCTGGACATCGTTGCGTTGAATGCCGGCGCCGCCCTGTACGTGGCCGGCGTGGCCAGCGACATCGGCGATGGCCTGGCCCGCGCCCGTGCCGCCATTGCCAACGGCAGCGCCCGCCAGCGCCTGCAGCAGTACGTGGAAACCACCCGCGCGCTGGTTGCCTGAGCGCGCGGTTCAGCCTGACCCCGTCGATGGCCGATAATGGCCGTCCTCACCGCCCCCCGCACCGACCCGAAGACGATGAGCGACATCCTGCAGACGATCCTGGCCCGCAAGGCCGAAGAAGTGGCCCAGCGCCGCGCCCAGCGCCCGCTCGAGGCGCTGCAGGCCGCCGTGGCCAGCGCCCCGCCGGTACGTGGCTTCGTGCGCGCGTTGCAGGCGGCGGTGGCCAACGGCGACCCGGCGGTGATCGCCGAGGTGAAGAAGGCCAGCCCGTCCAAGGGCGTCATCCGCCCGGACTTCCGCCCGGCCGACATCGCCGTCAGCTACGAGTTCGGCGGTGCCAGCTGCCTGTCGGTGCTGACCGACGTGGATTTCTTCCAGGGCGCCGACGCCTACCTGCAGCAGGCGCGCGAGGCCTGCACGCTGCCGGTGCTGCGCAAGGACTTCGTGATCGACGCCTACCAGGTGTACGAGGCACGCGTGCTGGGCGCCGACTGCATCCTGCTGATCGTGGCCGCGCTGGACGACACCCAGCTGGCCACGTTGTCCGAATTGGCGTTGTCGCTGGGCATGGACGTGCTGGTGGAAGTGCACGACATCGATGAACTGGAGCGCGCCCTGCAGGTGCCGGCGCCGATGATCGGCATCAACAACCGCAACCTGCGCACGTTCGAGGTGTCGCTGCAGACCACGCTGGACATGCAGCAGGCCGTGCCGCGTGACCGCCTGCTGGTCACCGAGAGCGGCATCCTCGGCCCGCAGGATGTCGCGCTGATGCGCGATGCCGGGATCCATGCCTTCCTGGTCGGCGAGGCCTTCATGCGCGTGGAAGAGCCGGGCGAGGGCCTGCGTCAGCTATTCTTCGCGGCATGACAACGCACTATCCAACGCCGCGCGAGGATGCGCCGCTGGTGGTCTTCGACTTCGACCACACCCTCTACGACGGCGATTCGGGCACCCACCTGTTCGCCTCGCTGATCAAGCGCAACCCGTTGCGCATGCTGGCGGCACTGCTGGTCACGCCGATCGCCGGGCCGATGGTGGCGATGCTGCCGACCCGCCGTGCGGGCATCTCGGTCTATGTGTGGATCGGCAGCTTCGGCCTGCATCGTGCCCGCGACTTCAACAAGGTGATCGACGCCTATGTGCTGCGCAACCAGGCGCAGATGCGCGCCAAGCTGCTGCCGCAGGCGCTGGAGGTGTTCGCCGCGCACCGTGCCAAGGGCGACCGCGTGGTGGTCGCCACCGGCGCGCCGCCGGAACTGGCACGCGCCATCCTGGCCTTCGTGGCCCACCAGGACGTGCCGGTGATCGGCACCGAGGTCGGCCCGCGGCTGGGCGGCGTCGGCCCGACCCGTCACTGCCACAACGAAGAAAAGATGCGCATGCTGCGCGAGCGCGGCTATGGCGACATCGATATCGCCTATTCCGACAGTACCGCCGACCTGCCGCTGCTGCTGGCGGCCAAGGCGCCGGTGGTGGTGAACCCGAAGCCGGGCCGGGTGGCGTTCTTCCGCCGCGTGCTGCCAGCCGGCACCCGCATCCTCAACTGGGGTTGCGTGGACCGGGGCGGCGACAAGGCGTAGCCCGGGGCCAGATCCCGTCGGGGGCCTGACCCCATCGCACGATGACGGATCTGCCGGCCAGCGGCCGGCACTACCCTCCTCCGTCGCGGTAGTGCCGGCCGCTGGCCGGCAAACGCTCAATGCCCCAGGTACCCGTACACCGCGTGCCCGACCTGGAACAGGCTGATCCCCAGCACCAGCACGCCGACGGCCACCAGCACCCAGCGCTCTTTCACCCGCTTGACCAGGATCGCCGCCACCGGCGCGGCCATCATGCCGCCGATCAGCAGGCCGGCGACGATCTGCAGGTGCTGCACCCCCATCGACAGCAGGAAGGTCGCCGACACCGTCAGCGTGACCACGAACTCCGCCGCATTGACCGTACCGATCGTGGTACGCGCCTGGCCACCACGGGCGAGCAGGGTGGACGTGGCGATCGGCCCCCAGCCGCCACCGCCGCTGGCGTCGAGCAGGCCCGCGAAGAAACCCAGCACCGGTACCCGGCGGATCTCGCCCTTGGGCATCCAGCGTCCGGCCGCGCGGGCCAGGATGATGATCGCCAGCACCAGCAGGTACAGGTAGATCAGTGGCCGGATGATCTCGCCCGGGATCTGCGTGAGCACGTACGCGCCCACGGCACCGCCCACCGCGCCAGGCAGGGCCAGGCGCAGGAACAGGCGTTTATCGACATTTCCGGCTGCGAGGTGCGACACACCCGAGGCACCAGTGGTGAACACTTCGGCGGTGTGGATGCTCGCGCTGACCTGCGCCGGCGGCAGGCCCATGCTCAGCATCACCGACGAGGACACCAGGCCGAAGGCCATGCCCAGCGCGCCGTCGACCAGCTGTGCGCCCAGGCCGATGAGGATGAACCACCAGAATTCGCTGCTCAGCTCCATGCCCCGAGCCTAGCGCGCGAAGGGGGGCGGACCAAGGTCCGCACCCACCGGGGGCTCAACGGTCAACGGGTGCCGTACAGCACCACGGTCTTGCCGCGGGCATGCAGCAGGCCGTCGGTCTGCAGCTTCTTCAGCACGCGGCCGGCCATTTCGCGCGAGCAGCCGACCAGGCGTGCCAGTTCCTGGCGCGAGACGCGCAGCTGGCTGCCCTGCGGGTGGCTCATTGCTTCCGGTTCCTGCGCCAGGTCGTGCAGGGTGCGCACGATCCGGTCGGTGACGTCCAGGAATGCCAGTCGGCTGGCCTTGCGGCTGGTGTCGAGCAGGCGCCTGGAGATCTGCTGGCCCAGCGCGTACAGCAGGCGCGGGGCATCGGCCGACAGCGGGCCGAGGAACAGCTGATGCAGGCGCTCGTAGCTGATTTCAGCCAGCTCGCAGGCGGTGCGGGTCCGCAGGATCACCTCGCGGCGGTCCGATTCGACGAACAGGCCCATCTCGCCGACGAATTCGCCGGCACCGAAGTAGCCCAGCACAAGCTCGCGGTCGTCATCTTCCTCGGCCATGATCGAGACCGAGCCGCTGATGACGTAATACAGGGTTCCCGCCGGGTCACCGGGTCGGAAGACGTCGGTACGGGTGGGATATCGCCGCCTGTGGCTGTGCGCCAGGAAACGATCGATTGTGGCGATATCCAGGGCCAGTGGACTGCTAGCTAGGCGCACGGTTGACACGATAGGGGCGCTCCCTCTGCGCATGAACGGATTCACGGGGTCGATAGCGGAGCTTAACCAGCGCAATTGTTAAGGGCAAACAGTGTGCCAGAACTCTTGCGTCTTCACGTTCCCCCCGGGGGCAGTTTGCCCCATAATTCCCCCTTTCCCTTCTTACACAGGAATCGACCGCCGTGGTCAAGCCGTTGCCTCGCCTGAGGCTGCAGGGTTTCAACAACCTCACCAAGGCGCTGAGCTTCAACATCTATGACGTGTGTTACGCGCGCACCGAAGAGGAGCGTCAGCGTTACATTGAATACATCGATGAAGAGTACAACGCCGACAGGCTGACTCAAATCTTGACCGATGTCGCCGAGATCATCGGTGCCAACATCCTGAACGTGGCCCGCCAGGACTACGACCCGCAGGGTGCCTCGGTGACCATCCTGATCTCCGAAGAACCGGTGATCGACAAGAAGCTGGCCGGCAAGGAGCTGATCTCCGACGCGGTGGTCGCGCACATGGACAAGAGCCACATCACTGTCCATACCTACCCGGAAACCCATCCGCAGGAAGGCATCGCGACGTTCCGCGCGGACATCGACGTAGCCACCTGTGGCGTCATTTCCCCGCTGAAGGCCCTGAACTACCTGATCGAGAGCCTTGAGTCGGACATCGTGATCATGGACTACCGCGTCCGTGGCTTCACCCGCGATGTGAAGGGCAAGAAGCACTTCATCGACCACAAGATCAACTCGATCCAGAACTTCCTGGCCAAGAACATCAAGTCGCGTTACGAGATGTTCGACGTCAACGTCTACCAGGAGAACATCTTCCACACGAAGATGCACCTGAAGGACTTCGACCTGGATCAGTACCTGTTCGAGGAAAAGGCCAAGAACCTGTCGTTCAAGGAGCGCATGAAGATCGAAGCGCTGCTCAAGCGCGAGATCGAAGAGCTGTTCCACGGCCGGAACCTGTCCGAGTAAGCCCCATGCGCGATGCCTGCAGGCATCGCCGCCCAGGCGGGACGACCCGCCCCGTGGAACTGGTGTCGCACTTGCGATATTGTTCCACGGTGATGTGCCGACCCACGGCCCGGTGTGAAAACACCGGGCCGTTTTGTTTTCCCAAGAAAGGTAAGGAGCCCCCACCCATGCCCTGGATCTACCTGCTGCTGGCCGGCCTGTTCGAGATCGGTTTCGCCCTCGGAATGAAGTACTCGGAAGGTTTCAGCAAACCCCTGCCCACCGTTGCCACGGTGGTGTCGGCCCTGATCAGCCTGTACCTGATGAGCCAGGCGATGAAGAGCATCCCGGTCGGCACCGCCTACGCGATCTGGACCGGCATCGGAGCCATGGGCGTGGCGGTGCTGGGCATCTACCTGTTCAACGACAGCGCGTCGCCGGCCCGCCTGGCCTGCGTGGGACTGATCGTGGCCGGCGTGATCGGCCTGAAGCTGGTCTCGCCGAACTGATCTGTCGTGCCGGCCGCTGGCCGACCGGGCGGTCACAACGGACCGCGTGTCGCGGCTACAGCCGGTAGGCAATGGCCTTCATCACCCTGGAGGCCAGGGCCATCGCGCCGGGGATCGGGAACGGCAGGCGGCGTGCGCCGGCCTGCTCGGCATGCTCCGCATGGCGCGCCTCGTCTTCCTTCATCACCTGGATGACCGCGCGGCTGCGCAGGTCGCCGGCCGGCAGGTCGACCAGGTGCTCGTCCAGATGGGCTTCCACCTGGCGCTCGGTCTCGACCACGAAGCCCAGGTTCCAGCCGTCGCCACGCAGCCCGGCCAGGGTGCCGATGGTGTAGCTGCCGGCGTACCACAGGGGGTTGAACAGGCTGGGACGGCTGTCCAGTTCGGCCAGCCGGGTGGCGCACCAGGCCAGGTGGTCGGTTTCTTCCTGGGCCGCTTCCAGCAGATGGTCACGCGTGGCCGGGTCACGGGCCACGGCGGCCTGGCCGAAATACAGGCCCTGCGCGCAGACCTCGCCCACGTGGTTGATCCGCATCAGGCCAGCCGCGTGGCGGCGCTCGGCGCGATCCATGCCGGGCTCGCCGGTGTCCGTGGCGGGGTAGGGACGGGCCGCCGGCGGGTTGCCGAACACGGTGTCCAGGGCGCGCTGCGCCTCGGTCAGCAGGTGGTCCAGCGGGGTGGTCTGGCGGGGCACGGTCATGGCGGTACGCGGCGGGGCGGAAGACCCGTCGATTCTCGCCCGGCCCCGTCCCCCTGCCAACCCGCGGCGGGGCCGGCTTGCATCGCGGGCGTGACCTGCGTACAATCCCGCCTCTTGCGCTTCACCTTTCACAACGCGTGGCAGAGTTCCGGCGAGTCCTTCGCCGCAATGAGCCCGACCTAACCTAGAGTTCTTCATGAGCACTTTCACTGCCAAGAACGAGACCGTCCAGCGCGACTGGTACCTCGTCGACGCCGAGGGCAAGACCCTGGGCCGTCTCGCCACCGAGCTGGCCCGCCGTCTGCGTGGCAAGCACAAGCCGGTCTACACCCCGCACGTTGATACCGGCGACTACCTGGTCGTCATCAATGCAGAAAAGATTGCCGTCACCGGCAAGAAACTGCAGGACAAGATGTATCACCGTTTCACCGGTTACATCGGCAACCTGAAGACCGAATCCCTGGCCCAGGCGCTGGAGCGCCACCCGGAGCGCGTGATCGAGATCGCCGTGAAGGGCATGCTGCCGAAGGGCCCGCTGGGTCGCCAGATGTACCGCAAGCTCAAGGTCTACGCCGGCACTGAGCATCCGCACGCCGCACAGCAGCCGCAGGTTCTGGATATCTAATCATGGCTATCACTCAAAACTACGGCACTGGCCGCCGCAAGTCCTCCACCGCTCGCGTGTTCCTGCGCAAGGGTTCGGGCAACATCACCGTCAATGGCCGTCCGCTGGACGAGTTCTTCGGTCGTGAGACCGCGCGCATGATCGTGCGCCAGCCGCTCGAGCTGACCAAGAACACCGAGAGCTTCGACATCCTGGTCACCGCCGCTGGCGGCGGCACCACCGGCCAGGCCGGTGCGATCCGCCTGGGCATCGCCCGTGCGCTGGTCGAGTACGACGAAAGCCTGAAGTCCGAGCTGCGCAAGGCTGGCTTCATGACCCGCGACGCCCGTGAGGTCGAGCGTAAGAAGGTCGGTCTGCACAAGGCCCGCCGCGCCACCCAGTTCTCCAAGCGCTGATCCACCGCGCCTGGTTGGGCCCCTTCGGGGGCCCGCTGGATGGAAAAGCAAAAGCCCGGCTTCGGCCGGGCTTTTGTCGTTCTGGGGTCATGGATTTCCTGGTTGCCGGCCAGCGGCCGGCACTACCCATGGTTTCGCATCTCGGAAGGGGTGGGGTCAGGGCCCTTTCCTTTGGAAAAGGATCCGACCCCGGGCCTCTCTCTGGAGGAGGGTCCCCTTGGTGTTCAAGCGGGTGTGCCGACAGGCGCGGGGATAAGGTGGAATGCGCGACCAGATTAAAAGCAAAAGGCCAGATCTTTCGATCTGGCCTTTTGCTTTTAATTTGGCTGCCCCGGATGGATTCGAACCACCGAATGCCTGAGTCAGAGTCAGGTGCCTTACCGCTTGGCGACGGGGCAAAACGTGCAACTATTTTCTCACTCTTCACACTGAAAAACAACTTGAATTTCAGCGTGGTGGCTATGGGTGGACTCGAACCACCGACCCCAGCATTATGAGTGCTGTGCTCTAACCGGCTGAGCTACATAGCCTTGGTGAGCCCGCTATTCTGCGGATGTGTATGGCCCCTGTCAACACTTTTGTGCCGTGCTTGTGGGCCGACAGACGGCGTGGGATAGTCCCGACCAGTAGATTTTTTAGGAGTCCGCATCGTGATCGATCCGGACGGCTATCGACCGAACGTCGGCATCGTGCTGATGCGGCAGGACGGCCAGGTGTTCTGGGCACGACGCGTGCGCCGGGATGGTTGGCAGTTCCCGCAGGGCGGCATGAATACCGACGAGACGCCTGTCGAGGCCATGTATCGTGAACTGCAGGAAGAGACCGGCCTGCTGCCTGAGCATGTGGAAGTGCTCGGGGCGACACCCGGCTGGCTGCGCTACAAGCTGCCGGCGCGGGCCATCCGCCGCAACGAGCGGCAGGTCTGCATCGGCCAGAAGCAGGTCTGGTTCCTGCTGCGCCTGACCGGCGACGAATCCCACGTGAAGCTGGACCACACCGACTCGCCCGAGTTCGACCACTGGCGCTGGGTCGATTTCTGGTACCCGGTGGAGCACGTGGTGATGTTCAAGCGCGGGGTCTATGCGCGCGCGTTGCGACACCTGGCGCCGTTGGCGCGCGGGGTGGCAGGGCCGGGCGTCACCGCCATGCCCAAGAGTGCGGCCGAGGCCTGGATGCCCGGCCACACCGCCGGCCACGACCGGCCGCGCAAGCGCCCCCGGACCCGGGGCTATTGGCCGAAGAAGGCCACCGGCGACGGTCCGGCGAGCTGACAGCCTGAACGGTATCGAGAATGGTTCAGGTCTCTGATTGACAACCATTCTCGTTTCCATTGGAATAGCCAACAGGCCGCTACTGGCCTGCCAGCCCGGTTCCCGCCTGTGTACGTCTGCATCTGCAACGGAGTCACCGACCACCAGATCCGCGAAGCCGCCAGCCATGGCGTCAGTACGGTGGCCGAACTGACCATGCGTACCGGATGTGGTGCCACCTGCGGTTCCTGCCTGGACATGGCGGGTGATCTGCTGGCCAAGGCGCGCGCGACCCATGACCTGCCGCTGCCGGTCCTCGGCCTGGCACAGGTCGCCTGAGCGGTTCTTTCGCGGCGCAATGACGCCGCGCTTTCGCATCCTTCACGCGCGGCCGCGCAGGCCAATGCGCACGATTCGCGTTCCTTCACCCCGATACGCAAGGCGTTAAAGTGCCTGCGTTTTCAGCGTGCAGGAGCATCCCCATGAAGGGCGACACCAAGGTCATCGAATTCCTCAACAAGGTCCTCTACAACGAGTTGACCGCGATCAACCAGTACTTCCTGCACGCCAAGATGCTGAAGAACTGGGGCATCAAGGAACTGGCCGAACACGAGTACAAGGAATCGATCGACGAGATGAAGCATGCCGACATGCTCGCCGACCGCATCCTGTTCCTCGAAGGCCTGCCGAACTTCCAGGCGCTGGGCAAGCTGCGCATCGGCGAAAACCCGACCGAGATCCTGCAGTGCGACCTGTCGCTGGAACGCGATGGCGTGGTCACCCTGCGCGAGGCCGTCGCCCATGCCGATTCGGTCGGCGACTACGTCAGCCGCCAGCTGTTCGTGAAGATTCTCGATTCGGAAGAAGAGCACATCGACTGGCTGGAAACCCAGCTCGACCTGATCGAGCGCATCGGTGAGCCGAAGTACCTGCTGAGCAAGCTGGAAGAGTGAATCAGCCGGACTGGCCGGCGCGATGCTGTGCCAGGTAGCCGGTCAGCGCCACCCGTGCGCGGGCGAATTCGGCCACCAGCAGCGCCACCGCGACCGCGGGGCGCTGCAGGCTGCCACTCCGGGCTTCGTGCTCGATTCGCTGCGCAACCGCCGACAGCGACAGCGCGCCCACGTTCGCGCTCGATGATTTCAGGCTGTGCGCGAGCGCCTGCAGGCGCGGCTCATCACCGGCCTGCGCGGCCTGCTGCAGCTGCTGCACCATGACCGGTGCATCTTCCAGAAAGACCGTAACGATCTGGGTCGCAGCGTCGCCGATCACCGCGCGCAGTTCGTCCAGCACCCCGCGGTCGAGGACCGGTTGCGGCGTCGTGCCGACCGGGCCGTCATCGCCTTGGGGCGCCTGCTCCAGGCCGTCGCCAGCGACGTTGGCAGCCGCGCCTGCCGCTGCCGCCGGCTCTACGGAAGGCAGCGGCAACGAGGCCGCGTTCCGGCGACCCCAGCGCTGCAGCAGCGCGTGCAGCGTGGCGCGGTCGATCGGCTTGGACAGGTAATCGTCCATCCCCGCCTGCAGGCAGCGCTCGCGGTCGCCGGCCATGGCGTTGGCGGTCATTGCGATGATCGGCAGTCGCGCACGACCGGTTTCTGCTTCTTCGGCACGCCAGTGGCGCGTGGCGGCGTAGCCGTCCAGCACCGGCATCTGGCAATCCATCAATACGACGTCCACCTCACCCTGGCGCAGGGCAAGCAGTGCCTGCTCGCCATCGGCCGCATTGCGGACCTCGCACTGGAACACGCGCAGCAGCTGCTCGGCCACCATGCGGTTGACCGTGTTGTCCTCCACCAGCAGCACGCGCAGATGCAGCGGCGGCAGCGAGGCCACCGGTTGCGCGTCGTCCGCGTTGGCCAGCAGTGCTGCGGGGCGGGCAGGGGTGACCGGTGCAGCCAGCAGCGCATGCACGGCGGCATCGTCGAAGTGCGTGGGCAGCTGGCGCTGGCGCGGTCGTTGCGCCGGTGCGTCATCCTGCAGCCAGAGCACCTGCAGTGTGTCGTCGTCACCGCGCTCGGCCAGTGCCTGCTGCAGCGTCGCCTCGCCGCTGCGGCGCGCGCGCGCGTCGACCAGCAGCCAGGCCGGTGCCGGTTGTCCGGGCCGTGGCGCCGCGCGCAGGCGTTCGACCACGGCGTCCAGCTGCGACAGCACCTGTACCTGCAGCCCATGGTGGGCCGCGATGCGCCCGATGCGGGCCTGCAGCGGCGCGTCGGCACTGAACAGCAGCAGCGGGGCCGGCGCCCGCGACATCGCGGGCAGGTCGCCCGGCACCTTCAGCAGCGGAATCTCGAACCAGAACGTAGCACCCTGGCCGGGCGTGGACTGCACGCCGATGCGGCCGTGCATCAGGTCGATGATGCGTTTGCAGATGGCCAGGCCCAGGCCGGTGCCGCCATAGATGCGGGTGGTCGAGGCGTCGGCCTGGCTGAAGGACTGGAACAGGCGCGCCTGCAGGGCTTCATCGATGCCGATGCCGGTATCGATGACCTCGAAACGCAGCTGGTGCTGTGCGGCGCCTTCGCCCAGGCGCAGCACGCGTAGCTGCACGTGGCCGCGCGCGGTGAACTTGATCGCGTTGGCCAGCAGGTTGCTCAGGACCTGGCGCAGGCGTACCGGGTCGCCGCGCACCGGCAGGCGCACCGATGGATCAAGCTGCAGGGCCAGGGCCAGGCCCTTGGCATCGGCCGCGCGCTGCATCAGCTGGACGACGCCATCGAGCAGATCGCGCAGGTTGAAACTGGTGATCTCCAGTTCCAGCGCCTGTGCCTCCAGCCGTGAGTAATCGAGGATGTCGTCGACGATGCGCAGCAGCTGCTGCGAGCTGGCCGAGGCAGTGGCCAGCATCTGTCGCTGGTCTTCGCCCAGCGGCCCGCGCGCGATCAGCTCCAGCATCGGCAGGATGCCATTGAGCGGGGTGCGGATCTCGTGGCTCATCGTGGCCAGGAACTCGCCCTTGGCCAGCGCAGCCGCTTCGGCGGCCTGCTTGGCCTGCAGCAGCTGCTGCTCGAGCTGGCCCTGGCGTTCGGTGGTGCGGCGCAGCTGGTCGCGCTCAGCGGCGAGCGCGTCGTGGGCGCGCCGCAGCTGGGCCAGTGCCTGGGCGCGCGCGCGCAGGCGCAGGCCCACCACCAGCGCCGGGGCGGCTGCAGCGAGGGCAACCAGCAGCACGCCCCACAGCGGCACGTCAGAGCACCGCGTTGTGGAAGTCGAAGTTCAGGTCGCTGCCGGCCGACTGCACCATGTTGCCCTGGATGTAGTCCACGCCGCCGACCCACATCGCCGCAGCCGCCTGCGGATCCTCGATCTGCTGGCCGATGATCTTCAGTCCGGCGGCATGCGCCTGTTCGATCGCCTTGCGCAGTTCCTCGCGCGTGGCGGGGTTGGAATGGCTGCTGGAGAAGCGCGCGGCCATGCGCACGAACGACAGCGGCAGCTGGGTCAGCAGGGCGTCGGCCTCGCCGCCGGGTTCGAACTGGCTCAGGCAGAAGCGCACCCCGGCACTGGCCATGCGCTGGCAGAACTGCTGCAGCGGCACGGTGTGGATCAGCGCATCGGGCAAGCGCACGTCGATCACCAGCGCAGCGCCGGGCAGGTCACGTTGCTGCAGCGATTCCAGCAGCCAGTCGGCGAAGGCATCGCGCTGCAGGGTGCGCAGCGACTGCGAGACGAACAGGTTCAGCGGCTGCGTCGCGTGCCGGTACAGATCCAGCAGCCCCAGCGCGTGGTCCATGACCTGCTGGTCGAGGTCGGCGATGCGGCCCGCTGCTTCCGCCGCCGGGATCACCTGGCCGGCGGCCAGCACCGTGCCATCGGCCTGGCGCAGGCGCAGCAGCAGCTGGTACTGCGCGGTGTTGCCACCGGCAACGGCGACGATCGGCTGGTAGGCCAGTTCCAGCTGGCCTTCCAGCAGGGCCAGATGCTCCTGTTCGGTGACCGCCTGGCGATGCACATGGCCCGCCACGCCGGCACTGAGCAGGCGGGCCTGCAGGGTGGTGCGCTCGACCGCCTCCAGCGCACTGTTGGCATCCTCGAAGCCCGGTGACAGGGGGGCATAGCCGACCACGCCGCGCAGGTGCACCGATTCGTCGTCGCGGATCACGAAGGCGCGTGCCGACAGCTGCTCGCGCAGGGAAGCGGCGATGCCCTCCAGCGCGTCCTCGTCGGCGTTGCGGGCCAGCAGCAGGAAGCTGTTGTCGTTCAGGCGGGCCAGCAGGTGCGGATGCCCGGCCTCGGCCAGGCGCTGCCCGGCCTGCACCATCAGCCGTTCAAACGCGGCATAGCCATAGCGCTCGCGCAGGCCCAGCGCGCTGGCCACTTCGACGAAGAACACGCCGCCGCGGTCGCGGTGGGCAAGTGCGGTGTTGAGCTGCTGCAGCACGTGATGGCGCGTCGGCAGCCCGGTTTCCGGATTGCTGGTGGCCGGTGCGCCGCTGGCACCAGGCAGGGTCGCCGCCTGGGCGCGTGCGCGGCGGATGCGGTTGGCCACCGCGGCGATCAGGTGGCGGGGCCGGATCGGCTTGCTCAGGTAATCGTCGGCGCCGCTGTCGAGTACTTCGAACTGGCGCTCCGGATCCGGATCACCGCTGAGGAACACGATCGGCAGCAGCTGCAGGCCGGGCTGCTGGCGGATCAGTGCGGTCAGCCGCATGCCATCCAGCCCGGGCAGGTGCAGATCCATCAGGATCAGGTCGGGGCGGTGTTCCTTGATCGCCTGCAGCGCGCCATCGGCGTCGCTGTGCACGATCGCCTGCATGCCGGCGCCGTGCAGCACGCTCTGCGCGAACAGGGCCTGCGCACGATCGTCTTCGACGATCAGCACGCGGTAGGGCGAGTCCGATGACGGTGGGGCAAGATCGTTGTTGCCGGCTTCGGCCGCGGTGATCGGACCGGGCAGCGGCGGCGGTGCGCCGTTGACCGGGGCAGGCACATCGGCCGCCAC
This sequence comes from Stenotrophomonas sp. YJH_SMC_29, assembly GCF_059371235.1. Lineage (NCBI taxonomy): Bacteria > Pseudomonadati > Pseudomonadota > Gammaproteobacteria > Lysobacterales > Lysobacteraceae > Stenotrophomonas > Stenotrophomonas sp. YJH_SMC_29. Next base: position 11,298 of record NZ_JCAFUK010000012.1, on the reverse strand, counting down.
GGCGGGCGGGGCCGCAGCCATCGGTGCGGCAACCGCAGGCGGCGCCACCTCCGGCGTCCAGCGTTGCCAATGATCGGCCGGAGGGGTTTCAGCGCGTCCCGGGCGGGCGCCCGCGGGGGATTCGTTTGCGGCCATCGGTGCTCCTGGTGTTCGCGTCCATTATGCGACAAGCCCGGTGCTCAGCCGCTGCCGGTGTGCCCGGGGGCTGATGCGGATGCACCGCGCGCCAGCCAGCGCACGCCCTTCCACAGTGCGCGCCAGACCAGCCACACCAGCAGTGCGCCGGCCAGGCTGCAGGCCAGCACCACCACCAGGGCGATCCACGGATGCGCCAACGCCAGTGCCAGCCCGCCGACCGCCACGGTGTCTTCGGCAGCGGACGCCACCCAGTTGCTGGCCGGTTCCGGTGAGGTGTTGAGCAGGGCGCGGGTGCCGGCCTTCAGGCCGTGGCTGGCCAGGGCGACGCCGGCACCGGCGGCGAGTGCGCCGGCGCCGAGCTGACCGTCCGGCGACAGGGTGGCCGCTGCGAGGAACGCGCCGGCCGGCACGCGTGCAAGCGTCTGCACCAGGTCCCAGACCGAGTCCACGCCGGGAATCTTGTCGGCGAAGAACTCGGCGATGGCCAGTGCTGCCGACGTGCCCAGCACCCACCAGGATTCGGTGGCCTGCAGGGCGGACGGCAGCTCGACCCAGCCGAGCAGGCCGGCCAGGCCGACGCCGAACACGGTGAGGTAGACGCGGATTCCGGCCAGCCAGGCCAGCAGGATGCCGATCACGAACAGGTGGGCTTCGGTCATGGCGGTGCTCCGGCGACGGAACTGTGCAGGGGGCCACACTATCGACGATGGCGTGCCTGAACGCCACAGACCGTGGCCGGCCAGGGCGCAGGAAACCCCCTCGTCCTGTCATACACTAACCCGTCGTTTGCCACAGGGGCCGTACCGGTGTCGCCCTCGCGATACCCCGGAAACCACCCATGACCAACCGTCCTCCCATGCGCGTGCAGGTCCGCCTGCCCGGCGCGCCGCAACCGCCTGCCGACCGTCGCCGCCTGCTGGTGATCGGCGGCATCTGGCTGCTCAGCCTGGTGCTGGCGGTGCTTGGCGGCTGCTGGATGGCCACCCCGCGCGATGCCCAGGGCCAGCGCCTGCAGGCCGCCGAGAAGCGTGCCGAGACGCTGCAGGCGCAGTTGACCGAGCTGCGCCAGAAGCAGGCCACGCTGGAAGCCTCCGACCGCATCAGCCGCGCCGCCAACACCGAGGTGCAGTCCTCGCTGGCCGAACGCGATGAGGAAATCGCCGGGCTGCGCGCCGATGTCGCCTTCTACGAGCGACTGGTCGGCTCGACCAGCCAGCGCAAGGGCCTGAACACCCATTCGATCGAGTTCAGCCCGGAGGCGGCCGGCACCTGGCAGTACACCGCCGTGCTGACCCAGAACCTCAACCGCGGTGCCATCAGCCAGGGGCAGATGCGCTTCACCGTGGAAGGCGTGAAGAACGGCAAGCTGGCCACGATCAGCTGGGATGATCTGCACCAGCGCAGCAAGGTGCCGGGACAGGATTACTCGTTCCGGTACTTCCAGCAGCTCACCGGCAGCGTGATGCTGCCGGCTGACTTCACCCCGCAACGCGTGCGGGTGACATTGGGGAGTGGTACGGGGGGTACCACCCAGGTATTCGACTGGAAACAGGCCGGTGCGCCGGCCAGCAAAGGGGAGTAGGCAGATGTTCGGAAGCAGCAAATCCAACCGTGACGGCCAGCTGGTGGTGGATGCCCTGATCGGCAACCAGGTGGTGATCCGCGGTGACGTGGAATTCAGTGGGGGGCTGTATGTGGAAGGCCGCATCCACGGCAAGGTGATTGCCAGCGAAGGCGCCAGTGGTGCAACCCTGACGGTTGCCGAGCATGGCGTGATCGAGGGCGAGATCCGCGCGCAGGTGGTGGTCATCAGTGGCCGCCTGGACGGCGACGTGCATGCCACCGAGAAGGTCGAACTGACCCCGAGCGCACGGGTCAATGGCAATGTCCATTACCAGGTGGTGGAGATGAATGCGGGGGCCCAGCTGAACGGCCGCCTGATCCATGCCAGCGCACCGGTCGCGGCGCTGCCGGCACCGGACGGCGACGAGGCCAAGGGCGACAAGGGCGACACCGCCGCGCGCCGCAAGCTGGCCGAGGCGATGGCTTGAAAGCCGTCGCCGGCACCCCCATGCTGGCAGCATGAGTACGCTAGTCTCCCTGCCCGGCGCCACCCCGGTTGCCGCGCCCGATTACCAGTCACTGGAGCGTCCGCTGAACTTCACCGAGTCGGCGGCCGCCAAGGTCAAATCCCTGATCCAGGAAGAGGGCAACCCCGACCTGGCGCTGCGCGTGTACATCGAGGGCGGTGGCTGTTCGGGCTTCCAGTACGGGTTCGAGTTCGATGAGAACCGTGCCGAGGACGACCTGGCGGTGCAGACCAGCGGGGTGACCCTGCTGGTCGACCCGCTGAGCCTGCAGTACCTGATGGGGGCCGAGGTGGATTACACCGAGAGCCTGACCGGTGCGCAGTTCGTGATCCGCAACCCGAACGCGAAGACCACCTGCGGCTGCGGCAGCAGCTTCAGCATGTAGCAGATCCACGCCACGCGTGGATGCGCGGTGCCCGCGACCGCGCCTGTGGACCACACGGGCAAACTGCGCACAGTGCCGACCTTGCCACCCGCCTCGATTGGCGGCACGCTTGGCGGATGCCCAATACTCCTTCGCCGCTTTCCGGTTTTGCCTTCGTTGGCGAACCCCTGGAGCGCGCCGATGCCCTGCGCGAGGATGCCGATGCATTGGCGCGCCTGTGGCCGGGCGCGCGCATCCTCGTCCTCGATCAGGACGGCAGCGCCTTCACCGGCGATGATGACCAGCCGTTGGCGCTGACCGGCGCCGACATCGGTGGTGGCCCCGGTGCTGCGATCTTCCTTGGCCTGCGTGGGGAACAGGCATGGTTCTCGGTCGAAGCCGCCAATGTCACGGTGAGCGCACCCAGACGCCTTGATCTGCGCCAGGCGGCCTTGCTGTGGTCGACGGCTGACGCGACCGCCTTCAGCTATGCCCGCGGCATGTCCTACTGGCACTCGCGCACCCGCTTCTGCGGTGTGTGTGGCGGTGCCGTGGCATTCGCCCGGGGCGGCTTCGTCGGCCGTTGCGCGCAGTGTTCCACCGAACATTACCCCCGCGTGGATCCGGCCGTGATTGTCGCGGTGGAAAACCAGGGGCGGTTGTTGCTGGGCCGGCAGTCGAACTGGGCCCCGCGTCGTTACTCGGTGCTGGCCGGCTTCGTCGAACCCGGCGAGACCTTCGAGCAGACCGTGGTGCGCGAAGTCCATGAGGAGAGCAAGGTGCGGGTAACCGCCTGTCAGTATCTCGGATCGCAACCATGGCCGTTCCCCGGCGCGCTGATGGTCGGCTTCCGTGCGCAGGCATTGGACGACCTGCCGACCGTGGATGGCGAGCTGGAGGATGCGCGCTGGTTCAGTGCCGACGAAGTTGGCGCTGCGCTGGCCCGTGATGTGGAGGATGACGGCGAGGGGATCCGCCTGTCGCCGCCGATCTCGATTTCGCGTGGGCTCATCGAGCACTGGTACCGCGAGCAGCAGGGCTGAGCCGACGCTGCCGCCGGGCCGTGGTGGCCGCTGTATTGCCGCCACCTGAACACGGCCCGGGTTACAGTCCGGTTCACCGCTGAGGGGGCCGCTGCGACAGGTAAGGTAGCGGCGCCGAGCGTTCTGTTTCGTAGGGAGACCTGCCATGTTCACCACTCTGGCCGCCGTGCTGGTGGCGCTGGCCCTGGGCCATGTTGCCCCCGCCGCTGCCGCTTCGCTGCGCCGTTTCGACGGCTTCCGGCGCTGGCTGGGCTGGCTGGACGCGCACGGCGGCAAGGCATGGCAGGGACCGGCCGGTGTGGCGCTGGCGCTGCTGCCGCCGCTGTTGCTGATGGCGCTGCTGGCGTGGCTGCTGCGCGGGGTGCTGTTCGGCCTGCCGTCGCTGCTGCTGGGCGTGGCGGTGCTGGCCTGGTGCTGGGGGCCGCGCGACCTGGATCGCGATATCGAAGCCATCATCGATGCCGATGACGCGGCGACGCGGCAGGCGGCCGTGCGCAACCTGCAATCCGCCGGCGGCAGCCTGCGCGAGGACGTGCCATCGCTGGTCGAGGCGACCGTGCTCAATGCGCTGCGGCGCTGGTTCGCGGTGCTGTTCTGGTTCCTGTTGCTGGGCCCGGCCGGTGCGTTGGGCTACCGCTTGCTGGCGCTGATGGCGGAAAGCCCGATGCGTGCACGCGTGCCGGTGGAGCCGCTGGCACTGGCGCAGCGCCTGCTGGGATGGATCGAGTGGCCGGTAGCGCAGCTGATGGCGTTCTCGATGGCGCTGGTGGGCAACTTCGATACGGCGTGGAAGGCCTGGCGCCAGGCCCATGGCGAGCGCCTGGCGGGCACCATCGGTTTCCTGGGCGCGGTGGCGCGGGCCAGCGTCAACGCCGAGCTGCGCGAGGATGCGCACGATTACACCGAGGCCGGGCTGTTGCCGGTGTGGCAGCGGCTGCCGGACCTGCGTGATGCGATGAGCCTGGTGTGGCGGATGCTGCTGCTGTGGCTGGCGATTCTCGCCCTGCTGGTGATTGCAGGCTGGGTGACGTAGGTGTTTTGGCAGGGCTTGCAGCCCTGCACCTGCAGAGGCAACAGAGCAACAGCAACGGCAACCGCTGGATTGCTGCGGGTTGGCGGGGTGGGTCGGATGGCGGGGGACGCCGTGAATCCGTCCATGGAGGCTTGGTCGCCGCATCCATGCGGCTCACACCCCCGCCATCCGACCCACCCCGCCTTCGACCGTTTTCCGCGCACGGACGTTCTCCAGAGCCGAGCCATGCTTGGCTCCGAGCGAGCGTAGCGAAGCGATCCGCTTCCGCTTTTGATCTTCTTTTTCTTTTCCGTGGTGGACGTGCACGGAAACTGTCCGTGGCCGGGCGGGTGGGCTGCGCAGGGGCGTGAGCCGCATGGATGCGGCGACCGAGCTTACATGGACGTACTTGCAGCGACCCCTGCGCAGTCCACCCGCCCGGCCAATCCCATGATCGACAAACGCCGCCCATCACGAGGGGCTGCGCCGTTGGCTGGAAGCCTAGACCGGTGCCAGTGCGGTGAACGGTGCCCACGGCAGGTTGCGCAGCAGCGCATACCCGGGCAGCAGCCAGAGCCAGAACGTGGGATTGGCCAGTACCCGCATCAACGGGTCGAGCACGCGCGGGCGGATGCCGGCGGTGTTCAGCAGCATCAGCAACAGGAACGGCAGGCTGATGACCAGCAGCGGGTTCATCGCCATCGCGCCGGGCAGGTCGAAGTGGACCAGTGAATACAGGCAGCGGGTGCTGCCACAGCCCGGGCAGTACAGGCCGGTCAGCGCGTACAGCGGGCAGCTCGGCAACGGATTGCCGGCGACATAGGGATTGACGTTGCGCAGCACCAGCGCGGCACCGGCGGCCAGGCCGGTGGCGGCCAGCAGCGGTGCCCAGCGGGCCAGTCGGGATCGGGAAGGCAGTGCGGACATGCAGCAACGGATCCGGCGCAGGCGCCGGATCCGTCCACGCGGATCAGTAGCCGCTGTTGCTCATCGCACCCATGCCGCCGAGAGCGACGATCAGGATGCCGTACAGCACGGCGACCACGACGGCGGCGATGGCCGACCAGATGGCCCACTTCTTGGCCTTGGCCGAGGATTCCTGGGCACCGGCGATATCGCCAGCGGCCAGCTTGCCGTTGACCTGCGCGGCGTAGACGATCGACACGATACCGGCCGGCAGGCAGCAAAACAGGGTGCTCAGGATGGCCCAGACCAGGTTGTTCGGGACCTGCGGAGTGGCGGTGTTCATGGGTTCAAGCTCCTTGATGGGTGGTGGTGGTGAATCATTGGTCGGAAAGAGCGCCCAGTACGGCCAAGCCGCCGAACAGCCCGAACCACAACAACAACAGGACCGGCAGGGCCACGGCCGAAGCCACCGCCCACCAGCCCGCCTTGCGCGACGCGCTGTAGGCCCCCGGCAGGTCGCCCGCCGCGCGGCGGCCATCGACCTGGGAGGCGTAGACGATCGACACCACGCCCAACGGCAGGCAGCAGAACAGCGTCGTCAGGATTGCCCAGACCAGATGGTTGGGGATGTAGACCGGACGGCTGAGCGGTGGCGGTTGATTCAAAGCGAGACTCCATTCCTTGGTGGCCGGCCCTGGTGCATTGGCCGAACCTCCCCCCTGTGGGTGCGTAATCTACCTCAACCTGCGCTGCATGTATGCGGTTACAGTCAGATACTGCCGTGTATGGCCCTTGACCGGGCGCGTCTGACGGCCCCTGCAATGAAACAGAGGCCGTCGTGGCAGGGGGGATGGGGTTGTTGCCTGCAAGGGTTACCGGCGGCCGCGCGGCCGATCAGGCGTGATCACCACGCAGGGCCCGCACCTGAGCCTCCAGCACCGGGGCGCTGGTGGCGCGGCCATCCACGGCCGGTGCCGCCACCACCTCGACCGTGGCGCGGAAACGACGCGGCACCCGCATGCGGCCAAGCCGGCTGACGCGCCGGCTCCACATGCTCGACCACATGCCACGCAGGGCCATCGGCACCACCGGCACCGGCCGTCGCTCGAGGATCTTCTCGACGCCGGACTTGAACGGCGCCATCTCTCCGTCGCGGGTCAGCGCACCTTCCGGGAAGATGCATACCAGCTCACCCTCGGCCAGCGCAGCGTCGATCTCGTCGAACGCGCGCTGCATCAGCGCCGGGTCCTCGCGCGCGCCGGCAATCGGGATCGCCTTGGCAGTCCGGAATATCCAGCGCATCACCGGGATGTTGAAGATCTTGTAGTACATGACGAAGCGCACCGGGCGCGGAATCGTCGCCGACAGGATCAGCGCGTCCATGTAGCTGACGTGGTTGCAGACCAGCAGTGCGGCACCTTCGTCCGGCACGTTGGCCTCGATGCCGTGCGGGCGCAGCCGGTACAGGGTGCGCACCATCAGCCAGCTGAGGAAGCGCATCAGGAATTCGGGGACGATGGTGAAGATGTAGATCGCCACCAGCGCGTTGGCGATGGCCAGCGCCAGGAACTGCTGCGGAATGGTCCAGTGCAGCAGCGTGTGCGCGGCCAGCGACAGCAGCGCCGCAGCGACGATGAAGCCCGAGTTCTGGATGTTCAACGCCGCGAACACGCGCGACATCTGCGCCTTCGGGGTGCGGCTCTGGATCAGCGCGAACAGGGGTACCACGAAGATGCCGGTGAACAGGCCGATGCCGATCAGGTCGATGACGATGCGCAGGCTGCCGGGCTGCTGCAGGAACGGCCCGATGGTCAGCCCGTGCACGGTCGCTTCGCCGCTGCGGGCGAAGTACAGGTCGAGCAGGAACGCGGTCATGCCAAACGCGCCCAGCGGCACCAGGCCGATTTCCACGGTACGGGCCGACAGCTTTTCGCACAGCAGCGAGCCGACGCCGGTGCCGACCGAGAACAGGGCCAGCGCGAAGATGTACAGGGTCGGCTCGCCGCCCAGGTGGGTGACCGCGTAGGCCGGCAGCTGGGAGGTCAGTACGGTGCCGACGAACCAGAACCAGGACACGCCCAGGATCGAGTTGCGCACGGCCTTCTGCTGGCGCGCCATGCGCAGCACCGCCAGCGATTCCGGCAGCGGGTTCCAGTTGATCTTCAGGGCAGGGTCGCCGGCATCGACCTTCGGGATCAGGCGCGCGGCGATGTTGCCGCAGATCGCCAGTGCGATGATCGCGCACGCGGCCACCACGGTGCCGTGGCTGCCGGCCACGGTGAACACCAGGCCACCGACGATCATGCCGGAGAGAATCGACATCGAGGTGCCCATCTCGACCAGGCCGTTGCCGCCGGTCAGCTCCTCGGGCCTGAGCACCGAGGGCAGGACCGAATACTTCACCGGGCCGAACAGGGTCGACTGCATGCCGGTGCAGAACAGGGCGACCAGCAGCACCGGCAGGCTCTGGGTGAGGAAGCCGGTGGCCGCCAGCGACATGATCACGATCTCCATGGTGGTGGTGATCACGATCAGGCGCGATTTCTCCAGCTTGTCGGCGATCTGCCCGGCCAGTGCCGAGAACAGGAAATACGGCAGGATGAAGATGGCCGGCGCCAGGGTGGCGTACAACCCCAGTTCTTCTTCCGGCACGGCCATGAACAGCAGCATGCTGATGATCGCCTGCCGGTACACGTTGTCATTGAACGCACCGAGCGCCTGCACCACGAAAAACGGCAGGAAGCGGCGCTGGCGCAGCAGGGCGAACTGGTTGTGACCGGACATGGAACCTCCTTGACCGGCGCAGCCTAGCATTCCTGCCCGTGATCAGGTCAGACTGGTTACCGCCTCATTGGCCGCCGCCCGCACCTTCGGCAGCATCCGCAGGACCAGTGCCATCTGCGTACGGATCAGCTGCAGTTTCGGCGGCATCGCGTCCTCGATCTGCTCCAGCTCTGCGGCCACCGCGCGGTCAGCGTCGTTGTCATCCTCGGCGACCGGTTGCCGAGCGGCCAGCGCCGAGGCCAGCTGCTGCAGTGCCTTGCGCACGCGCTCACCGGCCGCCAATGCCAGCGGATCGCCGGCATAGCTGTCCACCTGGTCGCGATGCGCGCCCAGGGCCGACAGATGACCGAGCAGGGTGTTGGACAGCGCCAGGAAACGGAAGCCGGCGTCCAGGTTGCGGCGGACATGGCCCGGCTCGCGCAGCATGTTCGACAGCGCGGTGGACAGCGCAGCATCGGCGTTGTGCATGTCGCGGCGGGCGATGCGGTAGGCAAGGTCATCGCGCATGCCGCTGCGGTACTGGCCGAGCACTGAATCCAGGTAGCGGGCGGCGGTGTCCAGCACGCGCGCCAGCACCAGGTGCAGCTGGCGGCCCTGCCAGTCGGGCAGGATCAGGAACGCCGCCGCTGCGGCGATCGCGCAGCCCAGCACCGTATCGACCATGCGCGGCACGATCAGCACGAAGCCATCACCGATCAGGTTGAAACAGGTCAGGGCCATCACCGTGATGGCCGCCGACGCCACCAGGTAGCGGTCGGTGCGGGTGAAGAAGAACAGCAGCGCCGACAGCAGCGCGATCAGCAGCTGCACGTGCAGTTGCGGGAACAGCTGCAGCAGCGCCCAGGTCAGCACCAGGCCGGCCAGCGTGCCGACGATGCGCTGCGCCAGGCGCTGGCGGGTGGCGCCGAAGTTGGGCCGGCACACGAACACGATGGTCAGCAGCACCCACGAGCCGTTCTGCGCATTGAACAGGCGGATCGCGGCAAAGCCGGCGATCAGCGCCAGCGCCATGCGCAGGCCATGGCGGAACAGCACCGAGCCGGGCGTGAGCTGCTGGCGGATGCGCACGCCCATCTCGCGCAACGTGTGCGGGTTGCTGTCGCGCAGACGGGTGTCGACGTTGTCGAGGCTGGCTTCGGAACGCTCGGCATCCAGCAGCCGCCGTTCGATGCTGCGCAGGTTGTGCACCAGCAGGTCCAGTGAACCGAGCAGGCGCTGCCATTGCGGCCGCTGCTGGTCGCGCAGGTAGGCCAGCGCATCGGCCAGGTCACGCCCGGCCTGCTGGTTGCTTTCGCCGTACACGAACGGGCGGCGCAGGCGGATCGCTTCGCCCAGGCGCGCGCAGGCCTGGCCCTGCAGGTCGAGCAGGCGCTGGCAGCGGTACAGCACGTCGCTGTGGAAGAACGCGTCCACCAGCGCGCCATAGGGGTAGTGCGAGGAACTGGCGCGCTCGTGGAAATCCTGCGCCATGTAGTACAGGCGCAGGTACAGTCCGGAATTCACCCCCGGTCGGCCGGAGCGGCCGAAGCGGGCCAGGATCGCGGTCTTGGCCTCGTTCAACGCACCGACCACACGGCGGTTCTGTTCGGCCAGGTCGAGCTGGCGGCGTTGCAGGTCGGCTTCGCGCACCGGTTCGAACAGCGCGGCCTTCAGTTGCAGGTAGCGGCCCAGTTCCTGGTACAGCCGCGCAACGCGCTCACGCACCGGCCGGTTGGCGAACAGCGCGGTCCACAGGATCGACAACAGGCCGTACCAGACCGCACCGGCCAGCAGGTGGCTGACCGCGTCCAGCGCACTGTGCAGGTCGCTGGCACCGTGCTGCTCCAGGCCGATCATGGTGTAGATCGCCAGCGTCACCGTGGCCTGGGCAATGGACGCGTAGCGCTCGCCGAGCGCGCCAAGCAGGGTCAGGCCGAAGGTGGACAGTGCCAGCGCGCCGATGAAGACCCACGGCCACGGGAACAGCCAGATCACCGAGGCCGCAGCGAGGCAGAAGCACAGCAGCGACAGCATCACGGCCTTGGTCCGGCCCCACCAGTTGTCGTCGGTTTCCGCGATGGCACTGGCGATGATGCCGAGGAACACGCCCGGCAGGGCAGTCAGTGCATCGAACTGCCAGCACACAGCAACCGCGGTGGCCAGCGCGATGAACACGCGCAGGCCGTAGCTGGCCTTTTCGTGGGCCCAGAGGCGGCTGAGGCGGGATTGTCGGGCAGGCATGCAGGCTCGGTGGACGGATCTGCCGCCATTATTGCGGCCTGCGCGTGAAATATGGAGTGCGGCCCAGCGGTCTGCACCCACGGTAGTGCCGCCCGCTGGCCGGCAGCTTGGCCGCTCGGTGCATCGACAAAGCCGGCCAGCGGCCGGCTCTACCAGAGCGATGCGCGTTGCGCGCGCCAGCGGTCCGCACTCAGTCCGTTCCCACGGTAGTGCCGGCCGCTGGCCGGCAGCTTGGCCGCACAGTGCATCGGAAAAGCCGGCCAGCGGCCGGCTCTACCAGAGCGATGTGTGTTGCGCGCGCCAGCGGTCCGCACTCAGTCCGTTCCCACGGTAGTGCCGGCCGCTGGCCGGCAGCTTGGCCGCACGGTGCATCGGCAAGGCCGGCCAGCGGCCGGCTCTACCAAAGCGATGTGCGTTGCGCGCGCCTGCGCACGCGACGGGCGGGCCAACGGTCCGCACCCAGTCCGCACCCGCGGTAGTGCCGGCCGCTGGCCGGCAGCTTGGCTGCACGGTGCATCGGCAAAGCCGGCCAGCGGCCGGCTCTACCAGAGCGATGTGCGTTGCGCGCGCCTGCGCACGCGACGTGCGGGCCAACGGTCGGCACCCAGTCCGTTCCCACGGTAGTGCCGGCCGCTGGCCGGCAGCTTGGTTGCACGGTGCATCGGCAAAGCCGGCCAGCGGCCGGCTCTACCAGAGCGATGTGCGTTGCGCGCGCCTGCGCACGCGACGTGCGCGCCAACG